>JAWOBP010000143.1:0-37188 GCA_046484285.1 Polyangia bacterium
ACAGCGACTCCTGGCAGTGGCGGACGAGCACGGCCTGCGACGACGGCGACCCGTGCACCACGGGCACGACCTGCTCGGGCGGCTCGTGCACCGGCGGAAGCGCGGCCGACGCCTGCGGCGACGGCCTCTGCAACTGCGGCGAGACCTACTCCACCTGCCCGGCGGACTGCGGATGCGCCCAGGGAGCCAACGTGGCTCTTTCGGCCAGCGCCTCGTCGAGCGGCGGCGGCTCCGAGGCTTACGGTTTCGGGCCTTCGAACATGAACGACGGTCTGCTGCAGAGCTCGTGCGTGTTCCACTGGGTGGACACCGCCGAGACTTCGAACGCCTGGATCCGCTACGACTGGTCTTCGTCGCAGCTGCTGTGGGGTTTCTGGATCGATACCAACTACCTGACCTCCAACCCGTGCGACTCGAATCCGCGCACCCTGGGCAGCGGGACGATCCAGTACTGGAACGGCTCGAGCTGGGTTACGGTGCAGTCGCTCAGCGGCCAGGTCGACGACTGGAGCTACCAGTTCCCGGATCCGATCAGCACGACCGCTCTTCGTATCTACGACATCGAGGTGAATCCATCCTGCCCCTCGCAGCAGACCAACCCCATCATCTACGAGTGGGAGGTCTACGCCTGCGAATGAGCGTCGGGTTGGACGCTGTCGCCGGGCTCGGGTATCATTTCGGTGAAAGGAGACGAGGGCTCGCGATGGAACCGACTCCGCTCGGCTACGGGCTCGGCGCCGCCGCCGCCGCGCTGCTGGCCGCCTGGACGATCGTGGCCGCGATCGTCGAGGTCGCGCGCGGTCGCAGCCGTCCCTGGAACGGAGACGTGATCGCCGCGGTGGTCTTCCACGGCTCGGCCGCGGTGTTGGCCCTGTGGCTGGCGAGCCTGGCGAGCAATGGCTGAGCAGCGCACCGGACGCGGGCGTACGGGTCTGGCGCTGCGGCTGGCCGGTCTGGCCGCGGTGGCCGCGGCCGCGATCTCGATCGGGCATTTCGTCTATCACGCCGCGACGGCCGGGTTTCCCCCGCAGGTGCTCGGTGTGGCCTTCAACTGGTTGTTCATCGGCGCCCACGCGCTCGTGGGCGCCGCCGGGCTGGTGCTGCTGGGCCTGGGTGCGCGGGCGCGCCTTGCCGGCCTCGCGGCGCCGCCGGTCGAGGCTACCGGCGCCGAGCCGGGGGAGGAGAGTCGATGAGATCTGGTCGTTCGACTCTGTGGACGCTGGCGATCGCGCTTCTCTTCGCGGGTTGCGGCTACGACGGTCCGCAGATGACGGTCGAGCAGCTCGAGGCTGCGCTGAACGATCCATCGCGGGAGATCACCGTGATCGACGTGCGATCGATGGAGCTGTTTCGCAAGGGCCACGTCCCGGGCTCGATCAACGTTCCGCGCGGAAGGATCAAGGTCGCCGAGCCCGAGCTGCGTGATCTGGAAGGCGAGGTGGCGGTGATCTGCACCTGCGGGCGCAACTCGCTGGCGGTTTGCAAGCAGCTCGCCGAGGACGGGCTGAAGAACGTGATCCTGGTCACGGGCGGCATCCAGAAATGGCGCGAGGCGGGCTACCCGCTGGAGACCGGTCCCGGGGTCAGGAAGCCTTGATCCCGAGGCGCTTCTTCTCGCGCCCGCCGGCCAGAGAACCGATCACCAACAGCAGACCCGCACCGATCAAGACCGCGGCCGCGGCCGGAGATATCGCCTCGCCGGGGCTGGCCAGCGTGGCCAGGCGCTCGCCGGCCACGGCGTACAGCGCGATCACCGGCAGATCGCCCAGCGCGCTGCCCAGGACGAAGTCCCGGTAGCGGATCGACGTCAGCGCGCAGGCGATGCTGATCGGTCCGTAGGGCAGGGTGATCATCAGCCTCAGCCCGGCCACCGCGCGAATCGGCCGCCTGGACAGGCGGGCCTCGACCTTGCGCGCCAGCGATCCCATCCTCTGCTCGAAGCGGCCGCGCAGCCAGCGGCGGGCGGCGGCGAACAGCAAGGAGGCGCCGGCCAGCACTCCGCTGATCACGACCAGGGTGGCCAGCACCGGTCCGAGCAGGGCGCCGGCCAGCACGTTGATCACCCCCTTGAGCGGGATCGACAGCACGCCGCAGGCGAAGACCGCGCCCCACACGGCCAGGGCGCCGAGCAACGGGTGCTCGGCGATCAGGACGTGTCCATCGCCGGCGACGGAACGCACGTCGTCCATCGTGACGTTGCGACTCAGGATCAGCCAGAAGGCGACCGCGACCGCCGCGATCAGCAAAAGCCACGGCCACAGAGGGAGGTTTTGTCTTTCGTGGTGGTCGTTCAACTCCGGCGCAGGATAGCGCCGGCCAGCGCGAGGAGCAACAGCGTCGGCAGCGCAGGGCCTCCGGTGCCACCAGCCGATCCGGGAGCGGTGCAACCGCAACCTCCCGAGTTGCCGTCCGAGGACGCGCCGCCGTCGGGACCGGCGTCCGCGTCGTCGTCATCGCCGTCGCCGAAAGTCTGGGTTCCGTCCTCGCCGGCGATCGCCTCGTCGGCGGCCGCGACCTCGATTCCGGTCAGCGTGCCGTCGCCGTCTCCGGCGTTGACCAGCATCACGTGGTAGACGCCCGCGGGCAGCGCCCCTCCGTTCGAGACCAGGGAAAAGTTGTCGTCGCCGTCCAGCTCGAAGGGACCGAGCACGTCGCCCGTGGTGGTGCCGACCGCGTTGCCCTCGTACTCGAACTGGATCGGCTCGTCCACGGCCAGCAGCACGCGCATGTCGGGCTCGCCGCTGTCGCCGGTCATGCTGCTCATCGAGCTGGAGGAGACGTTGAGGCCGACGTTGACCGCGCTGTGGCCGTCGACGCTCACCGCGAACTGCATGATGCCCGGGGTGTAGGGATCGCCCTGCACTCCGCTGACCAGCGAGGGCGCCATCATCATCGACTTGGTGACAGTGCCGGAGCCGCCGTCCGCAATCAGGCGCGGGCAGTCGTCGGCGCCGTGGGCGGCGAAGACCTCGGCCGCGGCCGTGCTGGCGTCGGCGTCGATCAACGTCTCGGTGGCTTCCAGCACCGCGGTCGTCATCTCGGCGAAACCCTGGCCGGGCACGAAGTTGCACAGCGCCACGAAGGCTGCCTGCTCGAAGCGATGCCGCGTCTCCGCGTCGCTGCCGGCCGCGACCTCGCGGGCCTGGTAGAGCGACTGGCTCCAGGCCAGCGAGTCGGCGTGCACCTCGCCGATCAGGTAGTTGGGGCAGACGTCGTCGCCGCTCAGATCGCGCTCGTTGCCGGGGCCGAAGGCGGCCATCGAGTACTCGCCCATGGTCGGCTCGTCGGCCATGAACGCCGGGTAGATGTCGGCGTAGCCCTCGCTGAGGCCGCCGGGCTCGGGGTTGACGCCCCACTCGTCGCCGAAGTTGGTGAAGCGGGCCGTGCCGCCGCCTGTAACCGAGTTGTCGACCGAGTGGGTGAACTCGTGGCGGATCACGTCGCCGTCCCAGGCGAAGTCCACCTTGGAGCCCTGACCGAACACGATCGAATCGAACGGTCGCGAGAAGCCCGGAATCATCTCCTGCTCGCTGCCGGGCATGAAGAAGGCGTTGTCGAACGGGTAGAGCTCGCCGTCGGGGTTGGCGGCGTTGGCGAAGTCCTCCATGTCGGGCATGCCCTGGGTCATGTCGATCGGCAGCTTGAAGTTGACCGTGGCCATCAGCGGCATCACCTCGTGGCCGGTCCAGTCGTAGGAGCCGGACTCGGGGTGATCGTCCATCAATGTCAGGAAGTAGTCGTAGACGGTGGAGACCTGGTGGAACATCTGCACCTCGGCGAACTTGTCCTCGCCGTCCAGGTCGTTGAGCCCGTAGTTGTCGCCCTCCCAGGTGTAGAAGAAGCCGTCGTCCGCGTCGGCGAAGGCCGTCTGTACCTCGGAGCACAAATGCATGTTGACTTCGCCGAGGCCCATCGAAGACAAATCCATCGGTATCGTCTGGTGGTAGTCGGGGCAGTTGCGCGCCGCGAAGCGGGCGTGTGAGAGCCGCACGCAGGCGTCGCCGGGGCACTCGCAGTTCGCCGCTCCCTCGTCGTAGTCGCAGGCCGTCTCGGGGATCATCTCGGCGTCGTACTCGGGCTCGGTGTAGACGAACCCGCCTTGCGGAATGTCGAGCACGACGTCTATCGGGTCGACGTATGGACCTTCGTACTGACCCGGATTGGTTTCGAAGACACTGCCCGTATAATCGAAAACGATCCGGTTCTCCCAGCGGATCAGCTCGCCGCTGGTGGCGTCGACGTAGGCGTACATGTTGGACAGCAGCGCCGGGGCGGCGCCGAAGTGGATCTCCCAGGCCAGGCGACCGCCGCCGGGCAGGGCCAGCACCACCAGCCGCGACTGGAGCTGACCGCGATCGGCCGGCAGCGCCCAGCTCGAGCGGAAGCGGGCCTCCTCGGCCGCCTGCAAAACGGCGACCGAGGGCGCGTGCTCCACGCCGTCCAGATCGGCAAGCGCGTTGGAGACGATCCGCACCACGCCGCTCTCGTCGACCGCCACCGCCAGCGCCGAGCCGAGCACGGGCAGCCCGCGATGCCGCTGCGAGAAGCGCACAGTTGTCCCCAGCGCGTGGCCCAGGCTGCGCTCGACCACCAGATCGCCGGCCGAGACCGCGAACAGACCGGGGTGATCGGCGACGAAGCGCCTGGCGATTTGCTCGGGCTCACCCAGGCGGGGAAGGGTCAGCCGGCCGGCGACCATCGTCGGTCGGCCGTCCTGCCTGCCGGCGCGAAGATCGGGCGTCTCGCCCGTGACCTGCTCGATCGCGGCTATCTCGTCCAGCGCGGGCGGGGACAGGTACCGATCGGCGGCCGAGGGCCGCGCCAGGCAGATTGCGGACAGCAACACCGCTGCGAAAAAGACCTTGCGTCCAAACATGGCTCCTCCTTGTTTGCCGGCGAAAGGACGTTTCATCGAGGCGTCAGGTCTCCGCCGGTCCCAATCCAACAACTAGAACCTACCGCGCCGTGGGCCGGCGCGCAATCCGAAACCGGAACGATTGCGGCTCCGGTGCGCTGCGTGGCCGAACGACGGGGCGAATGACTGGGATACACACCAAGTCATGTAAGAGGAAGGTGCAGAGCGGGCGAATTTCGGACGGAATGCTCAGCCCGGGACCACCCGCAGAAAAGACTCCACCACCTCGGGATCGAACTGCGTGCCGGCCGACTCTTTGATGATTCCGATCGCGGTTTCGCGATCCATTGCGTCGCGGTAGGGACGGTTGGAGGTCATCGCGTCGAAGGTGTCCGCCACGGCGATGATGCGCGAGGCCAGGGGGATCTTCTCACCCTTCAACCCGTCCGGGTAGCCGGTGCCGTCCCAGCGCTCGTGGTGAAAACGGACGAACTCGCGGATCTCGCCCAGGAACTTGAGCGGCATCAGGATCGTGTTGCCGAACGTCGGGTGCTGCTGGATGATCGACATCTCCTCGTCGCTCAGCTTGCGCGGCGCGAGCAGCACCTCGTCGCGGATTCCTATTTTTCCGATGTCGTGCAGCAGCGCGGCCTGGTGAATCGAGTCGATTTCGGACTGCTCGAGCCCGAGTTCCTCGGCGACCGCGCGCGCAACGCCGGCGACGCGCTCCGAGTGACCTCGCGTGTAGTCGTCGCGCGCTTCCAGGGCGCTGGCCAGCGATTTCAAGGTTTCGTAGTAGACCCGCTGGGTGTCTTCGAACAGGCGTGCGTTCTCGATCGCGATCGCCGCCTGCGAGGCCATCGTCTCCAGCAGCTGCTGGTCCTCCTGACTGAGGCTCTCCTTGGCGCCGCGCATCAGCTCGAAGACGCCGATCGTGCGCTCGCCGATCTTGAGCGGCAGGTCGAGCACGGCCCGCGGGCGGGACGATTCGCCGATCTTGCCCTCCTCGGCGCGGATTCGCATCTCCATGCTCTCCTCGTCGAGAAGCTTGATCGCTCCCGACGTGGAACCGAGGATCTCCGAGGCCATCGACAGGATCGAGCCCAGGGTGGTGTCGAGATCCAGACTGGCGGTGATCGCGCGCCCGGCCTGGTGCAGCGTGGTCAGCTGCTGAACCTGCCGCTCCAGGTTCTGGTTGGCCTCGGCGATCTGCCTGGCGTAGGTCTCCAGCTCTGCGTTGAGGCGCTTCATCTCGGCCACGTTGTCCGAGAGCTTGTCGTTGGCTTCCTCGAGCCCGCGGATCAGCCGCGCGTTGTGGATCGCCACGGCGGCCTGGGAGGCGAACGCGGCGAGCAAATCGAGGTCCTCCTCGGAGAACAGCGCGGGTATCGGGCTCTCGGTGGCGACGACTCCGATCACCTCGCCTTGTACTTCGAGCGGAGCTGCCATCTCGCAGCGCCGCGGATACTTCTCGGAGGATATTCCTGCCGAGCGCGAGCCGTCGCTGAGGAAGGGCTCACCCGACGACGCGGCGCGACCGGCGATCCCCTCGCCCGAGGGCAACCGCGTTCCGAGCACGTCTCCGTAGCCGATCGCGGCGTGCAGCACCAGATCCGAGGAGTCGGGGTCGACGAGCAGCAGCGCGCAGCGCTCCAGACCGAGCGCCTCGCAGGCCGATTCGAGGATCTCGTCGAGCAGGGCGCTGGGATCGTGAATCGAGTTGAGCGCGCGCGCGCTGTTGTTCAGCATCGCCAGCCGGCGGCCGTGCGTTTTGAGCGCGTCGATCATGCGGGCGTTGCCCAGCGCGGTGGCCGCCTGGGAGCCGAAGACGCGGAACAGGTCGAGGTCCTCGTCGCCGAAGGCGTGAGGCGCGGGGGACTCGGCGTCGAGGATGCCGATCGTCTCGCCTTCCAGGCTGAGCGGCACCGCCATCTCGCAGCGGGCGCCGGGCGTGCCGTCGATGTAGTCCTCGCGCTCGGTGACGTCGCCGATGATGCCGGCCTTGCCCGTGACGAACATCGAGCCGACGAATCCTTCGCCGATCGGGATGCGCAGCCCCTCCACGTCGCCGTGCTCGAGCGCCTTGCGCACCACCAGGTGGCGACCCTCGTCGTTGGGGATCAGGATCGCGACGGATTTGATTCCGAGAGCTTGCTGGGCGAGGCGCAGCACGGTCTCCAGCATTTCATCGGGATCGTCGGTGGTGTTCAGCGAGCAGGCCGCGCGGTGGATCAGCTCCAGCCGGCGGGCCCGGTCGTCGAGTCGTTTGATCATGCGCGCGCTGCGCAGCGCGGTCGCGACCTGGGAGCCGAAGACGCGGAACATCTCGAGATCGGCTGCGGTGTAGGCGTAGGGACGCTTCGACTCGGCGTCGAGGATGCCGATCGTCTCGCCGTCCAGGCTGAGCGGGACCGCCATCTCGCAGCGGGCGCCGGGCGTTCCGTTAATGTACTCTTCTTCCTGTTCGATATCATCGATGATGCCGGCCTTGCCCGTGACGAACATCGAGCCGACGAATCCTTCGCCGATCGGGATGCGCAGCCCCTCCACGTCGCCGTGCTCGAGCGCCTTGCGCACCACCAGGTGGCGACCCTCGTCGTTGGGGATCAGAATCGCGACCGCCTCCAGGTCGAGGGCCTTGCGCGCCAAGAGCAGGATCGAGGCGAGCATCTGCTCCGGGTCCTGTTCGGCGTTGAGCGAGCAGGCCGCGCGATGGATCATCGCCAGCCGCCGGCCGCGCTCGGCGAGATCGGCGCGCTGGCGGGCCCCGTGCACTCCGGCCGCGACCTGGGAGGCGAGCATCTCGAGCACCTCCAGGTCGCCCGCGTCCAGCACATGCTCGCCGACCGACTCGGCGACCAGCACTCCGACGGCGTCCTGACCGACCGCGAGCGGCACCGCGATGTTCGAGCGCGCGCCCTCGCAGCCCTTGACGTACCGGTCGTCTTCGCGGACGTCGGGGATCAGCAGCGACTCGCCGCTGGTGTAGGCCTCGCCGCTGATCGATCCCTCGACCGGGATCAGGCGGTCCTCGGTGCCGCTCTCGAAGCCGGCCTCCCGCGAAACGCGCAGGTGCAGCCCCGAGGGCTCGGGAAGCAGCACGGCGATGCGGCCGAAGCCGAGAGAGTCGCGCGCCACGGAGAGGATCTCGTCGAGCAGGGCGTCGAGCTCCGGAATCGCGTTGAGCTGCGAGGAGGTCTGCGCCAGCATCCGCAGCCGCGTGCCGAGCCGGGCCGCCTCGTGGCGCGCCGCCTCCAGCTCGGAGGCCACGCGCGCGTTGCCGATCGCCCGCGAGGCCTGGTCGGCGAAGATCGTGGCGTGGAGCAGGTCGGTCTCGTCGAAACGCTGCGCCTCGCGGTGTTCGACGTTGAGCACGCCGATCACCTCCTCCTCGAGCATCAGCGGGACCGCCATCTCGGACTTGCAGCCGCCGAGCCCGTCGATGTAGGAGGGGTCGGCCGTGACGTCGTCGACGATTCGCGGCTCGCGCTCCTCGGCCACGCGACCGGTGATCCCCTGGCCGCGAGGCACGCGCAGCCCCACCACGTCGCGGTCGTAGCCGCTGGCGGCGACCACCACCAGGTTCTCGCGGTTCTCGTCCCAGAGCTGGATCGCCGCGGTGTCGAGGCGCAGCGACTCGTGGACCGCCTCGACGATTCTCGCCAGCAGGCGGTCGAGCTCCAGCTCGCGGGTCAACGACTGACCGACCCGCGATATCGCGACCAGTCTCTGGGCGCGCTGCTCCAGGTCGGCCTGCAACCTGAGGTTCTGCAAGGCGGTCACGACCTGGTCGCCCAGTGTGCTGAACAGCGCCAGATCGGCGCTGGAGAAGCGGTTCTCGCTGCTCTCCATGTCCAGCACGCCGACCACCTCGCCGCGCGCCGTGAGCGGAACCGCCATCTCGGAGACCGCGTCCGGGACGCCCTGGATGTAGCGCGAGTCTCCGACCGTCTCGGTGACCAGCTGCGCCTCTCCGGTCTGCATCGCCGTCCCGGTCACTCCCTGGCCCGGGCCGGCCCGGAAGCGCTTGACCACCTCCTCGGAGTAGCCCCGGGAGGCCGCCACCCTCAGCATGCCGTCGCGCGGGTTGCGGAGCAGAATCGCCGCGGTGCTGTTGTTGAAGATGTTGGCGACCAGGTCGAAAACCACCTCGTAGAGAGCATCGAGGTCGTTCACCGCGCCGAGCTGTTTGCCCGACTCGGCCAACCGTGTGAGCTGATCCAGAAGGTGTCTCATCGAAGTCCCCTGTTTCACGGGCGCCAGTGCCCGGCGGACTCCCCCAGATTCGCGCGGAGCATACCACGCTCGCGGCGAATTGACATCGGAACACATGGAGAGCACTCCGCGCTGTGGAAAAAGCGTTCCGGGCCGGCGGTCCGGTGTGCGGCGCTCGATCGCGATACCCCGACTCGAAGCGAGCATGCGCCGGTCTTTTCGGCCCGAACAGAAGAATGGACGGGTTCTTTACCCCTGCAACAGGATCCAAGCGGCCGGTGTGCTCACATCACCGGCACGTCTCCGGCCGACGACGGTGTCTCGTCGTCGCCGATGATCAGCTCGTCCGTGCCGTAGCCGAGACCGCCGAACTGGTTGGGGCCCCAGCACTTGAGACCGCCACTCTCCAGGACCGCGCAGGTGTGGTACCAACCTCCGCCGACGTCGATCACCTGGTAGTCCTCCTGCGGGCAGGTATCGGTGCCCGTGTCGGTATCCGCGTCGGTGTCCGCGTCGGTATCGGTATCGGTGTCCGCGTCCACTCCTCCATCAGTGGTTGTCTCCTGCTCGACTCCCGGTCCGCATGACAAACGGTGACGTCGTGGCCCAGATGGAGGAGCGGATCGCGTGTTTCAAAGCGCGCCGACTCTGCTCATGGCGAACTCGCGCATCAGCGATCGCAGCCGCCGGGCGGTTCTGCCGGGGCGGCCGTCTCCGATGCGGCGATCGCCCACGCGGACGACCGGCTGCACCTCGCGCAAGGTGGAGGTGATCATCACCTCATCGGCGGTCAGCAGGTCGTCGAGCGGCACGTGCAGCTCCTCGCAGACCATCTTGCTCTTCCGCGCCAGCTCGATCAGGAACTTGCGGGTCACGCCGGAAAGGATGCCGACCTCGAGCGGAGGCGTGAACAGCTGTCCGCCCCTGCGCGCGATGAACACGTTGGACGATGTCGCCTCGGTGACCCGCTCGGCGGTGTCCAGCATCAGCGCGTCGTAGAAACCGGCCCTTCGCGCCTCGCCCAGCGCCAGCACCGAGTTGAGATAGTTGCCGCTCTTGATTGCGGGATCCAGCGACCACTGCAGGGAGCGGCGCATCTGCGGGATCGCGAGCGAGATCCCGCGCTGGTAGGTCCAGTCCGGGAACGGCTCGTAGCGCTTGACGATGATCACCGCCATCGGCTCGCCGGCGGTGGTCGGATCGAGGGTGATCGGCCCGCTTCCGCGCGTGACGATGATCCTGCAGTAGCTCTCGTCGTTGTCCGCCTCGCCGACGGTCGCGAGGGTCTGCTCCTCCAGCCAGCCGCGTTCCGGCAGCTTCAGGCCGAGCCCGGCGGCGGATCGCTCGAGCCGATCGAGGTGCTCCTCCAGGGCGAACAGCCGCCCGGAGTAGGTGCGCACCACCTCGTAGACCGAGTCGCCGTAGAGAAAACCCCGATCGAAGACCGGAATGCGAGCCCGATCCTCGGTTACGATGCGTCCGTCGATATTGACCAGCGTAGTCATCGGGTTCTCGGTCGATCAAAAGCAGGGTTACGGCGTTGTGCGCGGTCTGACAAGCCCTTTTGTCGCTATCCGCGCCGCGATCGCTTGCGCAGCACGAGACGGATCGGCGTGCCCGCGAAGCCGAACGTCTCCCGGATGCGGTTCTCGACGTAGCGGCGATAGGAGAAATGCAGCGCCTCGGGATAGCTGCACTGCACGACGAAGGTCGGAGGCCTGACCGAGGCCTGGGTCGCGTAGTACAGCTTGACCGGCCGTCCCTTGCGCAGCGGGGGCGGGTGGTGCTCCACGATGTCGTCGAAGAGGCGGTTCAGCTCCGAGGTCCGGACCCGCTTGCCGAACTGCTCGCGGCAGCTCGATATCTCGTCGAAGAGGCGGTTCAGCCCGCGGCCGGTGAGCGCGGAGACGCGCACCAGCGGAGCCCAGGGCGCAAAGGAGAATCTCTCGCGTGTCTCCCGGGCCACCGCGCGGCGACGCTCCTCGTCGCCGGCCAGCAGGTCCCACTTGTTGATCGCAACCACGGCCGCGCGGCCGCGATCGAGCGCCAGCCCCAGCAGCCTGGCGTCCTGCTCCGACGTCCCGGCCTCCGCGTCGGTCAGCAAGACCGCCACGTGGCAGCGCTCCACGGCCCGTACCGCCGCCGAGACCGCCAGGCGCTCGGGGCCGGCCCGGGAGATGCTGCGCTTGCGCCGCATCCCGGCCGTGTCGACCAGCACGTAGCGCGAATCGTCGCGTTGCACCGTGACGTCGACCGCGTCGCGGGTCGTGCCCGGCCGATCGAGGATCAGGAGCCGTTCCTCTCCGAGCACGCGGTTGACCAGCGACGACTTGCCCACGTTGGGACGGCCGATCACGGCCACGCGCGTCTCGTTCTCCTCGGCTTCCGCTTCCTCGTCGAGTTGCTCCGAGACCGACTCCTCCTCGGCCTCGGGGAGCCGCTCGCAGATCAGATCCATCAGGTCCGAGACGGCGCGACCGTGCAGGGCGGAGATCATCACCGCCGGCTCGATTCCCAGCGAGAAGGCGTCTACCGCCTCCGACTCGCGGCGCCGGCCGTCGATCTTGTTGACCACCAGGATGCTTTCCGCGCCCGAGCGCCGCAGCAGATCGGCGGTCTCTTGATCGCCGGCGGTCGGCGGAAAGCGCCCGTCGACGACGAACAGAACCAGCCCGGCCTGCTCGAGCGCGACGCGGCACTGGCGGTTGACGCCCTCGGAAATGTCGTCGTGCGGCGAGGACTCGAAGCCGCCCATGTCCACCAGTGTGCACTGCCTGCCGTAGATATCGGCGTCCGCATAGATCCGATCGCGGGTCACGCCGGGCTCGTCCTCGACCAGGGCCGCACGGCGTCCCACCAGGCGGTTGAACAACGTCGACTTGCCCACGTTGGGACGCCCCAGGATCGCGATCAGCGGCCGCTCGCCGACCAGCGGCGGGCGGGAAGGCACTCTCCGTCTTCTCCCGCGTCTCATTCGTAGCCGGCCTCGCGCATGCGATCGCGCCGATCGGTCCAGTTCGGGTCGACCTCGACGTGAAGCCTCAGCTCCACCGGGCAGCCGAGCCGCTCTTGCAGCACGGCGCGGGACCGCGAGCCTATCTCGCGGATCAGCCGGCCGCCGCGGCCGATGACGATGCCCCGCTGGCTGGTCTTCTCCACTCGAATCGAGGCGTCGATCACGCAGCGCTCGCTCTCCTCCACGAAGCGATCGACGACCACGGCGCAGCGGTGTGGCACCTCCTGCCGCGTCAGCTCTATCACGGCGGCGCGGATGATCTCCTCGACGAAAAAGCGCTCGGCCCGGTCCGAGACCATCTCCTCGGGAAACAGCCAGGGGGAGCGCGGCAGGCGCCGGATCGTCTCCTCGAGCACCGGATCGAGGCCTTCGCCGTCGCGGGCGCTGATCGGGAACACCTCGGCGGCCGGGCCCAGCTCGCCGAGCGCCGCGATCAGCGGCAGCAGGCGACGCTTGTCGCGCAGCAGATCTATTTTGTTGATCAGGACGAGCACCGGAGAGCCGGCCTCGCTCAGCCGCGTCGAGATGCCCCGGTCCTCGTCGCCCGGAAAGCCGTCGCGGGCGGCCCGCGCGGCGTCCACGATCCACAAGCTGAGATCTGCCTCGGAGATGGCGCGGCTCGCGACCTCGACCATGTAGCTGCCCAGCGCGTGGCGCGGATCGTGGATGCCCGGCGTATCCAAAAACACGATCTGAGCGGGGCCGGCGATGTGCACGGCCAGGACCCGGTTGCGCGTGGTCTGCGGCATCGAGGTGACGATCTGCAAAGGCTCGCCCAGAATTGTGTTGATCAGCGTGGACTTGCCCGCGTTGGGACGCCCTACCACCGCGACCAGCCCGCAGCGTCGCCCGTCGTCTCCGTTCGTGTCGGCGGTCATTGCTCTCACAGCTCCGGGCAGCAAGCTATCCCAACCGACCGCGGTTGAAAAGATCCGCGCCGAAACGGGCGGATTCGCTCGGGCAGACGAGAGCCGCGCCGGGTTATGGTGTAGAATGGGCAAGTGGAGATTCGGTTGGTCGGAGGTGAAAATGCCCAAAAACGTATCTGCTCGTGAAAAGAGAGAGTTCGCCTCGCTGGGCCGCGGGGCCGGGCGGAGATGGATGATCGTGCTCGCGTGGGCGCTGCTGTCGGCTTGCGCTCGGATCAGCGTAAATCCGGAGCTGTCGGAAGAAGACGAGGACACGGAGAGCGGGACCGAGTCGGAAAGCGGTGACACGAGCTCCGATTCAGACTCCGGGGAAGATACCGGCGCGGATAACGATGTCGACACGGACGTCGATTCGGACATCGACGCTGACGCGGACACCGACACCGATACCGACGCGGATTCCGACATCGATACTGACACTGATTCCGATACGGATTCGGACATCGACACCGACGTCGATACGGACACGGATACCGACACGGACACGGATACCGACACGGACACGGACACCGATACGGACACGGATACCGACGCCGACACCGATACCTGCGAATGCACGACAGGTGAATGCTGCGATACGGCGGCGTGCGAGTACAGGCCGCCGACTCATTTGTGTGGCACCTCCGCCTGGGCGGCCGAGTACGAATGCACGAGCGGAGAGTGCGGCGCCGACGTGCGGGTCCACGAGCAATGGCAGTACTGCACCGGGGTCGGAGCCGATTGCGCCAGCGGGAACCTGGTCTGGCACGGATGGCAAACGGACCAGGACTGCTCGTCGGACCAGATCTGCGAGAGCGATGGCTCTTCGGGCTGGTGTACGACCTGCGAGTGGGGTTGCAGCGACGGCGCCTGCAACGAGGGGTGCGCGCAGGGGGCCAACCTGGCGCCCTCGGCCAGCCCCTCTTCCAGCAGCGGAGGATCCGGGTCGTACGGGCCGGACGTGCTGAACGACGGGCTGCTGGAGTCGTCCTGCGGGTTCTGCTGGATCGACTCGGGCACCTCCCTGGGCGGCAGCGCCTATCTTCGCTACGACTGGGGCTCGCCGCAGATGATCCACAGCCTCTGGATCGACACCGAGAACGCCTCGGCGAACACCTGTGTTCCCACCGCGGGCCGCACCCTGGCCGGAGGCGACATCCAGTGGTGGAACGGCAGCTCCTGGATCACGGACGGCACGGTCACCGGTCGGACCGACGACTGGTCCTACACCTTCTCCGAACCGGTCAGCACGACCGCGTTGCGTATCTACCGGGCCTACTCGTCGCCCAGCCAGAACGCGGCGGTGTTCGAGTGGGAGGTCTACACCTGCGACTGAGCCGAACCGCTCCCGGCAGACCCGCTCCTCGTCTCGTTGACGCTGCGGGCGGAGGGTGGTAGGCAGGCGTGGTTCGCACGCCGCCAGCGGCGTTTCCAGGAGGTCCGGATTCATGACAGCGGTCGCCATCGTCGGCTCCCAGTGGGGGGACGAGGGCAAGGGCAAGATCGTCGACATGCTCGCCGAGCGCGCCGACGCGGTGGTCCGTTTCCAGGGCGGCAACAACGCCGGTCACACTCTGGTCGTGGGCGGCAAGAAGAGGATCTTCCACCTCGTGCCGTCCGGAGTCCTGCAACGCGACACGCAGTGCGTGCTGGGTCAGGGCATGGTGATCGATCCGCGGGTGCTGGTCGAGGAGCTGGATCGCCTCGAGTCCGGAGGAAACCTGCGGAACGACGCGACGCTGGCTATCAGCGACCTGGCGCACGTGATTCTGCCGTATCACCTGCTGCTCGACCGCCTGCGGGAGGAATGCCGCGGCGGCGCGGGACCGGTGCCGGTCGGAACCACCCTGCGGGGAATCGGACCCTGCTACGAGGACAAGGTCGGCCGCCGCGGGATCCGCGTCGGAGACCTGTACCGGCCCTCCCAGCTGCGCGAGTCGGTCGGATCCGCTCTCCAGCACTGGCGGCCGCTGATCGAGGCGGGAGGCGAGCGGGTTCCGGATGTGGAGCAGGTCGCGACGGAGGCGGAGCGGCTGGCGGACCGTTTCGCTACGTTCGTGACCGATACCGCCGGGATGCTGCACCGCCGCCTCGACGAGGGCGCCCGAGTTCTGCTCGAGGGGGCGCAGGGGGCTCTGCTCGACATAGATCACGGCACATACCCGTACGTGACCTCTTCCAATACCGTGGCCGGAGCGGCCTGCAGCGGAGCGGGAATCGGCCCCGGCGACATCGAAGGAGTCGTGGCGATCGCCAAGGCCTACACCACGCGCGTCGGCGAAGGGCCTTTTCCCAGCGAGCTGAATGACGAAAGCGGGGATCGGCTGCGCGACGCCGGCGGCGAGTTCGGATCGACCACCGGCAGGCCGCGGCGCTGCGGCTGGTTCGACGCCGTGGCGACCCGGCGGGCGGTGAGGCTCTCGAAGGCGACCCGCCTGGCGGTTACCAAGCTCGACGTCCTGACCGGAATCGATCCGATTCGCGTCTGCGTCGGGTACGAGATCGACGGAGAGCGGGCCGCCGGGTTCCCGCTGCGCGACCTGGAGCGCGTCGAGCCGATCTTTTGCGAGCTGCGGGGCTGGAGCGAGCCGATCGAAGACGCGCGGAGGCTCGAGGATCTGCCGGTCGCGGCGCGGGACTACCTCGATGAGCTGGGACGACTGGTGGGCTGTCCACCCGCTCTGGTCTCGGTCGGGCCGGGCAGGGAGCAGACTATCGAGATCGAGGATCCGTTTTTCGCCGCGGTGACTGACCCTTAGGATTGCGCCAGGGAGGTGTGTCGTTGGATCGATTGCCGATCTTGGAGTTCGAATCCCTGCTCAAGACGACGGTCTGGGGCGGGCGCCGACTGGGCGAGCTGCTGGGCAAACCGCTTCCGGGCGAGGAGCCTGTCGGCGAGTCCTGGGAGGTCGCAGATCTGCCGGACGACCAGTCGGTCGTTGGCGGCGGACCGTTCGACGGGGTCTCGCTTTCTGCGCTGCGGGAACAGAGGCGCGAGGAGCTGCTGGGCGATGCGCCGTTGCCGGGCGGTCGCTTTCCGCTGCTGATCAAGTTCATCGACGCGCAGCGCACGCTGTCGGTGCAGGTACACCCGGACGAGGCGGCTTGCGCGCGGATCGGTCAGGGCGCGCGCCCCAAGACAGAGGCGTGGTACGTGATCGACCGCGATCCGGGAGCGGCGCTGTACGTGGGTTTGCGCTCCGGGGTGGACCGCGAGGCGTTCGCGCGCGCCATTCGCGAGGGCGAGGTGGCCTCCCTGCTGCACCGCATGCCTGTCGACCCTGGGGATTTCGCTTTTCTACCGGCCGGAACGGTGCACGCCATCGGCGAGGGAATCGTGCTGGCCGAGGTCCAGCAGGCTTCGGATACGACCTACAGGGTCTTCGACTGGAATCGGGTGGGGCTCGACGGCAAGCCGCGCCAACTGCACGTCGAGCATGCGTTGGAGGCCACGAACTACGATCCGGTCGGCCCGCCCGAACCCAGAAAGCCCGCCTCCGGGCGAGCGGGGATCGCCTGTCCGTTTTTCGAGATGGAGCTGGTTCGTGACCGGGCCGACGCGTGCCTCGCGGGCTCGGGTCCCGCGATCTTGTTGGGCGTCAAGGGCGGAGGCGCACGCTCTGTCCGAGCCGACGGGGACGAGGCGGAGATCGTGATGGGGCGGACCCTGCTGGTGCCGGCCGAGCGGGCCGCCGTCGTCGAGCTGGGGGGCTCCGGCGATCTGGAGGTGCTGGCGGTCCGCATTCCCGACCTTGCTTCCCAGCCGGCTTCGGGCTAGCTTCCCTGTCCGAGTCCGCCTTACGAGTCTTCCAGGCGCCGCGAGCTCGCGCGGGCTCCGGGCTGCAACGGTCGCCGTCGTGGAGAACAGCGCATGAAGGTATGTGTCATCGGAAGTGGTTACGTCGGGCTGGTGGCGGGCGCGGGTTTTGCGGAGATCGGGCACACGGTCAGGTGCGTCGACATAGACAAGCGTAAGATCGATGCGTTGAACGCGGGGGAAATCCCGATCTACGAGCCCGGTCTGGAGGAGATGTCGCTGCGCAACCGGGAGTCGGGCCGCCTGGAGTTCTCGCAAGAGGTGGAGGAGGGCGTGCGTTTCGCCGACGTGGTCGTGATCGCGGTCGGCACGCCCGAGCGGGAGGACGGCTCGGCAGACCTCAGCGCGGTGCTCAGCGTCGCCGAGACGATCGGGAAGAACATCGAGGGCTACACCGTGGTCGCCTGCAAGTCCACGGTTCCGGTCGGTACCAACCAGAAAGTGCGCGAGTGGATATCGGATCTGACCGATCAGCCGTTCGCCGTTGTCTCCAACCCGGAGTTTCTCAGAGAGGGCGAGGCGATCGGAGACTTCATGAATCCGCCGCGGGTCGTGATCGGCACCGACGACGAGCGAGCCGAGGCGATCATGCACGAGCTCTACGCGCCGCTTTACGGCTACTACGACGCGCGGGACAAGATCCTGTGCATGACTCCGCGCAGCGCCGAGATGACCAAGTACGTGGCCAACGCCTTTTTGGCAACGCGGATAACCTTCATCAACGAGATGGCAAACCTCTGCGAGACGGTGGGGGCCGACGTGACCGAGGTTCGGGTCGGGGCGGGTACGGATCCGCGGATCGGCCTCTACTACTTCTACCCCGGGTGCGGCTACGGCGGTTCGTGCTTTCCCAAGGACGTCCAGGCCCTGCTGCGAACCTCGCGCGAGTACGATCACCAGCTGCGCGTCCTGTCGGCGGTCGATCGGGCCAACGACGACCAGAAGCTGATTCCCTACCGCAAGCTGAAACGCCGTTTCGGCGGTGATCTCGGCGACAAGAAGGTGGCGATCTGGGGGCTGGCGTTCAAGCCCGAGACGGACGATATCAGGGAGTCGCCCGCGATATACATAGTCCGATCCCTGCTCGATTCCGGGGCGGAGGTCGTCGTCCACGATCCGATCGCCGGTCCCGGCTTTGCCCGGTTGATCACCGACGAGCCGTTGTTCGCCGACGACATGTACGAGGCGCTCGAGGGAGCCGACGCCCTGGTGGTGGTGACGGATTGGAAGGCATACCGCCAAGCGGATCTGGCCGAGGTGATGCGCCGTATGCGAGGAAATGCAGTGGTCGACGGTCGCAATATCTGGGCGGACGTGGAACGACCCGAGCAGATGGAGTATGATGGCATCGGCCTGGGAACGCAGCGTTGAGAGCGCTTTGTCGGACGGGAGGGATCGGGATGTCCGCGAGCAAGACAACTCGAAACGAGTCGCGGGACAAGAGAGCCTGTCGGGCAGCTTTGCTGTTGACCGCAATCTTGCTGGTCAGCGGCTGCTTCTACGATGTCGACGGAGGCGTGTACGAGCCGAGCTCTGCCGATGGTGACTCCGACTCGGATTCCGACTCGGATGCGGATGCCGATGCAGGGGACGGCGGAGACACGGGGATCGGTACCGAATGCAACTCGGACGAGGACTGCGCCGATCTGGAAGCTGATCTCTGCGCCCAGGATCCTACCGATCCCGACGCTGCCGGTTACTGCACGATCGAGAACTGCTCGCCCGGCGAGTGCCCCGGCTCCTGGCAATGCTGCGACTGCCAAGGAGTGGCCGAAATCGACTCGGTGTTTTGCGCTACGAGCGAAGACGCCGGCCTGCTGGAGAGCTACACGAGCTGCTCATGTGAATAGTCAGGACTTACAACATATCGAGGGTCACAACCATCTGGTCGAAACCACCTTGGAAGATTCGTGCCGAAGATCCCGCAGCAAGCTGGTCACTGCCGTGAAACCGATCGATCTCAGCCGGTGCAGCGTTCACCTTCGCTGAGCGGGCCGCTGTCCAGAAGCAGATCGGAGAGGGTGACGTTTTCCAAAACGGCGGCCATCGCGTCGTTGACGTCCTTCCACATCTTGCGGGCGGTGCAGTTCTCGGAGCGCGAGCAGACGCTCGGATCCCTCACACAGTCGACGAGGGCCATCGTGCCCTCCATCGCCACGAAAACTTCGGAGACTCGGATCGTTTCCGGGGCGCGGGTCAGCACATAGCCTCCCTTGGCTCCGCGAAGGCTGCGAACGAGCCCGGCCTCCTTGAGAGACGTCAGCAGGGCGTGGAGGTACTTGCGGGACAATCCCTGGCGTCGGGAAATGGAGCTCATCATCACCGGCCCTTCGCCGAAGGAGTTGGCCAGCTCGAGCATCGCACGAAGCCCGTATCTGCCTTTGGTGGAAAGCTTCAGCATTTTGCACCCGAAACATGTAGAGTAGTTGTTGACACTCGCTTGTCAAACGTCACCATCGACGCCGTTCTGATTGATAACACCCCAGCTAAAACAACACAAAAAAATATAGATTTATTTGCAACCGCCGACCGACGGATCGCGCGAGCCACAGTTGCAAGACGGGCAGCAAGAGCGTTTTTGCTCGGGGTCGTCGAGTGCGCTTCGACACGATCCTTTCAGCGGCGTTCGTTTGCCGAGCAGCGTTCCCAGGCCGATCAGCATCATCACCGCGGCGAAGCCGATCGCCGAGAGCGCTGCGGTCAGCATGTGTTCCTCCTGCAAGACGATGGCGCTTTCATTCGATTTCCACCCCTTCTTCTACCATGCGACGGAACTCCAAGGTGTCGAGTCTTTCGATCTTTTGATCGCCACGACCGACCAGCATGAGCACCGCCAACTTCTCGCGCACGGCCAGCTCGTACCCGGCATCCGGGCCGAGAGCTTCCAGAGCGGTGGCCAGCCCGTCGGCGGTCGTACAGCTTTCGTGAATCACGGTGACCGATCTCAGATCGTGCTCCACGGGGCGGCCGTTGCGCGGGTCGATCGTATGCGACACGCGGCGACCCTCCAGCTCGTAGAAGTTGCGGTAGTCGCCGGAGGTGGCCATCGAGCCTCGCCTCATCTGCAGCACCTCGTACACCTCCCTGCGTCCGACGACCGGGGCTTCGACGGCGACGCGCCACGGCCGCCGCTGCGGGCTGGATCCCGAGCACCGGATTTCGCCTCCGACCTCGACCAGGTAGTCGCGATGGCCCATTCGTTCCAGTCCGAGCGCGATGCGGTCTACCGCGTATCCTTTGGCGATCGAGGAAAGATCGATGTCGACTTCGGGATTCAGCTTGCGAAGCGCACCTTTGTCTTCGTCGATCCTCCACAAATCGAAGCCGACTCTCGAGAGCGCGCCGGTGATCGCCGGTTCGGCCGGAGCCTTCTCGAGAGTCCGGCTTCCATCGAAGCCCCACAGCTCGATCAGCGGACCGACGGTCACATCGTACGCGCCGCCGCTCAGCTTGCCGATTCGCCTGGCTTCGGAGAGCACCTCCAGCAGCGGACGTGAAACCTCGATCGGCTCGTTGGATCGCGAGCGGTTGAGACGGTTCAGCTCGGAGCCATCCCTGTAACGAGACAGCGCGGCATCGACGGTTTCCAGCTCCTGCTCCACCACCTGTTTCAGCCGCCTGCGGGCGTCGCGGGAAAACTCGGGTGCGACCACCTTGACGCTGTAGGAGGTGGTCATCGTTCGACCCGGCAGGTGGATCAGCTCGGCAGGCTCGGAATCGCGTTTGCGTTTCGAAACCAGGTAGAGCGCGGCTCCGACGAGCAACACCGCCACGAGCGCGGTTCCGACACGGATCCTGTTGCCGGAGCTTTGCCGGGCGTCTGTCAACGGCGCTGGTGGCAGGTGGCGCAGTCGTTGTCCACGCCGTTTTCTTCGTGACAGCCCATGCACTGCACGTGGTAGGCGCCCTTGAGACCGATCACGGCCAGGTTCTCCTCGTCGAAGGGGGTCTCGTGGCAGCCTCTACATACCAGCTCCTCGGCCGCCTTGGCCTGGTGGCAGGAGTCGCAGGAGTCGTACTCGGTGTGTTTTTCGTGATTGAAGGACTCCGGCGGGTGCGCCTCTTGGTGGCAGTCGGCGCAGGCCAGGGGCTTGCCGAACGGCTTGTGATGGCAGGTCCGGCAGGAGTCGGTGACCTCCTCGTGCAGGGCGTGATCGAATTCGACCGGACCGTAGAGATTGGTCAACGAGTCGATCTCGACAATCTTGGGAGCGCCGCCGGCGACTGCGAACGCCGAGACCGCCGCCAGCGCGGCCCCGGCGGCGAGAGCTGCAAGAGATCGTTTCATCGTTCTGTCTCCTCGGTGGCGACGTCTTCGTTTTCGCCTTCGGTCCACTTGAGCCGGTACACGCTGCCAGGAGCGGCGGGCTTACGGGCGGCGTGGATCGGGAACCACCTGACGGCCAGCCCGGCGGCTACGAATCCGGCCATCACCAGGGCGATGCTGACCACGAACTCCATCCAGCTCGGGAAATAGCCACTCGGCTCGACCAGCTGCATCCCGGTGACCGCCACGTTGAAGCGATGCATGATGAATCCCAGCACCGCCGAGAAAGAGGTGACGAACAGGGTCAGCGGCGTCATTCCGCGACCGGAGAAGAAGACGATCGCAATCGGGACGAGCACGAACAAGAGGTTCTCCAGCCAGAACAGCATCGCCGCCATGCCCGGCTCGAAGGCTGCGGGCAGGGCGCCGCGCAGCGCCAGATCCTCCACGCGCAGCACGGCGTAGACGATGAGCACCACCACCATCACGCGCGCCAGGTTGGGCAGCAGGTCCATCCGCGGGGCATGCTTGAGAAAGCGCCAGGAGAGGAAGGCCTCGAAGCAGACCATCGCCAGACCGGCCGCGATGCACGACACGAAGAAGTGCACCGGCAGGATCGGCGAGTACCACAGGGGATGGAGCTTGTGCGGCACGATCGTGAACAGCGTCCCCAGCGTGGACTGGTGAAGCGTGGAGAGCAGCACTCCGATGATCACCAGCGGTACGCTGACCCTGCGGAACAGGCGCTGCATCCGAGTCCAGCCGAAGCGCTCGAAGACCACCTGGCTGAACTCGAGGATCAGCACGGTGGTGTAGAGCATCACGCACCAGGCGACCTCGAACAGCGGCGAGTGGATATTCCAGTTGACCAGGCAGCGCCAGATGTTCCACGGGCGGCCGATCTCCAGGATCAGCCCCACGATGAACAGCATGTAGCCCAACAGCGCGGTCAGGATCGAAATCCGCACGAGCGGCCGGTACTTCTCGAGGCCGAACACGTAGACCGCGGCGGCCATCACGAAACCGCCAGCGGCCAGGCCGATCCCGGCCAGGATGTCGAAGCCGACCCAGATTCCCCAGGGAGTGTCGTCCGACAGGTTGGTGACCGACCCCAGGCCGTGGAAGAAACGGAAGTAGACGATCACCGCGGTCACGCCGAATACGATGATCAGCAGAAAGCGCCACGGTGTGATCAGCGACAGGAGGGAGCGCTTACTCATCGCCGTCCTCCTTTCCGGTTCGCTCGCCCGAGCCGGCGTCCTCTTCGAGGATGCGCACCTTTTCGCGACGCTTGAACAGCCAGTAGCTCGCGCCGAGGAACCCGGCTCCCAGCATCACCACGTTGGGCACGTGCATCAGGATCCGCCAGGTGAAGTCGGGCAGGGGGCGCTCGGTGACGTTGGTGTCGAAGTCCAGCTCCTCGAACGGCACCGGCGAGAGGAACAGCACCGAGGTGCCGCCCACCTCCTCCAGGCCGTAGATGTGAGGGTGGTAGCGCTCGGGCTCGGCCTCGAGGCGCGCCTTGGCGATCGCGATCAGGGTCTCGCGATCGCCGAAGACCGTGGCCTCGGTGGGACAGACCTCCGCGCAGCCGGTCGGCAGCCCCTTCTCTACCCGCGACGCGCAGAGAGTGCACTTGCGGATTCGCGGAGTGTTGGAGTGCCACTCGAACTTGGGAACGTGGAAGGGGCAGGCGATCATGCAGTAGCGGCAGCCCAGGCAGATCGACTTGTCGTAGACGACCGGCCCCGCCTCGGTCTTGGTCAGCGCGCCCACCGGGCAGGCCGAGACGCAAGCCGGATCGAGACAGTGGCGGCAGAGGTTGCGCACGTAGCGGTCGTCGCCCTTGTCGTAGACCGCGGTGAAGTTCTGCGCGTCCATCTCCGCGCCGACCTCGCCGGGCAGGTCGTTGACCTCCTTGCAGCGCTCGGCGCACGCCCCGCAGCCGATGCAGCGGGTGATATCGATCAAGAGTCCTTTTTGCTTCTGTTCGACGGCCATGGCTCAGCCCTCCTCCCCCGCCTTCCGATCCAGGAAGGAATGCTGGAACTCGGCCCACACCTCGCGAGGCGCTCCTGAGAGCAGCCCTTCCACCGGCCGTCCGCCGCCGCGGGATTTGACCAGATCGCGCAGGCGCTCGAGCTCGCCCTTCATCCAGTCGGCCGCGGCCTTTGCGATCACCAAAAGAGCGATCTCACGGCACGGGCCGGAGATCGGCTCGATACGCAGCAGCCAGCCGGCGCCGTAGGGATCCGAGACGACCAGATTCGGATCGGAGATCGCCGCCTCGTTGACCGCGACCACCTTGCCGCTCAGCGGCGAGACGAAGCCGAGCTCGCCTTCGCCGGAGCCGAGGCGCAGGACGACTTCGCCCTGTTCGATCTCGGCGCCAGCCTGGGGAAGGCTCACCTTCTCGATCTCGCCCAGCGCGGTGCGAGCCAGGTCGTCGATGCCCACCGAAGCGGTCCCGTCCACCCGGACCCGCACCCAGACGTGGCCGGGATGGAAAAAGTATCCCCGGGGCATGACGAATTCGCGCTCGACCGGAGCGTGGTCCTTTTCGGAGCTTGCGCCGGTGAACGGCGTCGCGCGCTCCAGGCGGCGGATCACCGCGAAGTCGAGCAGGAAGAACAGCAGGATTACAGCTACGAATGACAACGTGACCATGCCGCGGACTCTAGTATCGATTGAACGGCGAAAAAATGACGAATGCCGTCTTATGGTTCTGCAAGCGAAATACAGGTGGGTTGCGAATATCGTTTTAATCGTCTTTTTTTGACCGGGAGAGCAGTTGGAGGGGATCTCGCCCCGGGAAAGCAGGTACAATCATTTATTCGTTCGGTCGTTTCAGCGTTGCAATGGAGGAAAAGATGTACAGACACTTTCCAACTCGGGGACGTTCTCGCGGGATCGCCTTCATCGGCAACTATCCGCCCCGCAGATGCGGAATCGCGACGTTCACGCACGACCTGGCCGAAGCGGTTTCGGATCAGGCCGGCGCTGATCAGCCCGTGATCGTCGCGGCGATGAACGATACTCCGCAGGGCTACGACTACCCCGAGAGGGTCAGGTTCGAGATACGCCAGGACTACCAGCTGGACTACTCGCGCGCCGCGGACTTCTTGAACTTCAGTCGCATCGACGTGGTCTGCCTGCAGCACGAGTTCGGGATCTTCGGCGGCAAGTGGGGGAGGAACCTGCTTGCTCTGCTGCACGACCTGCGTCGCCCGCTGGTGGTCACCTGCCACACCGTGCAGCGCTCTCCGCATCCCGAGCAGCGGGAGATGCTGTGCGAGATCGCGGCGGTGGCGGATCGACTGGTGGTGATGGGCTCGATCGCGGTCGATTTCCTGGAGGATGTCTACGGCATCGATCGCGGCAAGGTGGCGGTCATCCCGCACGGGATTCATGACGTGCCGTTCGTCGATCCCAGCTATTACAAGGACAAGTTCGGCGTGGAGGGGCGCAAGGTGCTGATGACCTTCGGGCTGCTCCATCGCAACAAGGGCGTCGAGTACATGATCGAGGCGCTGCCCGCGATTGTGAAGCGCCACCCGAACGCGATCTACGTGGTGTTGGGCGCCACTCATCCGGGGGTGCTACGGGAGGAGGGCGAATCCTACAGGTTGAGCCTGCAGCGGCTGGCCCGCGACCTGGGCGTCGAGGGGCACCTCCTGTTCCACCCGCGTTTCGTGGACAACGACGAGCTGTTCGAGTACCTGGGTGCCACCGACATCTTCGTCACGCCCTACCTGTTCGAGGATCAGATTACGAGCGGAGTGCTGGCCTACGCGGTGGGCAGTGGCAAGGCGGTGGTCTCGACCGGCTACTGGCATGCCAGGGAGCTGCTCGACGAGCAGCGCGGGCGGTTGGTGCCGATGGCCGACAGCGAGGCGCTGGCCCGCGAGGTGAATTCCCTGCTCGACGACGAGGTGACCGGCAGCGCGATGCGCAAGCGCGCCTACACGCACAGTCGATCGATGGTCTGGCCGATGGTGGCGCGCTCCTACCTGGAGCTGTTCGAACAGGCGCGCAGCCGCGGTCCCCTGGTCGTGCCGACAGCGACCTCGCTGCAGCGTACGATCGCCGCGACCAACCTGCCGCAGCCCAAGCTCGATCACATGTTGCGCTTGAGCGACGACACCGGACCGTGTCACCACTCGCGATACACCGTTCCGGACTGGAGCTACGGCTATCACCTGGAGGATGCCGCAGCGGCGCTGGTGGTCGGCTCCAAGTTTCACGATACCTTCGGCGAGGAGGAGGCCGCCCGCTACGCCGAGGTCTGTCTCGCGCTGATTCAGCTGCTGGTCGGCGACGGCACGCGCGTCCAGGGAGCGCTCGACTACTCGCGCAGGACGGTCGCCGCGGCGTCGCCCGAGGAGATCGGCCGCGCGCTGTGGGCGGTGGGTTACGTCGTCTGGCGAGGTCCGGGTTGGCTGGAGAAGGCGGCCCACGATCTCTTCCAGGTGCTGATGCAGACCACCGACGTCGAGATGCCCCGCGCGGCGGCGTATGCAGTGCTGGGCGCCACCAACTACCTGCGACGCTTGCCGGGCGCTTCGCAGGTCAGGCGTTTCCTGACCCGTGGCGCCGCGTCGCTCGAGCGCTTCTGCGACAAAGACGAGTGGATTGACCGCTGGACGAACCCCGACTGGCCGGTCGCGGTGCAGGCGCTTGCGGTGGCCGGCAGGACTCTGGAGCAGCAGCGCCTTCGGGACTGCGCCGACGAGTTGGCGCAGTCGTTGCTGGAGCGTACTCGGGGCGGCAGTTTTTTCGCTCGGCGGGCGGGAGAGGACCAGGACGAGCAGCCCGCGGTCGCGGCCGCGGCGTTCATCGAGGCGCTCGGCGCGGTCTACGAGAGTCGGCGCGATCCCGGTCTGCTGGACTCGATCCGGGTCGCGGCCGACTGGTTCCTGGGCGCCAACGGCGAGGGAGAGGCGCTCTACGACTTCACCACCGGCGGTTGCCACGACGCGATCACTGCCTCGGGGCGCAACATGAACCAGGGCCCGGAGGCGACGTCGTTCTGCCTGCTGGCCTTCCTTTCGCTGCATCGAATCGCCGCCATCGACGCCGGCAAGGCTACTCGAGAATAGGCACCAGCTCCCGGACCCGTCCCCGGGCGACGCCGATCGCGGTGTCCGCAGCGCCGTAGTAGACGAGCAGGTAATCGTCCAGTCCCAGCACCTGCTTGTCCTCGGCCGGAACCGCTCCGCAGGTGAACACCACGCGCGGCACCCAGTAGTCCCCGCCCTCGACCCGTCCGACCTCGAAGTCCACCTCCGGCTCCAGGATCGCGTTGGGCGAGCGGTAGAGCACCTCGGACGGATCGTCGAGAGAGGTGAAGAAGACTCCGAGCCGGTAGGATTTCTCGAAGTCCACGCCGTGGTAGATGTGCAGCCAGCCGTGCGTCGTCTTCAGCGGCTGCGCGCCGGCGCCGAGCTTGACACCGTCCCACATCATTCCGGGCCTGGGCCCGAACAGGATGCGTTGACCAGTGCGTGGCCAGGGGCAGCCGAGGTCGTCGAGCCGCGAGATCCAGAGGTTGGGATCGATCCGGTGGTAGACCGCCCAGCCGTCTTCGAAACGCTCGGGGAACAGGACCGCGTCCTTGTTGGCCAGGCCGGGGAAGGCCAGCCCGTGACGCCGCCAGCGATCGAAGCGATGCTCGAGGAAAGCCTCGACCGGGATCGAGGCCATCGCTATCTGCGGGAGCTCTCCGTCCCAGGCGGTGTAGAGCATGTAGAGATCGTCGTCGATCACCACCGCGCGGGGGTCCTCGCAGCCGGATGACTCGGAGGGATCAGCAGGAGAGAAGATCGGGGCGTCGAGTCGTCCCTCGATTCGAGAGCCGTCCCTGGTCCAGGCCAGGCCGATTCTGGAGACCTCGTCTTTTCCGAAGGCGCGGTAGAGGATCTGGATCCTGTCGCCGAGACGAACGGCCGCGGCGTTGAGCACGTAGCGCGACTCCCAGTCGTGCTCGGCGATCGGCTCCAGGATCGGACCGTCGATCACGCGCTCCAGCTTGGCGGCCGGCGGCGGATGTCCGCTGCGACGTCTCGAAACGAAGACCTCGTCGTCCGTCTTGGGCGTGCCCAGCAGGATTCGACCCAGGTCCTCGGACTCCCGGCCGCGTTCGATCAGCGAGCTGATCTCGCGCGTGACCGTGCTCGCGTCGCCCCTGCCCGAGCGTTCCAAGAGCGCGATCAAGAAGTCGGCGGTCGCCCAGTCCCGCTCCACCAGCGAGGAGAGGGGGGTGGGCGTGCCGACGCCGCCGCGAGCGCTGTAGCTGGCCCAGGTCCAGGCCGAGAGCGGGACGAAGGTGTTGTCCGGCAGGGTGATCGAGAGGTGGTAGACGTTTGCCGCGGCACGAATCAGCGCCGCGACCTCCCGTTCGTCCTCGCCGGCGGTGGAAAGACTCTGCGAAAAGCCGCGCAGCCGCTCGACGACGCGGCGCTGCTGCATGTTCTCGAAGACGTTGTGCGCGCTGAGCACGTGGCGACCCCAGTGGCCGCGAATCGAGGCGGTCAGGCGGGCGCCGAACTCGTCCGCCCGCGAGGCGAATCCCTCCCAGATTTCGGAGAACAGCTCTATTCCGGCGATGCGCTTGGCCAACTGCAGCACAAAGCGCAGCTTGGGGAACTCGCCGCCCCAGCCCGGCTGGTGGGGAACCGCCATCGCGCGACCGGCGAGGCGGGCGATCGAGACGGTGCCGCGTACCTCGGCCGCATCGGTAAGCAGGCGCAGGTCGAGTACCGCCGGCAGCAGCGGCGCGCGCTCGAACCAGTCGGGCCGTCCTTCCTTCTCCAGCAGGTCCAGCACCCGTTCCAGGTAGGTCCTGCGATCGGTCCAGGCGGCCATGCAGAGCGTCTCGCTGGGATCGATCAGATCCAGCAGTTCCGCGGTCCCGGACAGGTCGAGGCGCGTGACCAGCCCGCGCGGGGGAACTCGCTCGACTATCTTCGCCGCCGCCCGCGGGGTGAGTTGGAACACCTCGTCCGCGGCGAAGGTCCCGCAGATCTTTTCGGCCAGGGTTCGCACGTCGTTCAGCGAGGACAAATCGCCGGGCAGCGCGACGCGATCGAGACCGCTTTCCAGGCGGCGCATGAAGTAGTGCAGCGCGGACAGGATCTCCTCGGAGCTCCGAATTCCATCCAGGCCCAGCTCGTCGACGACGAAGCGCGTGAACTCCTCGCGGTACCTGTCGATCAGATCCTTGTAGACCGGATGAGACCAGGTCGACTCTCCATTCGGCCCCTCGATTTCCTGGGGGACGAGCACTCCGACGTGCGGCACGAACTCCCAGGCGCCGAGCCGCGGGAGGTAAGGGGCGGATTCCTTTTCCCGTTGTTTCCAGCTCTCTTCGAATGAGCGTCTCTCGGCGATAAACAGCTCGGTCTGGTCTTCGATCGAGCGCTCGCTGGCCAGATTGGCCAGCGTCTCTCTTTCATTCTTGCTCAGGGAGGTGGCCCGCGACAGCGCGTCGCGCGTACGCTCGTGACGGCCCGCCACGTCGGCCAGCCTCCCCAGGAAGAAGGGGAAGAGTCCGTCGGCGATGTCGTCGGGGTGGAAGTCGCTCTCGAAGCGGTAGGCGATCAGGAAGCGCTGCAGCGCCCGGCACCAGTCCTCGGCGCCGATGCTTTCACCCTCTGTCGCGGCTGCGATCTTGTCGAAGAGATCTTCGGGCAGCACATCGGCGAAAAGGGTCTCGTTGAAGTGATCGAACTCAAGGCGCAGGCGCGAGAGCAGCTGCTCGCGGCTGATGCTGAAGGCGGCCGGCGCGACGCGTGGGTCTGCGTCCAGCACGGCGGCGGCTCTCACCGGCAAATCGCGCGTGTGCCACTTTTCGGGATCGGCCGCGATGCGGGCCAGGATCGCGTGGGTCGCCTGGCGGAAGACGAGCTTGAGTCGGCCCGCGCCGTGGCGGAAGGGAGCGGTGCCGAGCGGAACCTGGCAGATCTCCAGCGCCTCTGCCGCGGCGTGATAGGTCAGCCAGGGATCGAAGCCGTAGTTCCCGGTCTCCGACGGCCAGAACCATTTCTCCCGAGCATCGAGGCAGCTGCGGATCGCGCGCGGAGAAAGCGCGGCGACGCCCGGCATCGGCTGGCGAATCCGAACGCCGAACAGCTGGGCGAGCAGGGGATGTGCCAGCAGCGACTCGACGCTGTTGGCCAGCGGATGACGGTTGAAGCGCGCCAGCGACAGATCGTAGCCTCCGGGGCCGATCGGCTCGAGCAGGCGCGGGATCCAGCTCGGGGAGAAGCCCGACCACGGGCTCCGCTCGTCGCCGGGCACCAGGTTGGGCACCAGCAGCACGAGCGGAATTCCGAGGGAAGCGGCGACGTGCATCAGGACGAAGGCGGCCTGGCCGCGTCCTTCGATCCCGGTATCGAGCAGTTGTGCCGAACCGCCGGTCAGGGCCTGCTCGGCCGAGCGCAGGGAGTCGGGCGGTCCCGCGCAGATCACGGTGCCCGGGCCCGCGGCTCGCTGCTCGAGACCCAGCCCGGCGGCTGAGACCACGGAAGAAAGGGTCTCCGTCTCCCCGGTGCAGGGAATGCCGGCTATCGCCGACACCTCGCCGCGAGAGGAGATGGCTGAGGCGATTGCGTCGGCCCTGGACAGCGCGGCGGAGATGATCTCGTCGATGTCGGTCGTTGCGGTAGGCTCAGTCATGACTCTCCTTGTGGACGTGGGAGCAAAGAGTTCAGCGACACGATTCCGAGCTTTTCGTGACCTCAGATTGCCTGGCGAGTCAACCGAAATCGTCGTAGGAGATGTTCTCCTCCTCCACGCCGAAATCGTAGAGCAGCTCTGTCGTCGCGTCGATCATGAGCGGCGGCCCGCACAGATAGTACTCGACCTCCTCCGGCTCCGGGTGGTCGGCCAGGAATCGATCGCGGACCACGTTGTGGATGAAGCCGATCGGGCCCCGCCAGTCGTCCTCGGGCTTGGGGTCGGAGAGCGCCAGCGTCCAGTCGAAGTTGTCGTGCTCGCGGGCCAGCCGGTCGAGATCCTCGATGTAGAAGGCCTCGCGCAGGCTGCGCGCTCCGTACCAGAAGCTGATCCGGCGCTCGCTGCGCAGCCGCAGCAGCTGGTCGAAGATGTGCGAGCGCAGCGGCGCCATCCCGGCGCCGCCCCCGATGAAGCACATCTCGTTTTCGGTCTCCTTGGCGAAGAACTCGCCGTAGGGCCCGGAGATCGTGACCTCTTCGCCCGGGCGCAGCGCGAAGATGTAGGAGGACATGATCCCCGGCGGAGCGTGCAGCGCGTCGGGCGGGGGTGTCGCGATCCGGACGTTGAGCATGATCACGCCCTTTTCTCCGGGGTAGTTGGCCATCGAGTAGGCGCGCGAGACCTTTTCGCCGCTGCGCGAGACGTAGCGCCACAGCTCGAGGCGATCCCACTCGTCGCGGAAGCGCTCGTCTATCTCGAAGTCGCGGTAGCGGACCTCATGCGGCGGGCACTCGATCTGAACGTAGCCGCCGGCGCGGAACGGCACCTCCTCGCCCGGGGCCAGCTCCAGCACCAGCTCCTTGATGAAGGTCGCCACGTTGCGGTTGGAGCGGACCTTGCAACGCCATTTGCGCACGTCGAAGACCTCGGGCGGGATCTCTACGCGCATGTCCTCCCTGACCTTGACCTGGCAGCTCAGCCGCAGGTTCTCGCGGGCCTCCCCGCGCGAGATGTGGGTCAGCTCGGTGGGCAGGATATCGCCGCCGCCCTCGTGCACCTTGAGCGTGCAGACGCCGCAGCTGCCCTTGCCGCCGCAGGCCGAGGGAATGTAGACGCCGCGATCCCCGAGCGTGTTGAGCAATGACGATCCGGCCTCGCTCTCGAACGATTTTTCCTCGTCGTCGTTTACGACGATTTTGACCTTTCCCGAGGGAGATAGCTTCGACCTGGCCAGCAGCAGCACACCGACCAGCGCCAGGATGACCGCCGAGAACATCGCAACTCCGAGGAGTATCACCTGCCAGGCTTCCATCGGTCCTCCTCAGAGCTGGATCCCGGCGAACGCCATGAAGGCGATCGCCATCAGCCCGGTGATGATGAAGGTGATCGGCAGGCCGCGCAGCCCGCTCGGGATGTCGTTGTACTTGAGCTTCTCCCGGATCGCGGCCAGACCGACGATCGCCAGCATCCAGCCGAGCCCCGAGCCGAAGCCGAACACGGCGCTCTCGGCGAAGGTGTAGCTGCGTTCGACCATGAACAGCGAGGCGCCCAGGATCGCGCAGTTGACCGCGATCAGCGGCAGAAAGACACCCAAGGCGTTGTAGAGCGTGGGCAGGTAGCGGTCCAGCACCATCTCCACGATTTGCACGATCGCCGCGATCGTTCCGATGTAGGTCAGGTAGCCCAGAAAGGAGAGATCCACCTCGGACAGCCGCGGGGAGATCCAGACCAGCGCTCCGTTGCGCAGCAGGTGGTCGAAGACCAGGTTGTTGATCGGCACGGTCACGGTCAGCACGAAGATCACAGCCAGGCCGAGACCGACCGCCGTGTCGACGCGCTTGGAGACGGCGAGGAACGAGCACATGCCCAGGAAGAAGGCCAGCGCCATGTTCTCGACGAAAATCGTCCTGAGCAAAATGTCGATGTAATGCTCCACGCTCACTCCTCCTCGACCTGCTCCGGCTTCCAGCTGCGCAGCGCCCAGATCGACAACCCGATCACGAAAAAGGCTCCGGGGGCCAGCACCATCAGGCCGTTGGGCATGTACCAGCCTCCCTCGCTGGCCAGCGGAAGCACGCTGCGACCCAGCACAGTGCCGGAGCCCAGCAGCTCGCGGAAAAACCCCGTCACTACCAGGAAGGCGCTGTAGCCCAGGCCGTTGCCCAGGCCGTCCACGACGCTGGCCAGCGGTCCGTTCTGCATGGCGAACGCCTCGGCGCGGCCCATGATGATGCAGTTGGTGATGATCAGACCCACGAATACGGAGAGCTGCTTGGAGACGTCGTAGGCGAACGCCTTCAGAAGCTGGTCGGTGATGATCACCAGCGAGGCGATCACCGTAAGCTGAACCACGATTCGGATGTTGGACGGAATCCGCTTGCGCAGCAGGCTGATCGTGAAGTTGGAGAGCGTCAGCACCGAGATCACGGCCGCGGCCATCACCAGCGACGGCACCAGCATCGTGGTCACGGCCAGCGCGGAGCAGATTCCGAGCACCTGCGCAGCGATCGGGTTGTCGTCGAAGAGAGGATCGACCAGCGTGCGTCCCAGCCTGGAGGCCATCACTCGTCTCCTTTCCCGCGGGCACGCCCCAGAAACGGTCCGAACCCGTTTTCACCGGTCCAGAATCGCACCAGCGCGGTCACGCCGTCGGCGGTCAGCGTGGCACCGGAGAGGCCGTCCACACTGTGCGGGTCCTCCTCGGGCGGGCCGGCGGCGCCCTTGATCACGCGGATCACCGGCTCCCAGTCCTCGTCGAAGACCTCGCGGCCGCGCCAGCGGCGCTGCCAGTCGGGGTTTCCGATCTCGCCGCCCAGCCCGGGGGTCTCCCCGTGCTCGTAGAAGGCGATTCCGCGCACCGTGCTCGTGTCGCGGTCGAGCGCCAGGTAGCCGTACAGCGTGGACCACAGCCCCTTGCCCCTCACCGGCAGCACGTACATCTCGACCTCGCCCTCGCTCAGCACCTCGTAGAAGCGCAGCACCCGCGGGACGCGCCTGATTGCGGCGGGGTTGGGCGGCGCGGCCGAGCTGCGCTCGGGGTCCTGCGCGGCGCGGCGTTGATCGTACTCGATCGGGTCCACTCCTCGGGCCGCGGCTCCGCTCTCGCGTCGAACGACACGAGACCGAATCCGTTTTTGGAACAGATCGTCGATCCGATCGCGACCGGCCTCGTCTCCGGTCTCGAGCAACCCCGCAGCGACCAGCACGTTCTTCCTGCGGTCGAGCAGCGCGTTCTTCTCCTGGCGGGGTCGCAGCGTGACCGCCGCCACCGAGACCAGCACCGAGCAGACCGCGCAGACGGCCGCGGCGAAACCGAGCGTGTAGAGCGCGCTAGGCTTGCGCATGGCGGGCCCTCCTGCGCTTGATGTGCGCCGCGACAACGTAGTGATCGATCAGCGGGGAAAAGACGTTCATCAGCAGTATCGCGACCAGCAGCCCCTCGGGATAGGCCGGGTTGAGCACGCGGACCACGATGATCAAAACGCCGATCAGCAGCCCGTAGATCCACTGCCCGGTGCGCGACGAGGGCGCCGAGACCGGATCGGTCGCCATGAAGATCGCGGCGAAGGCCATTCCCCCGATCACGAGGTGCCACCAGATCGGAATCGCGAACATCGGGTTGGTCTCCGATCCGAGCAGGTTGAGCGAGGTGGAGGTCAGCGCGCCGCCGATCAGCACCGCGAGCATGATCCGCCACGAGCCGACCCCGGTCACGATCAGCACCAGCGCGCCGATCAGCACGGCCAGCGTCGAGGTCTCACCCATCGAGCCGGGAATCAGGCCGAAGAACGAGTCCCACCACAGCTGTTCGTCGCCCAGCGATCCCATCCCTGCCTGCTGCGCCTCGGCCAGCAGTGTGGCGCCGGTAAAGCCGTCGGCCGCGATCCAGACCCGGTCGCCCGAGATCTGGGCCGGATAGCCGAAGAAGAGGAAGGCCCGGGCGGTCAGCGCCGGGTTGAAGATGTTGTAGCCGGTGCCGCCGAAGATCTCCTTGCCGAAGACCACGCCGAAAGAGATGCCGACCGCCACCTGCCAAAGCGGGATCGTGGCAGGCAGGATCAAGGGGAACAGCATTCCGGTCACGAGGAACCCCTCGTTGATCTCGTGATCGCGAACCGCGGCGAACAGGAATTCCCACAGCCCGCCGGCCAGGAAGGTGACCAGCACCACGGGCAGGTAGTAGGCCGCACCGTGCACCGCGCAGTCCCAGACGCTGTGCGGCGAGTAGCCGTCCGCTCCCAGCAATCGGATCAACCAGGCGCGCCAGCCTTCCGGTCCGACCGCTCCCGCGCCGAGGGCCAGGTTGGCCTGGTAGCCGGTGTTGTAGATCGCCATCACGACGCAGGGCAGGAGCGCCGCGACCACGGTCGCCATCACGCGCTTGAGGTCGACCGCGTCGCGGACGTGAGGGGCGCCCGACGTGCGCGCGCCCGAGGTGTAGAGAAAGGAGTCGACCGCCTCGTGCAGGCGGTAGAGGCGTTGCAGCGGCATGCCCGGTCCGAACAGGCGGTCTCGGCCCAGATCCAGAATGCGGCGCACCCGGTCCATCAGCCCTCTTTCTCCAGGCGGGTCAACATCTCGCGCAGCGCCGTTCCGTAGTCGATCTTGGAAGGGCAGACGAAGCTGCACAGCGCCAGGTCCTCCTCTTCGAGCTCCAGGCAGCCGAGCTGCTCGGCGCGCTCGATGTCTCCGGCCAGCAGGGCGCGCAGCAAAAAGATCGGCATCACGTCGAACGGCATTACCGCGTCGTAGGCGCCGCTCGGAACCATCGCCCGCGGGCCGCCGTTGAGGTCGGTGTCCATTTCAAAACGGGAGCGCCGGCGCAGGCGCGAGAGGAACAGCCGTGAAAAGGAAAAGCGGTTCCAGCCCGGGCTCGCCCAGCCCAGGAAGCGTCGCCGTCCGGCCTCGGGCAGAGCGGTGATCTGGTTGTGGCGGCTGCCCAGGTAGCCCCGTTGCTCTCCTTCGGCGCTGCGCCCGGACAGGATCGATCCCGAGATCACGCGCGGCTCACCGTTCAGCTCTTCGCGCAACAGATCGTCGAGCGAAGCGCCGAGGCGGGTGCGCAACAGGCGCGGGTTCTCGACCGCGGGACCGCCCAGCGCGACCACTCGCTCCAGGCGCAGGCGGCCGCGCAGGAACAGCTCCCCGATCGCAGCGGTCTCCTGGTAGCCCGCGTGCCACGCCTCCTTGCCGCGGTCGGCCGGTTTCAGCAGGTGGATGTGCAGGCCGACGTTGCCGGCGGGGTGCGGCCCGGAGAACTCGTGGGTCTCCACCTCCGCGACGTTTTGCCCGGGGATCTCGTCGCCGCTCCGTTTGCAGAGGTAGACCGGACTGCCTCCCGCGAGGCGGACCAGCGCCTCCAGCCCGGCGGCGAAGGCCTCCTCGTCGCCGGCCAGAATCACCGGCGGATCGGCGGCGAGCGGGTTGGTGTCGATCGCGGTCACGAAGATCGAGCTCGGCGCCGCGGCGGGGGAGGGGACGCGACCGAACGGCCTGGCGCGCAGGAGGGTCCACAGTCCGGATTCGACCAACAGGGCGCGGACCCGATCGGCGGAGAGCCTCGGCGGCGGCTTTCCGCTGAACGACTCGTATTTCACCTCCGGGGCGTCGTCGGCGGGATGCACGTCCTCTTCGTCCAGCTCGATCACCACCGAGAGCAGCCGTCTCCGCTCTCCGCGGTGGATCGACGCCACGGTGCCCGTGCCCGGAGAGGCGAAGAGCACCCCCGGATTCTTGCGGTCCTCGAAGAGCGGCTGCCCGCGCACGACCCGATCGCCCGGCTCGACCGAGATCCTGGGACGCAGACCGAGGTAGTCCTCCCCGCTGACGGCCACTCGCCGAACCTCGCGGCCTTCCTCGACGCGCTGGCGTGGAGCCCCGGCCAGCGGCACGTCGAGTCCGCGCTTGATTCGGTGTCGGCGCTCGGCGCTGTTGCGTCTCATCGGCGTTTACCCGTGGGGCGCGCCGGTCATCGGCGTTTTGAAGCGGAAGATTCGGGTACGCCCCCCCTGCCGGCTAAGGCAGCTTGACGAAGCCCTGCTGCTGGCGCATCTCCATCTCGTCGCGCGCCCGCTTGATCGTCTTTTCCGCTATCTCGAAGGCCTTTTCGGGATCGAGGGGGCGCCTGGCGACCTTCTGCTCGATCGCTTTTTGACCCACCGCGACCGCCTCTCGCGGGAAGACCTCCCACTCGTCCATCGTCGGGATCAGGTGGTCCTCCCCGAGCCCGCGATTCTCCGCGACCTTGGCCAGCGCGCGAGCGGCCTCGATGCACATCTCGTCGGTGATCGTGGTCGCCATCACGTCGAGCGTGCCGCGGAAGATGCCGGGGAAGCCCAGCGAGTTGTTGACCTGGTTGGCGAAGTCGCTGCGTCCGGTGGCCACGATCCGCGCGCCGGCCTCCTTGGCCTCCCAGGGCCAGATCTCGGGAATCGGGTTGGCGCAGACGAACACGACCGCGTCCTTGTTCATCGAGCGGATCCACTCCGGCTCGACCGTGTCGGGACCCGGCTTGGACAGCGCGATCATCACGTCGGCCCCCTCGAAAGCCTCGGCCGGGCCACCCTTGCGCTGCTCGCCGTTGGTGATCTCGACCAGCTCCATCTTGTAGGGGTCGTCCTTCAGGTCCTCGCGATCTTTGTGCAGGATTCCACGCGAGTCGCACATGCAGGTCAGCGAGGGATCGACTCCGGCCTTGGCCAGCATGATCGCGATGCGGTGGTTGGAGGCTCCGGCGCCGAGCATCCCGATCCTGACCTTGTCGATCGGCTTGCCCACGATCTTGACCGCGTTGATCAGACCGGCCAGCGTGACCGCCGCCGTGCCCTGCTGATCGTCGTGCCAGACCGGAATGCTCGCTTCCTGGCGCAGCGTGTCGAGCACCTGGAAGCAATTGGGCTTGGAGATGTCCTCGAGGTTGATCCCGCCGAACGTGGGCTGGATCATCTTTACGAAATCGATGATCTCGTCCGCCTTGTCGGCGTCGATGCACAGCGGAAAGGAGTCCACGCCGCCCAGGTACTTGAACAGGATCGACTTGCCTTCCATCACGGGCAGGCCGGCGGCCGGTCCGATGTTTCCCAGCCCCAGCACGCGCGTGCCGTTCGATACGACCGCGATCATGTTCGACTTGGCGGTGTGCTCGAGGACGGCCTCGGGGTCTTCGTGAATCGCCTTGCAGGGAGCGGCGACGCCGGGGGTGTACCAGATTGCGAAGTCGTCCATGTCGCGGATGCAGCACTTGGGGACGACCTCGACCTTGCCCTTGTAGAAGGGGTGTAGCTTCATCGCGTCTTCGGAGGGTTTCTCGGCCTTTTTTATCAGCTCTTCCGGTGTCAGCTTGCGTTCGGTCATCGGCGGCTCCTTTTGTTGCGGATTCAATCGGTTTACACCGCTTGCGGGACAAAGCAACCATGACCTGCGTCAGGCCGAGCC
>JAWOBP010000015.1:0-7434 GCA_046484285.1 Polyangia bacterium
GATACGGCGATGATGTCGAAGACGAGATAGGCGACGACGAGGTCCCCGCCAGCCTCTGCGAGGTGCCGGTGATCTGAGCGCACCGGCCGCTTCGATCTTGTTGCAGGGTTTTCGAGCCGGGGTATCGCGATCGAGCGCCACCCACCGGACCCCCGGCCCGAAACGCTTTCCTCACAGCGCGGAATGCTCCCCTCTCAACCCTTGACGCCGCCCGCGGTCAGGCCTCCGACCAGGTGGCGTTGCAGGGCGAAGAACAGCGCCATGACCGGAATCGAGACCAGGATCGCCCCGGCGGCGAAGCGGCCCCACTCCGTGGAGTAGTCGCCCACGTGGCTCTGCAGCGCGACCGGCAGGGTGAACATGGTGGGCTTGGACATGAAGGTCGCCGCCAGGATGAACTCGTTCCAGGCGGTCATGAACGAGAACAGGGCGGTGACCGCGATTCCCGGCCTCGCCAGCGGCAGCACGATCTTGCGAAAGATGGCGAAGCGCCCCATCCCGTCCATCACCGCCGCCTCCTCCAGCTCGCGCGGAATCGTGTCGAAATAGCCCTTGAGCATCCAGGCGCAGAAAGGGACCGCGGTCGTGGAGTAGACCAGCGACAGCCCGGCCAGCGAGTCGAGCAGCGACAGCTTCTCGAGGATGATGTAAAGCGGAATCATCATCACCACCCCGGGAAACATCTGCGTGACCAGCAACATGTTCATCCCGCGCCGCCGGCCCGGAAACGAAAAGCGCGAAAAGGCGTAGGCCGCCGTCGTGGCCAGCCCCACGCCGAGCAGGGTCGTCGCCAGCGAGACCACGACACTGTTGAACAGCTGGTGGGCGAACAGCCAGTGTCCCTGCATGTCGGTCGCGGTGACCAGCTGCTCGAAGTTGTCCAGCGACAGCTCCGCCGGCAGCGGGCTCGCCGACAGCGAGAACGACTGAGAGGTCCCCAGCGCCATCTTGATCACCCACAGCACCGGGTAGAGCGCGGCACAGGTGAAGACGGTCAGCCCCGCGTGGGCCAGCGCCGTTCGAATGCCTCTCGGTCGCCTCATCCCGCCTTGGCTCCCTCCGTCACGCGCCGGGTGAAGATCGAGTAGCCGATCAGCGCCACGAAAATCAGCACCGCGTACGCCGCCGCGTAGCCGTACTGCTCCTGCCGGGAAAACGCCCAGCGGTACGCCTCGCTTACCAGGATCTCGGTCGCGCCGTCCGGCTCTCCGCCCGAGACCAGGTAGACGATGTTGAACATGTTGAACGTCCAGACGCTGCCCAGGATCACCGCCGGCACCAGCGCCGGCTTGATCTGGGGCAGGATCACGCGCCAAAAACGCGTCCAGGCTCCCGCTCCGTCCATCTCCGCGGCCTCCTCCAGGTCGCGCGGTATCGCCTGCAGCGCCCCCAGGCAGACCACCATCATGAACGGGAAGCCCAGCCAGGTGTTGGTCGTCACGTTGGCGGCCAACGCCGTCCAGAAGCTCGAGAACCAAAAGATCGGCTCCAGGCCCAACAGCTCCAGCAGGCCGTTGACCGCTCCCAGCTGGCTGTGGAACATCCCTTTCCAAATCAAAGCCGTGATGTAGTTCGGCACCGCCCAGGGCACGATCAGCAAGACGCGGTAGACGCCGCGCAGCTCGAGCCAAGGGCTGCGCAGCACCATCGCCAACGCCAGGCCGATCGACACGTGAAGAACCACGTTGAGCGCGGTCCAGAGCACGGTGACGCCCAGCGTGAACCAGAACGAGAGAGGATCGCCGACAGCGTAATCCCGGCTGGTCAGGATGTCGACGAAGTTGGCCAGTCCCACGAACGAGAACTCCCCGCCGCGATGCGAGTAGAAAGCGACCGCGGTCCCCACCGCGAACGGCAGCATCACCAGCGCCAGCATCGCCAGCGCCGCAGGCGCCACGTAGAGATAGGCGTGGCGTGACGCGACGATGCCCGAAAAAAATCCCCTTTCCCTGCGGCGCCGGAACCGAAAGGCCAGCAGCGCGAGCACGATACCGCCGGCTGCGAGCAGGTAGGGCAACGGATCGCGACTCGGCGGCGGCTCGCGGGTCACCACGCGCAGATCGTGCTGAGCGCGCTCCAGCGCCTCTCGCGGTTCCCGCGCGCCGCGCAGCACGGAGCGCAAGGCGCGCGAGGCCGGCTCCCACACCGACCTCATCAGCGGATGATTGGGCATCGGCGCGGCTCTCTCGGCCTGGCGGCGGAAGACCCGCAGCGCGGCCGGAAGCTCTCTCTCGCCTCGGCCGCGATAGAACCGCTCGTCGCAGACGAGCTGCCCAGCTTTTTCGGCGCGCAGCCGGGCGCCTTCGCCGAACGCCAGGAAGCGGGCCAACTCCAGCGCCAGCTCGGGGTCGTGCGCCTCGGCCGAAACGATCGCCGCCTCCACGGTCAGAAACGGCCGAGCCGGCATCCCGGTCTCGCTGACCAGCGGCAGGGGCGCCAGCGCGTAGGGCGTCTTCGCGTCCAGCTCTCCGGTGAACCACGGTCCGTTGATCGCCATTGCGGCGCGCCCCTCGTTGAACAAGCGCGAGACTAACGCGGCCGTCGGCTCTCCGGGAATCAACCCGCGATCGACCAGCCTCGAGACGAACTCGAAGCTGCGAGCGTTGCGCGGATCGTCGAGCACCGGTTCTCCTTCGTCGTCGAAGATCCGGCCGCCGAAACCCAGCAGCCACGGAACGTGGAAATAGAAATCCCCGGCCTGGTAGGCCAGTCCGTAGCATCCGGTCTCCGCGTCGGAATAGCTCTCGGCGATCGCGATCAGCTCGTCGGTGGTACGAGGCGGATCGCCGACCAGCTCGGTGTTGTAGAACAAGACCAGCGACTTGATCGCCAGCGGCAGGCCGTACAGCGCGCCGTCGATCTCGAGCGCCTCAGCCGAGCCCGGCGAGAGACGCTCCAGCTCCCCGGGCTCGACATCCCGGCTCAGATCGCGGATCAATCCCGAGCGCGCCCAGTCGCCGACGCGCTCGTGGGCGAAGATGAACAGGTCCGGCCCCTGCCCGCGCGGGATCGCGGAGGTGAGCTTGTTGGCGTAGGCGTCGTGCGGCACCGCCAGCGGACGCACGGGCGATTGCGGATGGCTTTCGTTCCAGCGCCGCACCAACCGGCGAAGAACTCCCTGCTCCTCGCCGCGATAGCTGTGCCACAGCGCGATCTCGCCGGCCGACGCGGGCAACGCGAACAGCAAGACGAGCAACGCCGCGATCCGGCGCATCATCACAGATCGCCCCCTCGCCGATCGGGGCGCAGCGCAACTCCGCTGCGCTCGTCGAAGAGATGGACCTCGCCTCGCTCCACCCCGCAGCCGACGTCGTCGCCGATGGATAACCCGGACAGCTCGCGAGTCGGAAGCTGGGCCACGACATGCCGTCCGGAGGCGAGGCGCAGGTGAGCGTGCGACTCGAACCCCAGCGTCTCGACCACGTCGAGAGCACCGCGGATCTGCCCCTTCCCGCCGCGAGAGATCCGTGCCAGCGCGGTAGGACGCACGCCGGCGACGACGTCTCGGGGCTCGACGAACAGTCCTCGATACTCCGAGGGCAGCTCGAGATCGAATCCTTGGCCCGTCGCCCGAGGCCCCGCGGGATCGAATCTCGCGGGCAAGAAGTTCATCGCCGGGCTGCCGATGAAACCCGCGACGAAGCGGTTGGCCGGCCGCGCGAACAGCTCGGTCGGTGCGCCCAGTTGCTGCACGCGTCCTTCGTTGAGCACGCAGATGCGGTCGGCGAGGGTCATCGCCTCCACCTGGTCGTGGGTCACGTAAATCATCGTCGCGTCGAGCTCGCGATGCAGCTTCTTGAGCTCCACGCGCATCTGGCCGCGCAGAGCCGCGTCCAGGTTGCTGAGAGGCTCGTCGAAGAGAAAACCGCAGGGCTGTCTGACAATTGCCCGTCCGACCGCCACCCGTTGTCGCTGTCCTCCGGAGAGCTGTCCCGGCTTGCGATCCAGCAGGGCCTCGAGCCCCAGGCGCCCGGCCGCTTCGCGGACCAGCCGCGCCACTTCCCGCTTGCCCACTTTTCGCACAGTCAGTGAAAAGGCCATGTTCTGCGCCACGGTCATGTGCGGGTACAGCGCGTAGGACTGGAAGACCATCGCCAGGTCCCGGTCCTTGGGATGCACGCCGTTCGCGCGCCGACCGTCGATCAGCAGCTCTCCCGAGGTGATCTCCTCCAACCCGGCCACGCAGCGCAGCAAGGTGGACTTGCCGCACCCGGACGGCCCCACCAGCACCAGCAACTCCCCGCTCTCTATGTCGATGTCTATCCCGTCGAGCACGACGTTGTCGTCATACGCCTTGACGAGGTCGCGAATCTCGATCCTGCCGGTTCTTTCGCTCATGCCCGTCACAGCTCGGTTTCTACCAAACTTCTCCCGCCGGTAAAGCGGGGCGTCACTGCTTCACGTAGATTCCGACACCGCGGGGCGGGACGACGACGCGCAGGCTGCCCTCCTCGCCGACGGTGACGGTGCCCTCGGCGGAACCATCCCCCTCGAAGACATTGGTCAGCTCGGCGCCGGGGGCAAAAGAGGTCTGCATGTGGTCTCCGGGTGGATCGGCCCAGGCGTAGGAGGTCTCGCTGGCATGGATCTCGCTGGTGTTGATCACTACGAGCACGGTCTCGCCGGCGTGGCTGCGCTCGAAGGCGAAGATGCCCGCATCCGGCTCGTCTCCAGTGCGCTCGGTCGCCCAGCGGACCGTCATCTCTCCCCGGCGAAGCGGCGCGTACTGCTTGCGCAAATCGATCAGGTGGCGGATCAACTGGAACGTCTCGCCGCCCGTGTCGTATCCGCTCTCCCACAGATCCTCGCGGTTGAACGGATCGTTGCCGCCGTCGAAGCCCTGCTCGGTGCCGTAATAAATGCATGGAATCCCGTCGATGGTCAGCAGGTAGGCCAACGTGTTGTGCAGCGCATCCAGAGACGGTTTCTCGTAGAGAAAGCGAGGAATGTCGTGGTTGTCGATGAAGTTGACCAGCAACTGCGACGGGGCCAGCTGCTCGCCGTCCTCGGAGGTGGGCCCGCCAGAGTTGGGAATCGTGCTGTAGTTGTCCTGGCGGGCTTCGAAAAGGTTCTCGATCGTCGTCGTCGGACTGCCGTGCTTGAACACGCCGTCGATCACCTGGAACTTGTGCGAAAAGTAGAAGACCGAATCCACCTCGTCGTCGAAGGTGTAGCTCCCGATCAGCGCGTCGTCGCCGTCGAACGCCTCGCCGAACATGAAGAAATTCTGCTTGCCGATCGAAGCCGCCAACTCGCGGATGCCGGGACAGAACACTTGCCAAAAACCGTGCTCCACGTGCTTGAGGGTATCGATGCGGAATCCGTCGAAGTCGGCGGCACCAATCCAGTAGCCGTACGCATCTGTGAGGGCCCGGCGCACATCCGGATGCGTGGTCTTGAGATCCTTGAGACCGCCCGGAAAATCCCCGTAGACCACCTGCTCCCACTGGTTCCAATCGTAGACTCGACCGCGGCGGTTGTACCAGGCCGGGTTGCGGAAAACCTCGGGCTTCGGTGCCACGCGGTTTATCTCCGGATCGTTCAGCCAGACGACCGGCGCCGGTCCGGCCTGGCCGAGAGATGTCTCCGCCTGCACACCGTCCGGGTCGTAGTCCGGATCGTATTCGGAAACGTGAGTCACACCGGACGTGGTACCGCTTCCGTAGACCGACTCGTCGGGCTGACCGTTGCCGTTGATGTCGTAGTAGAAGAGCTGGCCCACGTGGTTGGTCACGATATCCAGGATCACCTTGATCCCGCGACGGTGACAGGCGTCCACCATCTCGCGCAGCTTGGCCAGGTCGCCGAAGTGGGGGTTGGGCGAGGTGAAATCCTGGGTCCAGTAGCCGTGATAGCTCCAGACGCCGGCGTCGGTCTCGACGTTCTTGACCACCGGCGAAATCCAGATTGCCGTAACGCCGAGATCCTCGAGGTAATCCAGCTTGTCGATCACACCCTGCCAGTCGCCGCCGTGGTAGGCCGCAGGAGCATGAGGGTTCACGTTGTAGTTGTTGTTGGGATCGCCGTCGGCGAAGCGATCCACCATCAGCTGGTAGATCACCTCGTCACGCCAGTCGACGACATGCGTATCCACTTCGAAATCCTCGGCGACCGGCCCGAGATCGACGCATCCATGAAGGAGAAAAAGGAAGCTACCGATCAGAAAGACAGCGACAAACGAGAAACGAAAAAACCTCATGGACTAACCTCCTGAGAACACATTCTGACACAACAGCGAAAACGAGCGAAAGGCCTATACGGATCAAGTGCAGGGCGCGGCCGGGGCGCCCACCGGCCACATCTTCGCCAGTGAAAGAGATCCTGGAGAGACGTCTGCAGGAGGCCTTTGCCCGGGCCGGCAACTTCAGGCTCCGGCTGGTCTATACCGGCTCGGCCCAGCGTTCTTTGCTCATGGCCAATGAAAAGGGCGATGGTGACGCGGGCCGCGTTGGGGACATCAAGGAGATTGCCCCGGATGAGACCGCCCATCTGCTGCTGATACCGGAGGCGGTCAATGATATGCGATTTTATGTCTATACCACGGGGGAGGGATTTGCCGTGGCCGGCTATGAATCTCTTGCCCCTTTGCGCAATGGTTTCCGGCTCGGCGCCAAGGTTCTGGAAAAAAATGTTCCCGGCCGCCGGATAATGCTGCCGGAAGCGGAGCGCCTCTTTCAGATGCTTGCTGAGGGCAGGCTGGATACGGTGATTGATTGGGATTTGGTTTCTGATACCCTGGTCAGGCGGCATGGCTATACCATGGTGCGGAAGTTGCGCCCGCCACTGATCAATGAGCCGGCCTACCCCCTCATTCACCAACAACATCAGGATTTGATCCCCAAAATCGTCAAGGCCCTGCAGGAGATGAAGGATGACGGGACATATTACAGGATAGAAGAAGAGGTCCGCAATGCATTTGAACCCTCCCCATAGGATGGCGGCCAGATATGCCTAAAAGTATCAGACGGGACTTAAGCGTCCGCATCAGCCTGGTGATCTTTCTGGTCACTCTGGCCATTGGCGCCGGCTACTATAGCTACGCTGTTGGTCAGCATCAAAAAAAATTCAAAGATTTTGTCGAGGAGCACGCAGACCATATCGCCGCCCCCCTCACCCTGCAGCTCTGGCTCTTTGACCTCCACACCAGCCGTCAACTCTGCCGGACCTTTTCAGAAGAGCCCTATGTCGTGGGGTTGCTTCTTCGGGACCACAATAAAGAAGTTGTTTTTCAAAAGGAGTTGTCCGACCCCGGCCAAAACAACCTGGCGGTCCGCCGCCAACTTCGCCATGAAGGCGAGCAGCTGGTTGGGTATCTTGAAATATTCTATGTCGACAGTGGTTGGCAGATGCAGCGCAAGAACATATTGCTGGTGGGGATCTTGATGGCTGCAGGGACCATATTCGGCTCCCTGCTCTTTATCAATATTCTCCTCA
>JAWOBP010000025.1:0-8221 GCA_046484285.1 Polyangia bacterium
GATACGGCGATGATGTCGAAGACGAGATAGGCGACGACGAGGTCCCCGCCAGCCTCTGCGAGGTGCCGGTGATCTGAGCGCACCGGCCGCTTCGATCTTGTTGCAGGGTTTTCGAGCCGGGGTATCGCGATCGAGCGCCACCCACCGGACCCCCGGCCCGAAACGCTTTCCTCACAGCGCGGAATGCTCCCATTGCACCCCACCCGACGGCCCGTGTACAACATGGACAGCTACAGCGAGGTGCGGGATGAACCAGATCTCCTTGGACGTGCTCGGCGCCGAGACTCTGGAGCGGCTCCGGGCCAGGGCGCGGCGCAACGGCAGAGAGGTCGGCGAGGAAGTCGCGGCGATCGTGAAGCGCACCTTGCAGCGCGAGAGCGACGCGGCGTCGATCGCTGCGGGCATCCGAGCCAACCTGGCCGGACGCGAGCACACCGACAGCGAGCTGCTGCTCGCCGAGGATCGCGGGCGATGAGCCGCTACGTCGTCGGCGCCAGCGTGGCGATCAAGTGGTTCGTGCCCGAGTCCCGCTCCGCCGCGGCGGGACGCCTGCTGGAGGGCGAGCACGAGCTGCTGGCTCCGGACCTGGCCGTGATCGAGCTCGGCGCGCTGCTCTCCAAGAAGATCCGGCTCGGCGAGATCTCGGACAAGGAGGCGCGCGACATCCTGGCCGGCCTGCACGCGGTCCCGCTGCGGATCGAGCAGTGCACCAACCTGCTGGAGCTGGCCTTCGAGGTGGGGGACGACCTGGAGCTGGACTTCTACGACAGCATCTACGTGGCGATGGCGATCCGCACCGCCACCCCGCTCGTCACCGCCGACCGCGAGCTGCACGAGGCGCTGCGGGGCGGACCTTACGACAAGAACATCGTCTGGGTGGAGGACGTGCCGTGAGCGAGCGGCGCAGCACCCCGCCCGAGACGCCGGCTCGCGGACGGACGAGAGCGGATGGCGCGCCGGACGCGCGGCGGGAGGGAGCGTACACTGCCGGCGTTCCGCTGCTGGTGATCACCGGGCTGTCCGGCGCCGGCAAGTCGACCGCGATGCGCGTCTTCGAGGATCTGGGCTGCTACTGCGTGGACAACCTGCCCCCCAGCCTGATCCCGGCCTTCTTCGATCTGTGGAAGCAGCAGAGCGCGGTCGGCGACGGCGGAGTCGTGGTGGCCAGCGACGTCCGCTCCGGCGCGCTGTTCGATGACTTCCGCGACACGGTCGACACCCTCGAGGAGAGCGGAATCAGTTTCGAGATCCTCTACCTCGACGCGGCGACGCACGTGCTGATCAACCGCTTCAACGAGGTGCGGCGCTCGCATCCCCTCCAGGCGGGGCGCTCGCTGAGGGATGCGATCGAGGAGGAGCGCCGCCGGCTGCGCCCAATCCGCGAGATCGCAGGCCAGATCGTCGACACCTCGGATCTCGACGCCCCGGCTCTGCGCGAGGTGATCGTGACCGGCCTGCCCGGAGCCGATCCCGAGCGCGCGGTGAGGCTGAGCTTCGTCAGCTTCGGCTTCAAGTACGGAGTGCCGCAGGACGCCGACTACGTCTTCGACGTGCGCTTCTTGCCCAACCCGTTCTACCTGCCCGAGCTGCGTCCGCGCACCGGCGAGGACGACGAGGTCTACCGTTACGTGATGTCGCGCGAGGGAGCCGACGAATTCTACCGCAACATGGTGGAGCTGCTGGCCCCCACGCTGGAGTCGTTCGTGCGGGTCGGCAAGCTCTCGATCACCGTGGCGGTCGGCTGCACCGGCGGCCGCCACCGCTCGGTGGCTTTCGCGCGCCGGCTGGCCGAGCACTTCTCGGAACGCGGCTGGCGCTCGGTCTGCCGCCACCGCGACGCCGGGCGCCTGCAAGGCTGACCCGCTCACCTGATCGATGCTGCACGTCGACGATATCACCTACCGCGTCGGAACCCGCACCCTGCTGGAGGAGGCCTCGGCGCACGTGCCGGACGGCGCGCGCTTCGGTTTGGTGGGCGACAACGGTTCGGGCAAGACCACGCTGCTGCGCCTGATCCTGGGCGAGATCGAGCCGAGCGGAGGATCGATCTCCCTGCGCAAGCGTGCCTCGGTGGGCACGGTCTCCCAGCGCCCGCCGTCGGGAGAGCGCAGCCCGCTGGAGGAGGTGCTGGCCGCGGACAGGCAGCGCGAGGAGCTGCTCGAGCAGGCCGCCGGCGCCCGCGACGCGGCGCGGATCGCAGAGGCCCACGACCGGCTGGCGGAGACCGCCGCGCACGCCGCTCCGGCGCGGGCCGCCGCGATCCTGGCCGGCCTGGGGTTCGACGAGCAGATGCAGCGCACTGCGCTCTCGCGCCTCTCGGGCGGCTGGCGGATGCGCGTGGCGCTGGCCGGCGCGCTGTTCGCCGAGCCCGACCTGCTGCTGCTCGACGAGCCGACCAACCACCTCGACCTGGAGTCCTCGCTGTGGCTGGAGAGCTTCCTGCGCCGCTGGCCGCACACGCTGCTGGTGGTCAGTCACGACCGCGAGCTGCTCAACCGGATCGTCGAGGGGATCTTGCACATAGAGGAGGGGCGGATCCGCTCCTACCGCGGCGCCTACGACGACTTCGAGCGGGCGCTGGCCGAGCGGCGCGAGCGCGAGGGAAGGCTGCGTCGCCGGCGCGAGTCCGAGCGCGCCCGACTGCAGCGCTTCGTCGATCGCTTCCGGGCCAAGGCCTCCAAGGCCAAGCAGGCGCAAAGCCGGATCAAGAAGCTCGAGCGGCTGAGCCCGGTGCGCATCTCTCGCGAGGGAAGGCAAATCGTGTTCCGCTTTCCGCGTCCCGCGGCGAGCCCCTCGCCGCTGGTCAAGCTCGCGGGAGCGGCGGTCGGCTACGAGCCCGGCCGGGAGGTGCTGACGGATCTGGAGCTGAGCATCTACTCCGAGGACCGGATCGCGCTTCTGGGCGCCAACGGCAACGGCAAGACCACGCTGGCCAGGCTGCTGTCCGGCACGCTGCGACCGAGCTCGGGTGAGATGGTACGCGCCGGCAAGCTGGTCACCGGCTACTTCGCCCAGGACCAGCTCGAGCAGCTCGACCCGCGCCACAGCGCGCTGGAGCAGCTGCGAATCTTGCTCGAGGACGAGCCGACCGACAGGCTGCGCGCCCGGCTGGGCGGCTTCGGCTTCGAGCAGGAGCGGGCCGAGGTGCCGACCTTGGGGCTGTCCGGCGGCGAGCGCACGCGGCTGGCGCTGGCGCTCGCCACCGCCCGCAGGCCGAATCTGCTGGTGCTCGACGAGCCGACCAACAACCTGGACATGTCGTCGCGCGAGGCCCTGGTCGAGGGGCTCAACGAGTTCGAGGGCGCGATCGTGCTGATCTCCCACGATCGATACCTGATCGAGTCCACCGCCGAGCGGCTCTGGGTCGTGGAGCGGGGCGGCTGCCGCGAGTTCTTCGGAGACCTCGCCGACTACCGGAGGGGGCTGCTGGAGAGCCGCGGACGGAGCGGGCGGGACGGCGGCGGACGGAGCGGGCGGCGGGCGGACGGCGAGGAGCGCCCCAGCCGCAAGCAGGAGCGAAGGCGGGCAGCCGACGAACGCGCCCGGATCGCGCCGCTGCGCCGCGAGGCCGAACAGGCCGAGACGAGCCTGGAGCGGCTGCACGCCGCAAAGGAGGAGATCGACGCGCGGCTGGCCGACCCCGGGATCTACAGCGACGCGTCCGAGGAGCTGCCGGAGCTGACCCGCCGCCAGCAGGAGATCGCCGCGGCCCTCGACGACGCCGAGCAGCGCTGGCTGGAGGCCCAGCTGCAACTGGAGGAGGCCGAGTGAGCGAGGCCGTCTTCATCGCGGAGAAGATGCACCCTATACGGCGAAAGACGGCGCGAGCAGGAGGCGAGATGAGACGAATTTCGACCATGTCGTGGTTGCTGGCCCTGGCGCTGCCGGCTGCCTGCGGCGGAGGCTCTACCGCGGGCGGCGACGCCGGATCGCAATCGGACGCCGACGCGGACTCCGATTCCGACTCCGACTCCGACTCCGACACGGACACATCGGAGGGAGCGGACACGGACTCGGCGACCGACTCGGGCTCGGATTCCGCAAGCGACACCGACAGCGAGCAGGCCGATCCCGGCGCGCCGCTGTTCGAGCAGTCCTCTTCCTACGCGATCGAGATCACTCCGGGCGGCGATCCGGCCGACGTCTACCACCCCGACCCGCCCGACCTGGGCGAGGGAGGCTACTCGTTTCCGCTGGCGGTGATGCTGCAGGGCGCCGAGGTCGACAAGCAGCACTACTCGGACTTCTCCGGCAGGCTGGCGCGCTACGGGTTCGTGGTGGTCGTGCCCAACCACCATATCGTGAGCATCACCGGCCCCGGGCTGTACGCCGAGCAGAGCCAGGTGCGGGAGGTGATCGAGCGGATGACGGCCGAAAGCGGCGATGACGGATCGCCGCTGGCCGGCGCGATCGACACCTCGACCACCGCAGTGCTGGGCCACTCCTACGGGGGAGTATGCGCGCTCAACGTGCTGCGCGGGGTCTGCGAGCCGCCGGGCTGCATGGGGCTGAGCTACGACCGCCCCGAGCAGGTCGCGGGCGGAGCGTTGTGGGGCACCAACCTGGCGATGCCGTTCGTCGGCACGATGGTGAGCTCGATCGAGACCGACGGTCTGCCGGTCGCCTACGTGCAGGGCACGCTCGATTCCAAGGCGCTGCCCGCCGACACCCAGGAGGCCTACTCGATCACCGGCGGAGCGCCCAAGGCCTACGTGGGCGTGATCGGCGCCAACCACTACGGGCAGTGCGACGTGAACAACCCGCCGGGCGCCGCGCCGGACGACACCCCGCCCGAGATCGATCAGGACGTGGCGGTGGAGACGATCGCCCGCTGGTCGGCGATGTTCCTGCGCGCCCACGCGCTGGGCGACGAGCAGGCGCTGGAGTACGTGCACGAAAGCGGCGGACCCGCGGACGAGAACGTCAACGTGGTCGGGGAGATTCCCTGAGTCAGACGCGGTCGAGGATCAGCGGGGCTCGGGGCGGCGGCTCGTCGGCGATCACGAACGCCGCGGACAGGATTTCGAGCGCCTCTCGTGCTTCGCTCTCGCCGCAGTGCAGGTCGGCCAGGGGTCGGCCGGGCTCGACCCGGGCAGCGACGCTCTCGCGCAGGACGACTCCGGTGCGCGGGTCCACCTCGTCCTCGACCACGCGCCGCCCCGCCCCGACCTCCAGCGCGGCGCGCGCCACCTCGCGCGGCCGGATCTCCGCTATCCAGCCGCCGCGCTCGGCGAGCGCGGTCTCGACCCGCGGGGCAGAGGGCAGCCGCGCCGTGTCCTCGCAGACTTTCGGATCGCCGCCTTGCATCTCCACCATCCGCGCGAAGCGCTCCAGCGCGGTGCCGTCCTCCAGCGCGCGGCGCATTCTCTCGCGCCCGGCGTCGCGCTCCTCGACCGCCCCGCCCAGCAGCAGCATCTCGGCGCCCAGTTCGCGGGTCAGCTCGACGGTGTCGTCCGGGCCGGAGCCGCGCATCACCTCGATCGCCTCGGCCACCTCCAGCGCGTTGCCCACCGCGCGGCCGAGCGGCCGCTGCATCCCGGTCAGCAGCGCGCCGACACGCACCCCGGAGCGGGCCCCGATCCCGATCATCGTCTCGGCCAGCGCGCGGGCGTCGTCGATCTCGCGCATGAAGGCCCCGGCGCCGACCTTGACGTCCAGCACCAGCGCGTCGATCCCCTCGGCCAGCTTCTTGCTCATGATCGACGAGGCGATCAGCGGGATCGACTCCACGGTGGCGGTCACGTCGCGCAGCGCGTACAGCTTGCGATCCGCGGGCGCCAGCTCGGCGGTCTGCCCGATCATGAAAACGCCGATCTCCTCGAGCTGGGCCCGGGCGCGCTCGACCGGCAGATCGACGCGCATGCCCGGAATCGCCTCGAGCTTGTCGAGCGTGCCGCCGGTGTGGCCCAGGCCGCGACCCGAGATCATCGGCACCGGCACGCCCAGCGAGGCCACCGCCGGCGCCAGGCAGAGCGATATCTTGTCGCCCACCCCGCCGGTCGAGTGCTTGTCGACCTTGGCCCCGGCCACGCGCTCGTGGCTCAGCACCTCGCCGGAGCGCAGCATCGCGTCGGTCCAGGCGGCCAGCTCGCCGGCGTCGAGCCCGCGAAAGACGATCGCCATCATCAGCGCGGCCAGCTGGTAGTCCGGGACGCGGCCGGCGGTGTACTCGTCGATCAGGGAGCGGATCTCGTCCGCGGCGAGGCTCTCGCCGTCACGCTTGCGGCGGATCAGCTCGGGGACGAGCAACGACATGCGGATCCGGTACCACGCGCCCCACCCGCCGGGCAACAGGCGTGTTCCGCTGGGCTATCTGGCTACTGGTCTTCGAAAAGGCTGCCTGCTCTCCAGTCGTGATTACCGTCCGAAGTGTGTTCATTACCGCCGCTCACAGCCGAGCAGGTAGCAGTCGCATTGTTATCCATGCCGCCTGTCACCGAGGAATATTTTCCACTGGCCAGGTTGCCATACCCACCGGATACCGCTCCGCCGCCGGTGGTCGATGAGCCACCGTCGGCATTGTTGTTCCTTCCGCCACCGATCCACGTGTAGTAGCTGCCGGTGAGTGTCTCGTTCTCAAATCCGCCGCTGATCGAGCCGACCGCCCCGTTGGCGATGTTGTCGTGTCCGCCAGCCACGGAGCATTGCTCTCCGAGCGCCTCGTTCGAAAGCCCTCCCGAAACGCTGCTGCTCTCTCCCGAAGCGACGTTGCCCCGTCCACCGGTGACCGACGTGTAGGTTCCGGAAGAGGTGTTGGAAAGGCCGCCGCTCACGGTCGAGTAGATACCGCTGGAAGTGTTGCTCATGCCGCCCAGGATCGAGGCATAGTGCCCGGTCGAGTCGTTGCCGTAACCGCCCAGCACCGTGCTGTAGTGGCCGGATATCTCGTTTCGCCATCCGGACACGAGGCCGCCGTAATCCGAGTAGTTGTTCTCGGAGCCGAGCACGACGTTGTGCGATCCCGACTTGTCCGAGACGCTGGCGGCCTCGTTGTAGCCGACGATCAGGTTGCCCAGGCCGTTGATGGTATCAGTTTTGCCATCTTCGTGGCCGTTCACCACGTTCAAGTTGACGCCGGTGAAGTAAAAGTCGTCGCCCACCACGCTCATCGAGGAGGTAAGGATCTCGAGATCTTTGATGTCGTTCCCGTTGGTGAAGATGTCGGTCGCGTTGGCGGCGATGTCGCTCGCGTTGGCGGCGATGTCGCTCGCGTTGGCGGCGATGTCGATTTCGTTGGCGGCTATCGCGCTCGCATTGCTCGAAATGTTCGAGGTATTGGTCGAGATGTTGGAATTGTTGGTAGCTATGTCGGAGGTGTTGCCTTCGATTGCGCTCTGCTGCGCCGCGTTTTCGCTCTCGAGCGCTTCGATACGCGCCAGCAGCTCTTCGACCACATCCTGCATGTTGGTCGACTCGAGGCCGCTCGTGCCGTTGTCGTAGCCTACCTGGTCGCCGCCCGGAGTGGCTCCGTTTTGGATATCATCTGCGGTCTGTCCCTCCAGCGTATCCGCGTCTCCCGCGCGCAGCGCGTAAGGCACCGACCTGAAAGGAGTCCGCGGAGCCAGGGTCTCCGTGCCGATCGTCACCTGCAGCCAGTAGACTCCGCCGTCGAGCAGGCTGGCGATGCTTTCCAGCGAGCCGAGCTCGGCTGTGAAAAGACCGTCGCTCACGTCCACGCCGATGTGGTCTTCGGTCCACAGCGAGCTTCCCTCTTCTTCTTGACTGAACAATTCGAAGGTGACGTCAATGGCTCCCTCGTAGGGCATGCCATCGTCCACCAAGTGGCCCGAGTAGGTCAGCGTTTCCGGCACCACCGCCCCGGCAGGAGCGGCGACCAGACACAGAGCCGCCAGAGCTACGATTATCGATGAAATGCGTTTCATTGTATTTTCTCCTTGTCTTTTTCAGTCTTGTTGTCCGGCAAAGCCCAGATGCTCCAGCACCAGGGTGCCTCCGCTGCTCTTTTTCCCGGCATAGGACGGGGAGACAGCGCCTTTCAGCTGAAACGTTCCGCCGCTGGAGACACCCGACAAAGGCACCAACCATCCGGACATAGCCTTGGCGGTGTCCGTGTCGGTGTCGGTGTCCGTGTCGGTGTCGGTGTCCGTGTCGGTGTCGGTGTCCGTGTCGGTGTCGGTGTCCGTGTCGGTGTCGGTGTCCGTGTCGGTGTCGGTGTCCGTGTCGGTGTCGGTGTCCGTGTCGGTGTCGGTGTCCGTGTCGG
>JAWOBP010000111.1:0-17627 GCA_046484285.1 Polyangia bacterium
CCGGAGCCCGCGGGTCAAGGTGTTCTGCCGCGACCGGGAGCTGGAGGGAGCGCATCTTGAGATGGAGAAACAGACGGCGGGCCTGTACCGCGAGGAGCTCGGAGCGTTTCTCAAAGCGGCGCTGATGGGCAGGCGCACCTCGATGGACTGGCCGCCGGGGACCTACCCGCCGTCCTCGCTGTGGCCGGTGGGAGCCCCGGCCGCCCCCTGCTGAGGCGAGCCCGAATCGAGACCGAGGCAAGGACGAAGAGCGCAGGCGAGCCGAAAAGCGGACGCCCGGCGCACCGCTGTGCCTTTTCGAGCGATCATTGACGGAAAAGCGGCAGGCGGGGCGGCGCGGCGCGTGAATCTGGAGCTTTCCCCGGCTGAAAAGGTCAACAGAAGCCGACACCGCCAGCCTTGGAGCCGAGCAAGCGCAACAGAACCAGCAAGCCGTATGGAGGGACCAAGGCCAACGCCGAAACCAACAATGATTGCAGTTTGATCCATGTAGTCCCAACTGGTGCTGCACAGTTTGATCCATGTAGTCCCAACTGGTGCAGCACAACTGGTGCAGCACAACTTGTGCTGCCTGTGCTGTCAACTTGTGTTGTGTGCAAGGCGAGCAAATGGCTCGTTGGTGGGATGGAGACCACCGCGCGTCGGGGTAGCCGGTCACTCCTCCGGCTCGGGGGTCGGGCGGCAGCCCGGGTAGGTGGCCAAAAAGCGGCGCAGCTCGGCTGTCAGCTCCTCGGTCTTGGCGCGGTAGATTCCGCTCAGCGCGGCCACCACGGCCGGTATGCTCTCCTCGGCCACCGGCTCGGTGGCGTCGAACTCGTAGCGCCACAGCAGGTCGTCGGCGTCGGAGCGCTTGAGGTGAAAGCTCATCGCCAGCCTGGCGCTCCAGCCGTCCTCGGTGTCGATTTCCTCGATCGCGTCGATCCTGGCGTAGAGCGCCAGGTGGTCGCTGGAGGCGTGCACGTAGCTCTCCACGACCGGGAACAGGTCGCTTGCGTCGAGCGTGCGGATCAGCAGGCTATGCATCATCTCGTCGGGCGGCGTGACCCAGAGGCGGTAGTTGAAGTGGCGGATCTCGTAGGCGTCGCTGCGAAAGACGATCTTGTCGTTGCGGTAGGGCGCGGCCGCCATTACCGAGGCGACCACCAGCGGCACCTCGCAGACCGGCGAGGCGTTCGCCGCCGCGGCCGCCGGCCGGGGAGGGTCGTCGATCGCGTAGTAGCGCTTGGTCGGCATCCTTCCGCCGCAGGCCGCGCAGGTGAGCAGGGCGGCGAGGATCGAAACCGCGACGAGCGCGCCGCGGCCGGTGAGCTCGGCTCTCATCTCTTTTTCCTCCTCCTGTCCTCGTCCGGCGGAGTGCGCTCGGGTGGCGGCTCGCTGTCCAGCAGCAGCGATGGCTGGTCGCGCAGCTGGGCGCTGACCTCCTCGAGGTTTCGCAGCGTGTTTCTCAGCGAGACCGACGACGAGTAGATGTTCTCGCGCGAGGACTCCACGATCCGCCGGATCGACTTGACCGTCGCCTCGGTTTCTCCGACCACGACCCTGCTCTCGGCGACCAGGCCGCCAACGTTCGCCTCCTCCAGCTGGCGGTTGAACTCCTTGAGCGTACGTTCGATCCTCACCAAAATGCCGTCGACCTTGGCGAGCTTCCGGGCAGTCTTCCGAATCGTGCCGGTGGTGGCGTCGACGTTGTCGAGGATTGTCTGCACCTTGGGGCTGGACTCGCCCAGGATCTGTTCTACCTCCTCGGCGCTGCGCCGCGCCGAGGCCACCCCCTGCTCCAGCTCGCCCGAGGTCTTCTCCAGATCGGTGATGATGCTCCCGACCTTGTCCTCGTTTTTCTCCACCAGCCCGTCGACGCGGCCAGCCAGCGATTCGACCTTCTCCAGGATGCTGCCGACGCGCACCACGTTCTCGCGGGTCAAGACGGCGTTGATCTTGTTGAGCGCCGCCTCGGTCTTGAGCGCGATGTCCTCGGCCTTGCCCTCGAGCGATCCCATGAAGGACTGGCCGGCCTCGATCGAGCTGCCTGGCTCCAGCAGCTCGGCGTCGCTGGTGCCGCCGGTCAGCTCCACGAACTTGAGCCCGGTGATTCCGACCCCCACCAGCACGGCTCGCGTGTCCTCCTTGACCGGCGTCCCCGCGCGCAGATCGAGCAGGACCGTGACCCTGTGGACGTCCTTCTTGTCTATGAGGATATCCGAGACCTGTCCGACCCGCACGCCGTTGTATTTTACCTGGGCGCCGACCTCGAGCCCGCTGACCGACTCGTCGAAACGCACCTCGTAGACGTCGTGCGACTCCATCAGCTCGATCCCGGCCAGAGCGAGGAAGGTCCCGATCAGCATCGTCACCGTGATGATCAGGAACACCCCAAGCCTGACTTTTTCGGAGCGCGTCATCATCATTGCGACCCACTTTGGGAAATCGAAAAGAGCGACGCCCGACGCCTCTCCTGAGCGCGTGGAGCACGATCGAAAAACTCCCGCACCCGGGCGTCCGCGCTGTGCATCACCTCTTGCAGCGTACCGTGCGCGATAACGCTCATGTCGTCCAGCATGAAAGCGCGATCGGCTATTTTCTTGATGCTCTCCAGCTCGTGGGTAACCACCACCAGCGTCATGTCGAACAGCTTCTTGAGGTTGAGCAGCAGGTCGTCGAGCTCGGTTGCCACCACCGGATCGAGCCCGGCCGACGGCTCGTCGCAGAACAGCACGTCGGGGTCCGAGGCGATCGAGCGCGCGATCGCGGCCCGCTTGCGCATTCCCCCGGACAGCTCCTCGGGGTACTTTCCGATCGCGTCCTCCAGGCCCACCAGGGCCAGCTTCATCCGTACCATCTGCTCGACGATCGGCTCGGGCAGATCGGTGTTCTCCCGGATCACGATCGCGACGTTCTCGCCGACGGTCATCGAGGTGAACAGCGCTCCGCTCTGGAACAGCACACCGATCCTGGTCCGGATCTCCTCGAGCCGCCGCTCGTCGACGTTACGGATCTCGGTGCCCAGCAGCCGGATCGAGCCCGCGGTCGGGGTTTCGAGCCCCAGAGTGTGCCTGAGCAGGGTGCTCTTGCCGCACCCGCTGCCGCCCAGGATCACGGTGATCTCGCCGGGAGCGGCGACGAAGTCCACGCCGTCGAGGATGGTCTTGTCTCCGTAACGAGCGACCAGTCCGCGAACCTCCACCGGTGCTTGGTTGTGCATCATCGTCTCTCTTCTCAAGTAAAGCTGAACGCGCAGTCCACCACGATAATCATGAAGATGGATGTCACCACCGAGTTGGTCGTCGCCCTGCCCACGCCCTCGGCTCCGCCCTTGACACGCAGCCCGTAGAAGACGGCGACGGACATGATTACTATCCCGAACACCATGCTCTTGACCACGTTGTGCACCACGTCGCCGAAAACCAGCGATGCGATCGCCTCCTGGGTGAAGGCGATGATGCTGACATCGAGGTAGAACAACGCGATCACCATCCCGCCCAGGATTCCGACCACCGCCGCGCTGACGCCCAGCAGCGGCTGCGTGATCGCCACCGCGTAGACGCGGGGCACGGCCAGGTACTGGATCGGGTTGATCCCGATCAGCTTCAGCGCGTCGATCTCCTCGGTGACCTGCATAGTTCCGATCTCGGCGGTAATCGCGGCGCCGCAGCGACCCGCCACCAGGATCGCGGCCATCAGCGGACCGAGCTCCAGCATCATCGAGATCGCGACCAGATCGGCGACGTAGATGTTGGCGCCGAACTGGCGCAGCTGGTAGGCCGACTGGAAGGCGGTGGTCAGCCCGACCAGCAGCGCGACCAGCAACACGATCGGCGCGCTGCCCGCGCCCAGCCGGGAGAGGTGCTGGACGAAGATCCTCGCTCGCGGCCTGTCTCCCTTGAACGGCGCGACGACCCCCCGGTAGAAGATCTCGCTGAGCACGAACAGGAAATACAGTGCGCGCGAGCCGGCGCTGGCGGTCTCCTCGCCGAGGGACTCGGCGAATCCCTGCCTGGGGCTGACGTCCTGTTCCGGGTCGGCGGAGTAGTCCCAGCCGGCCAGGTCGAGCTGCCTGGCCACGTCGTCTCCCACCGACTCGAGGGTGCAGCCGCCGGGCCCGACTCCGAGCTTGTCGAAAGCGTAGGCGATCAAGGCCACCCCGGCGCTGTCGATCTCGCCGACGCCGCCCAGGTCGATTTCCAGCGGCTGCTTCTCGCTCAGCAGGGGATCCAGCTCGGCGAAGGCGCGCGAGACCGTGTGCCTGGTCAGAGCGCCGCCGAGCGCGACCCGGCGGCTCCCGGCCCCTTCCCGCACGGTGATCTCGATGCTGCTCATCGTCTCTCGCTCGAAGAACAAAGAGCCTACTCGACGCTGGCTGTTTGTCACCCTCGAATTCCATCCACACTTCACGGAGCCGGCGGTGAGCCTCTCCGATCGGATTGCTCACACCTCGCGCCTCGTTGGCGCAAACAGTGTCTCGTCAACCCGCAAACGCCGGGTCGACGAGGCATCTGAGGGACGGCGGCAGACGGCTCAGATCACCCGCGATTTCTTGCTCTCGAGCTCGTTGGGGAGCTTGATGTCCACCACGTGCACGTTGATCTCCACCACGTCGCGGCCGGCCATCCGGGCCACCTCCGAGGCGGTCTTCTCGCGGAGCTCCTTGGCGATCTCGCGGATGTCGTGTCCGTACTCCACCACGATGTCCAGGTCGAAGGCGGCCTGCTTCTTGCCGACCTCCGTGCCGACGCCGCGGGTCGGATCGTCGCCGAAGGAGATCAGCGGTGTCTTGCCCACCGAGTGGATACCGCCGACTTCCTTGGCGGCGAGACCGGCGATGGTGGCGACCACCTCCTCGTTGAGGGTCAGGCTGCCGGGGATTCCGCTAGGGTTCTTTTCCTCCACCAGTACTTTTTTGTCTGTCTGCTGAGCCATTACAATCCTCCTCGTTGTTCGTTTTCGAAAAAAGCTCGGCCGGCGGAAACCGAGGTCGGCTCGGTTCCCTTGCGCGCGGTGGTTAGACCACTCGCGCTTTCTTGGTCTCCATATGCTCCGGGAGCCGGATATCGACCACGTGGATGTTGATCTCCACCACCTCGCGGCCGGCCATCTTCTTGACCTCGTCGGCTATCCTGCTGCGCAGCGACTTGGCCACCTCGCTGATGTCCGAGCCGTAGTCGATGACCACGTCCACATCGAAGGCGGCCTGGATCTTGCCCACCTCGGTCTCGATCCCGCGCCTCGGGTCGTCGCCGAAGCTGATCAGCCCCGCCTTGCCCACCTCGGCGATCCCCTCCACCTCGCGCGCGGCCAGGCCCGCGATCGAGGAGACCACATCCTCGTCGAGGGTGAGGACCCCCTTGATCCCGCTGGGGTTCTCCTCGATGGCCACCTTTTTCCTCTCGCTTTGCCCTTTCTTCGTTTTCGCGCTTCCTTCGTTTTTTTTCATTTTCGTCCTCCTCCTTCTTCTTCTCCTCGAAGCAGCTTCGAGAGCTTCTCCCGGGCTTCGCCCAGATACGTTCTGGTCTCACCGTAGTCGGTGGCCTCGAGCGCGTTCGCCGCACGCTCGAGATCCTCGAGCGCCGCCTGTGCGCTCCGCTCGCTCTCGTCGGCCCGGTCCGCGCCGTGGCCCGACCCGCCCACGAGCAGCAGGATCGCGCCGCACAAGATGGCGAAGAGGGCCAGCGCCCAGATGAAAGAGAGCCCCGTGCTGTTCGCGGGCCTTTGGTATGGTCGCATCTGCCGTTTCTCCTATTCCCTGTTTCGCATCGCGACGATCAGCGATACGCCCAGCGCGATGATGGCCAATCCGAACGCCCGGGGACCGTTGAGCCAGTCGAACGCTCCGACGGAGGCGAGAAAGATCGACGCTCCTGCGACGACGAGACCGATCGCCAACCAGCGCCGACCCAGCGGCCGGGGCCAGGGCTCCCTGCCGGCGCGCTGCCAGCTCGCGGAGAGGCCCTTGCGCGCGTGGCTCAGATCCACGCGCATCCCGCGCGCGGTTCGGCGAAACGTGCCGCCGGAGCCGAGCGCCGAAGAGCTGTCCGGCTCGGGCATCAGCGCCCACAGGATGCCGTAGAGGAGCACGCCGAGGCCCCAGGCCAGCGCGAGGACCAGGAAGGCCAGCCGCACGAGGGTAACGTCGAGCGCCAGCCACTCTCCGATTGCAGTGCAGACGCCGGCGATCAGGCGTCCCTGGGCGGGGCGCGCGGGCAGAACCGAGCCTTTGGCGCGACGGCTCATCGCATGACCCTCGCCAGGGCGTCGGTCTCGATCACGTACGCCTTGATTGTCACGTCTCTGACGTCGATGCCGACCAGCGTCTCCACCGTCCGGCGGACCGCCTCGCGGACCTCGTTGCCGCACCGCTTCACGTTGGCTCCGGGGTAGACGCCGGCCTCCACCTTCAGGCGAACGGGCGAGGTGCCGGTGCCCTTCACAGCGACCTCGACATCGATCACGCCCTGCACCGACATCGCGGCCTGGGCGGCGATGGTCGAGATGCTTCGCGAATCGACCACCACGAACCCGCCCTCGTCGGCCTCGAGGATGTGCAGGGCGGCGGTCGACGCCGACCTGGGGAACAAGCGCATTGTGATTGCGATGGCGACAAGGCCGATGATCGCCGCGCCGGCGGCGACCCCCAGGCGGCTCGTCCAGCTCAGTCCGTCGAGGAACGGAAGCGGGCGCCAGCCGGGGGGCGACCAATCGGCCAGTATGTGACGCAGCTCGATCGCCTGCACGGCCGCGAGCACGACAAACGCAGAGGCCACGGCCAGAAGGACGAGGACAATCCCGATTACGACGCGATAGATCACGGCACCGCGGTCCTGGTTGTCTGATCGATACATCTCACTGATCTCCTGTGCCGGACGGCGCTCTACTCGAGCTCGCGCCGGTGCTTCGTGGCGGTCGTCTTCGGCACGTGAACGTCCACGACGAAAATGTTGACCTCCACCATTTTACGGCCCGTCATCGACTCGACCGTCTCGATCACCCGCTCGCGCATCTCCTCGGTGACATCGCGGATCGGGTGCCCGAGCTCGACGATGATCTCCAGATCAGCGGCCGCCTCCTTGAGCCCGCTCTCGGCCTCGACGCCGTGGTGACTTCCCAGTCGGGACAGCAGGTTGCGCAGGCTCGAGTCTCCGATCTGGTAGACCCCGGGCACCTGCTCGGCCGCGATTCGTGCGATGACCGAAATGACGTCATCCTCGATGTACGTCTTGCCCCGCGAGCGCATCGGGATCTCCTTCTGTGCCGCAGAATCGACCTTTCTCGCGCTCGATTCCGCCGATCCGGTTTCCGTAGCCATCAGTGTGCTCCTTGCTCCATTTGTTTTTGCGAATAAATATCAATTCCATGGCTGGCCCGCCAAGTATTAGTTGTTACAAGTATCATTTTCCGGTGACGCTTCTTCGTTCGGGGCGTCACCAGCCGATGCTGTCGATGCTCTCCCTCTTGTTATATGGATGAAACGCAATGGGATGATGTCAAATTTTTTCGTCGAGGACCAGAGGTATTTGAAAAACACGAGCCGGCACCAGGACGACGCTCCGTCTGTTGTCGCCTTCAGGTACGATCAGTAACGGGATTTTCCTACCGACGCGGCCGGGGTCGCGGGGCGCGGAAGAAGGTCCCGCGGCAGATCGTGACGGCCGGGCCGGTCATCGTGACCCGCCCGTCTTCTTTCCAGTGGATGTCGAGCACTCCCCCGGGCAGCTCGACCTCGATCGGGCCGCGTTCCAGCGTCCCCTCCAGCGCGCCGGCGACCGCGACCGCGCAGGCTCCGGTTCCGCAGGCGCTCGTCTCGCCGCAGCCCCGCTCCCAGACCTTGACCTCGACTCGCCGGGGACCCCGCCGCAGGGCGAAGTGGACATTGGTGCGACCGGGGAACGCGGGGCCTTGCTCCAGTCGCGCTCCCTCGGCGCGCCAGTCGAAGTCGAAGTCGCCGACGAACGAGACGATGTGGGGGTTGCCCATCGAGACGAAGGTGAAGTCGCGGCCCGCCTCGGCCAGGCGCAGAGCGCCGTCCCGGCCGCGACGGACGCGCTCGGAGGCGACGTCGTCGCCGCCCAGGCCCGGCTCGCCCATGTCGACCGCGACCCGGCCGTCGTCCAGGACCGAGGTGCGGACGATTCCGGCCGGCGTGTCGACCGCCAGCGAGCGGGCGCCGGGTATTTTCAGCTCGACGGCGAAGCGCGCCAGGCAGCGGATCCCGTTGCCGCACATCTCGGCTGCGGATCCGTCCTCGTTCCAGATCCGCATCGCCAGGTCCGCGTCGGGATGCTCCGAAAGGCGCAGCGCGATCAGCCCGTCGGCGCCCAGGCCGGTGTTCCGCTCGCAGACGGCGCGGGCCAGCTCGGGCGCGCCGGCGGCTTTCGAGATCGCGCCTTGGCGATCGTCCACCATGACGAAGCAGTTTCCCAGTCCGTGCATCTTGGCAAAGTCGATCGAGCTCATCGCTGCCGGCCTTTCGGGATCGGGACGGCGACGACGGTCCGCGGCTCGCCGCGCCTCCCGACTATTCCACCGCGCTCGCGGTGTAGGTGGTCTCACTGATCGAAGCGGCGAACTCCGAGTAACTCCAGTCGTTGGGATCGGCGCTCATCTTGGCCGTCCACGAGCGCACCGTCACGCCGCTTTGCGGTATTCCATCGAAACCCCACTGCTCGGGCAAGTCGGGAAACGGCAGCTCGTCCGGAAGCTCTCCTGTCACCGTGACGCGCCACAGCTCCAGACCTTCCCCGTCGCTGACCGAGAAGCCGCCGATGTCCGTTCCGCTGTGCGGAAGGCAGCTCAGCTTCTGTCCGTCCCACCAGAGCTGGGCCGGCGGCGGCGGCAGCGGCCAGAGGACGTAGGGGTCGATTTCGCTCCAGCCGATGAAGCTCTCCAGGTCGCGGGCGTACATCCGACCCGCCGGCATCGATTCCGGGCTCCAGCCTCCGTCCTCCACGGTCAGCTCCTGGTCGCAGCGTCCGATCGCCAGCGGCAGGCCGCCCTCCAGGGGGCCGTCCAGCGCCGGAGCCGGAAACAGCTCGTGGTTGGAGGTGGGGCGGCCCTCGAGCCACAGCGTGCCCTCGCTTCCCAGGTCGGCCAGCAGCTGGACGCCGGCCGTCTCGTACGCGGCCGGGGGAGATCCCAGATCGATGTGGGTCTCCGTGCCGAGAACGATGTCCAGATTGATCTCCACGCCGTTGATCGTCGCGGCCGGGGAGGGATTCAGCCCGGTCACCACTCCGGCCATCCGCCAGTCGTAGACATCGTCGTCCGGGTCGTCGTTGCCCCAGGTCTGCACGATCCCGGCGATCGCGTAGAGCGCTCCGGGCTCGGCCCGGACCTGGAGGCCGAACGAGGTGCCGTATTGATCGATGTCGATCGGCGAGGATTCGGCCGGCCCGGTCCGCAGCGGCTCACGCACGGAGAGCAGCGACTCCATCGGAGGTCCCCAGCCCACGATGAACGTGCGATGCTCGGTGCCCGCCGCCTCGGGAAGCTGGTCGACGCCGAGCAGCTCGCCGGCGATCATCGCCTGGGCGTGCTCTGTCAGACCCAGCTCCGGGCGCAGCGGCAGAGTCACCCAGGCGGCGTCGATCCCGACAGCGCTCTCCAGCACGTATCCGTCCGCCAGCACGTGCAGATCCAGCGGTCCCTCCAGGCCTTGCTCCTCGAAGTCGGCGCGGCCCTGGTCGTCGCTCTCGCCCGTCGTCGCATCGCCTTCGCCGCGGGCGAGCATGACTCGGGCGCCCGCGACCGGATCGCCGCTCTCCTCGTCGACGGCGAAGACCGCCAGCGAGCCGTCGATGGATCCTCCGCCGGCGCCGCCGCCCTCGATCAGCTGCGGTTGCCCGGCCTGGGTCCCGGTGTCTTCGGTGTCCAGCGCCGAGGCGTCCGGGTAGATATCCTCGACCTCGCCCCAGCAGCCGCAGCCGAGCGCCGCCGCGATCGAGAGAAAAGCCGGAGCCCAGATCCTCATGCTCGCACCTCCGCCGACATCCTACCGCAGCGGAGCGCGGCGAGCCAAGCGAATCACCGACATCGACAGGTGGGGTTCTCCAGCGCCGGGCGCGCTGCTATCATCAGCGCGTGACTCAGGCGATGCGCATGCTCGTCGCCGAGGGGATCGTCTCTCGGGACCAGTTCGAGGAGGCCGCCAGGATCCAGGCGACCCGGGGCGGACAGCTGGATGCCCGCCTGGTGGAGCTCGGCGCGATCGACGAGCAGGGCCTGCTGCGCTACCTGGTGCGCCGCTTTCCCGTCACCCACTGGCCGGCGGCGCGTCTGAAGGTGATCGCCTCGGCGGCCGTGCGAGCCGTGCCGGGAAGGCTGGCGGTCGCCCTGCGCGTGATGCCGCTGGCACTGGCGAGCGAGCGGCTGACGCTCGGGATCACCGATCCCTCCCGCGGTCACGCCTTCGACGAGGTTCGCCACCACACCGGGCTGGTCGTCGTTCCGGCGCTGCTCGCGCACGGCGATCTCGACTGGGCGCTGCGCTACTACTACCCGGCGGAAGCCGGCGGAGATTCTCCCGAGCCGGAGGAGCGTCCGCTGCCGCTGACCGAGCGCGTCACCCGGGAGATGATGGTTCCCGCTCCGGCCGGCCCGGTCGGTGGCGGCTCCGGCGGGGCCGACTCGATCGAGGACGCGATGCGCGCGATTCCGCTGGTGACCCGCAGCCCCGGCGAGGAGCGACCCGAGGCGGAACGCGATCCCGGCGCGCGCGACACCGTGCGGTTCCGCAAGCCGCACGGCTCGCAAGCCGCGGGCAGGTCCGCTCCGGCGGCGGTCGCGGTGGCCGGCGCTGGAAAGAAGGCCGCGTTCGATACGGCGCGCATTCGGACGCTCGGCCCAGACTCGAGGGCCGAGACGGCCTCTCGCGCATCGGAGCCGGCGGGAGCCGGCTACCGGGTGCCGGGCGCTGCCGAGCGCGGCGGCGGAGCGGTCTTGCGGAGGCCGATCGAGCGGGTGGGCGCCGGGGCCGGGGCGGCGCCGGTCGAGTCGAAGCCGATCCGCTCGATCGACGACTCGTGGGTGGCCGCCGCGCTCTCTCCCGCTCCGGGCGGCGAGCCGGGATCTGGGAAAATCAGGCAAGCGCCGGGGCGCAGAGAGGCAAGGCGGGATTCGGACCCCGAGCGGGACGGGCAGGCTCGGCGCGGGCCGTCAGAAGGCGAGCTGATCGACGCGATCGCCCGCTCCGACAGCCGCGACGAGGCGATCTCCCTGGCGTTGCGCTATCTGCTCAGGCTGGCCGATCGCGCCGCCTTCTTCGTCGTGCGCCGGGGCGAGATCCGCGGCTTCGACATCGACGGGCAGGACACCAGCAAGGAGTCGATCCGCTCCTTCTGGATACCGGCGACCGCGCCTTCGGCCCTGGCGCGGGCGGTCGAGGATCGCGAGATGCAGCTCGGTCCGCTCACGCGCCATCCGGCGGACGGGGTGCTGTCCGCGGCCCTGGGCGGGCGACCGGATCGGGCGCTGGTGATCCCGGTTCTGCTCAGGTCGCGGGTGGTCGGCCTCTTTTACGCCGACGGGCTGCGCGTCGACGTGCCGCCCTGGAGCCGGCTGACCAGGCTGGCGGAGGCGGTTGCGGGCAGCCTTTCGCGTGCCATCCTGAGCGGGGCGAGGCGATGAGCGACGGCAACCGGGCAAAGAGCTCCGAGAAGAGCGGATCCGGGCCGAAGAGCGGTCCCGTTTCGATCCGGCGGGAGATCCTGGCCGGCGTGACCACCTTCGTCACGATGTCCTATATCGTGGTGGTCAACCCCGACATCCTCTCGGCTTCGGGGATGCCTCGCCAGGACATCTTCTTCGCCACCTGTGCGGCCTCGGCCGCGGCCACGATCGTGATGGCGCTCTGGGCGCGCTATCCGTTCGCCCTGGCGCCGGGAATGGGGCTCAACGCGTTTTTCGCCTTCACGGTCTGCGGCGAGATGGGCATTCCGTGGTCGACGGCCCTGGCCGGTGTGCTGCTGTCCGGGGTGGTGTTCGCGGTGCTGTCGCTGTTCGGTCTCCGCGAGCGGTTGATAGCGACGGTGCCCAAGACGCTGGTGCGGGCGGTCACCGCCGGGATCGGGCTGTTCATCGCCTTCATCGGCCTGCAGAAGGCGGGGCTGGTGGTCGACGACGAGGCGACGCTGGTCGCGCTGGGCGATCTGGGATCGCCGGCCGTGATCGCCGCCGCCGGCGGGCTGGTGATCACGGTCGCGCTGCTCGCCGCCAAGCTTCCCGGCGCGATCCTGATCGGGATCGCCGCGACCTGGCTGCTGGCCGCGGCGCTCGGGGCGGCGGGCGCTCCCGAGGGGCTGGCCGCCTGTCCGTCCCTGCCGTCCGAGACGCTCGGCGCGGCCGTTTTCGGGCTTTCCGATCTGCTGCGGCCGGAGATGATCACGGTCGTCTTCACCATGCTGTTCCTCGATCTGTTCGACACGATGGGCACCCTGATGGGGCTCGGCTACACCTCCGGCTACCTGCGAGAGGACGGGAGCCTGCCGCGGGCCAGGCGGGCCTTTTTCTCGGACTCGGTCGGAACGATGGTCGGCTCGCTGCTGGGCACGAGCACGGTCACCACCTACATCGAGAGCGCGACCGGAGTGGTCGCGGGCGGGCGCAGCGGCCTGACCGCGCTGGTGGTCGCGGCGCTGTTCCTGCTGGCCCTCCCGTTCTATCCCCTGATCGAGGCCGTGCCGTCCTTTGCCACGGCTCCGGCCCTGTTCGGCGTCGGCGCGCTGATGTTCCGCGCGGCGGCCGACATCGATTGGAAGGACGCGGCCGAGGCGATTCCGGCGCTGGGGGCGATCCTGGCGATGCCGGCGACCTACAACATCAGCAACGGGCTGGGGATCGGGTTCATCCTTTTCGCGGTCACGCAGCTGGCTACTCGGCGCCGGGTCGGCGCGCCGGTGTACGTGATCGCGGTGCTGTTTCTGGGTTACTTCGCAATGGACGCGCTGGGCTGATCTCTCAGCTCGGCGGCGGCATGGTCGAGCGCCGCGTCTGGCGGATCGGGAGCTCCACGTAGAAGGTGGTGCCCTTGTCCAGCTCGCTGCGCGCCCAGACGCGGCCGTTGTGCGCGCCGACGATTCTGCGCACCACCGAGAGGCCGAGCCCGGTCCCCTCGAACTTGCCCTTGACCGACGAGGAGCGGAAGAAGTCCTGGAAGAGGTTCTCCAGGTCCTTTTGCGAGATGCCGATCCCGGTGTCGGCGACCGAGACGAGCACCCGATCGTCGACCTGTTGCGCCTCGACCTCCACGCTACCGTCCTCGAGCGTGTACTTGACCGCGTTGGAGACCAGGTTGTCGAAGGCCTGCGAGATGCGCTCCGCCGAGCAGACCACCTTGGGGAGGTCCTCTTCGATCTTGAGCTTCAATTCGATGTTCTTCTCCGAGGCGGCCTCGAGGTGATCGTCGACGACGCCCTGCAGGATGTCTCCCAGCTCGACCAGGTGCATGTTCTGCCGCAGAGCCCCGCGCTCGATGCTGGTCCAGTCGAGCACGTCGGTGACGAAGTCGCGCAGCCTGGAGAGCCGGTTCAGCGATCGATCGAGGACGCGCCTCTGCTCCTTGTTCAGATCGCCCAGGTATCCGTCGCGCATTCCCATCAGGTAGCTCGAGACGGCCGCGATCGGCGACTTGAGATCGTGGGAGGCCACGGCCAGCAGGCGTTGCCGCATCCGATCGACCCGCATCAGCTTGCGGTTCTTGCGGTCCAGCTCCTCGCTGAGGGCCAGGATCTGGTCGCGGCGTCTGCCCCGCTCGTTCATGATCACAATGGTCAAGAGCGAGAGGGCGAAAATCGTGACTGTCATCACCGCGGGCAGCCCCACCACGAACAGCCAGCTGGCGGTGGGGTCGGTCTCGCCGAGGATCTCGCGGGGGTGGTAGTGCTCCAGCAGGCCGAGGCGCTCCGAGAGCCCCAGCGCGAACACCAGCGTCGACGCCAGCAGGGCGACGAGCAGGGCGGGGCGGGCCTCGAGCAGAGTCCCGGCCACGACCACGTGCAGCAGGAAGAACAGCACGAACGGGTTGACCAGCCCGCCGGCGAAGTGCAAAAGCCAGAAAAGAGAGATCAGGTCGAGCAGAATCTGGCCGAGCGCCAGCAGCCGCGTGACCGGAACCTGTTTTTGCTCGCCGAAATCGGCGATGAAGCCGCTTTGGACGAAGTGCTCGAGCAGGAAGTAGAAGGCGGCGTTGTAGACCAGCATCGCGACCACGATCCCGTACAGCCAGGAGTACTCGAACGAGATGCCCAGCACGTGTTGGCTGGCCGAGATCGTGACCGCCGCGCCGGCGCACGCCGCCCAGCGCATCTGGATGAACTGGCGCAGGAAATAGCAGAAGCCCAGGGTTCGCGGTCTGTTCGCCGGGCTCTGCAGCAGCCACGGAGCACGCATCGCGGTTCGCCTCCCTCTCGAGAAGCGGAGTGTAACTCAATATGTGGCCAGCTCGCCAACCTCGGATTCGACCGCGTTCAGAATCTCGAGCTTCTTCGTCGCGTCCATCATCTCGTTGTGGTCGGGATAGAGGGGGCGATCCTCGCCCAGGAACTCGACGCGCTCGCGAACCGCCCTGACGGCCGCGCGGGTGCCCGCTCCGGGAGTGTAGTCGCGGTAATCGAGAGCCTGGGCCGCGGCCATCAGCTCGATGCCCAGAACGCCGTTGGCCACATCCAGGATCTGGCGCGTCTTGCGCGAGGAGTTCATTCCCATCGAGACGAAGTCCTCCTGGTCGGCGGCCGCCGGGATCGACTGGGTGAAGGCCGGGGCGGACAGGATCCGCTGCTCGACTATCTGCATGTCGGCGGTGTACTGGCTGAGCATCATCCCCGACATCATCCCGGCGCCCTTGGTCAGGAAGGCGGGCAGCCCCACCGAGAGCGCGGGGTTGGTCAGCCGGTTGAGCCGCCGCTCGGAGAGCACGCAGACCATCGTGAGCGCGGCACCGAGGGTGTCGATCGGCATGCTGACCGGGGTGCCCTGGAAGTTGGCGCCGGTCAGCACGACCTTGTCGTCGGCCAGGAAGATCGGGTTGTCGCCCACTCCGTTGGCCTCGATCTCGACCTGCTCGCGCGTCCAGCGCAGCTGGTCGCGGGCCGCGCCGATCACCTGCGGCGTGGAGCGCATCGAGTAGGCGTCCTGCACCTTGACCTTCTCCTTGCCCGAGAGCAGGTCCGAGCCGTCCATCACCTTGCGCAGGTTGGCCGCGCAGGTGACCGCGCCGCGAAAGCCGCGCAGCTCGTGGAGGCGCGTGTCGTAGGGCTTCATGTTGGCCTTGAGCGCCTCGAGGGTCATCGCCGCGCCGACCTCGGCCTGCTTGAGCCAGCGCTCGGCGTCGTGGATCGCCAAAGCGCCGATCGCGTTGAGCAGGTTGGAGCCGTTGATCGTGGCCAGGCCGTCGCGCGCCTCGAGGCCGGGGACCGGGATTCCGGCCTTGTCCATCGCCCTGGCCGAGGGCATCCGCGTCCCCTGGTGGAACGCCTCTCCCTCGCCCATCATCAAAAGCGCGATCTGGCTCATCGGGGCCAGGTCGCCGCAGGCGCCGACCGAGCCCTTCTCGCAGACCACGGGGGTCACGCCGCGGTTGAGCAGCGCGAGCAGGGTCTCGGTGATCTCCCGGCGGCAGGCCGAGTAGCCGTTGGCGTGCACGTTGGCGCGCAGCAGCATCGCGGCGCGGACCTGGTCCTCGGCAACCGGCTCGCCGATCCCGGCGGCGTGGTTGTAGATCAGGTAGCGCTGGAACTGCTGCGTCTGCTCGTCGCTCAGCACCACCTCGGAGAACTCGCCGATCCCGGTGTTGACGCCGTACATGATCTCGCGCGCCTCGATCCGCTCGTTGACGAACTCGCGGCACTTCTCGATCCGCGCGATCGCGTCCGGGTGCAGCTCGACCTTCTCGCCCCTGCGGGCGACGGCCTCGATCTGCTCGATGGTGAGATCTTTTCCAGTCAGAGTGACAGTCATCGGAACCTCCGTGTTCGGCTGCTCGGGGCGTCTTCACAGCGGAGCGACACCCGAGCTGGTTTCGGGTCAATCGCTCCCACCCGCCCCGCTGCAACCGGTAGATGGAGGCTCCGGTCCGCGCAGTTGATCATTATGAACCAAGCGCGCTCGCCGTCAATCCCGTTTCGGTCGCGGCGGAGAGTCGCCCAGGCGGTCCAGCAGGCGGCGGGCCGCCGCGTCGAGCAGGTTGGATCGTTCTCTGCGCCCGAGCGCCTCGGCCTCGGCCGCGCTTCGCCCGTAGATGCTGCGGCCGCTGGCGCTGACGCGGATCGGTCCGGCCAGGCTGAGTCCGTCGGCGCGTACCAGCTCGCCTTCCAGCTCGATCCGCCACAGGGTGTCGACCGGGACCAGCCGGTTTCGCTCGGCGCCGAGGGTTCCGGCCTCTCCGGCGGCCCCGATCACGGCGCACAGCAGCCGGGGCGCGCCTTCTCCCTCGGGCACGACGACCGCGCCCCGGCGCGCCAGCTGGCGCCGCAGCGAGGCGGTCAGCTCCGCGGAGAGGCCGGCGTGGGCGCTGCGGTTCTCCACCGCCGGGACGGACACGGACCGATAGCCGGCCGGCAGGGGCGTCGAGGCCGGCCGGTAGCCGCAGCCCGCGGCGAGACAGGCGCCGACCAGGAGAATCGCCGTGGCGCAAGAGGTGAAACGCACCCGGAGATACTACCGCTGCGGCCGGCTTCGGGCCAGAACCCGGTCCAGAGGTTTTTTTTCGCCGTGCGCTTTGCTTGCCCAAAGAGCGGCGCCGTGGCATCTGTCGATCATGGACGCGGCACGGGCGGAGGGGAGAGACTTGCGGATCGAGCCGGCCCGGCGGCGTGCCTGGCCCCTGGCCGCCTTGTGGATCGCGCACGGCGCGCTGGCCCTGCTGGCGTTCTCGCGCCTGCCGGACAGGATCCCGGTCCACTTCGACTACCAGGGGAGGCCGGACGCCTGGTCCGGCGCCTCGCTGGTGGAGTGGATGCTGATCTGGCTGATCTCCGGAGCTCTGGGCGCGCTGGTCGCGCTGGCCGCGGCCGCGATCCACCGCCTGCCCGCAAGGTGGCTCAGCCTGCCGCGCAAGGAGGAGTTCCTGGCCCTGCCCCCAGAGCGGCGCGCGCGCGTGCTGGACGCGGTCGCCTTTCACACGCTGCTGATCGGAGGCACGGTGATGGGGGTGATGGCCGCGATCCACGCCGCGGCCGCGCTGCCGGCGCTGGGCCTGACCGAGCGTTTTCCAACCGAACTGGTCTGGATTGCGCTGGCGGTGGTCTTCCTGGAGACCGGGATCTTCATAGCCCGCCTCTCGGCCCTGGTAGCCCGAGAGGTGAGAGAGCAGCGCCGCGGCTGACGGGCGCCGGGCGGGATCCATCTATCACTTCACGGTCTTGTCGAGTTTCAATATCGCGGTATTTTTCCATCGGCTTCTATAATCAAATATTATGTGTTGCGAAGCGAGGGGAAGAAGGGAGGGCAGGCCGGATTCCTTCCGATTCCTTCGGAGCAAGGTGTTGCTGGTGGAGGACGACCAGCTTCTGTTGAGAACGACAGCGCGACAGCTTCACGCTATTGGAGGCTTCGAGGTCATCACGGCACCCGACGGCGAGCATGCGCTCGATTCGCTCGGAGATGATCCCGATGCCGTGCTTCTGGACATCAACCTGGGGGGCGGA
>JAWOBP010000146.1:0-16582 GCA_046484285.1 Polyangia bacterium
GACCGAGGCAAGGACGAAGAGCGCAGGCGAGCCGAAAAGCGGACGCCCGGCGCACCGCTGCGTCTTTTCGAGCGATCATTGTCGGAAAAGCGGCAGGCGGGGCGGCGCGGCGAGCCGAATCCCGGACGATTCCCGGCCGAAAAGGTCGAACGAAGCCGGCTGTTCCGGTTTGGCTGCCGAGCGCGCACTGCGAAAACAGCAAACCGTCGAGAAAGGTCAGAGCCAACTCCAGAATAAACAATGATTTCAATTCGATCCGCATAGCCCTCGATCCGTATAGCTGATCAGGCCGTCCGGGCACTCGGCGTCGAACCTGCAGGTCAGATCCAGCGCGTCGGTCCCGCGGCAGCCGCAGAAGAGCAGCGACAGGACCGCTATTGCGAGCACGACGTATGAGCGCACCGAAATACCTCCCCTCCCCGAATTTGGGATCCGAGACCTCGTTTGCCATCATCGTTGCAAAATCTCTGCCCAATTTGTTCTCTTTTTTCCGCGCGCCGATTTTTTGCTCCCCGGGTCTTTTTCCGGCTAGCTTGTCGGTGAGGCGAGACACCGGGAGGACTGAAGCCATGGAATTCAACGTACGTATCGACAGGAATCCGGAAGAGCTTCTCGACCAGGTCTGCGCCATCGCCCAGGACCGGGTGGTGGTCAGCGGCGACACGAGGCGCGGACGGTTCACCGGCATGTTCGACGGCAACTACGAGGTCAGCGGAGACCAGGTGGCGGTCAGCATCAGGCGCAAGCCGTTCTTCGTCAGCTGGTCGCTGGTGGAAAGAGGCCTGGGCTACCTGGCGTCGTGACAAAGGCGTTCGATCTATTTGAACTCTCGAACTGCTCTTTTCGTGTATAATGCTGTTTGCCGGTTGGACTGGGCCGGTGAAAGGAGCTTGCCCGCATGTTCAAAAAGCACACGTCGCTAGCGGTCCTCTTTGTGGTGTTCTTGTTTTCCGCCGGATGCGGAGGGTCTGCGCCGAACCCCTTCGATGCCGACGCCGGGGACACGGGCGCGGACGGGGACACCGATGCTGACACGGACGCGGACGCCGACACGGACACGGACACGGACACGGACACGGACACGGACACCGACACGGACACGGACACGGACACAGATACCGACACGGACACCGACACGGACACTGACACGGACACCGACACCGACACGGACACGGACACCGACACCGACACGGACACGGACACCGACACCGACACGGACACGGACACCGACACCGACACGGACACCGACACGGACACCGACACGGACACGGACACCGACACCGACACGGACACGGACACGGACACGGACACGGACACGGACACGGACACCGACACGGACACTGACACGGACACCGACACCGACACGGACACGGACACCGACACGGACACGGACACGGACACGGACACGGACACCGACACCGACACCGACACCGACACGGACACCGACACCGGTCTGAGCCCGTGCGAGGAGGCCGCCCTCGACGATCCGACCCTGGCCTGCTGCCCGGAGACTCCTCCGGCCAACTGCGACGAGTCGTCCTGGACGTTCGGTGATCGCCGCGCGGGATGCTGCACGCAGGACCTGTCCACCTCGATCTATTGCGCCTACGAGTGGTTCAGCTGGAACTACTATTCGGAGGATTGCGGCGCGGGCGAATGCGGTCCGGAGGCCGGAGGCTGGGGAGAGCCGGACTGGATGATGCGCTGCCAGCCCAACGAGTGCGAGACCCCGCACGTGATCGAAGAGCTTCCCACCTACTGGAGCGGGGACTTCGATGACTACGGCAACACCTTCGGCGGCGGCAACAACTGCGGCGACGGCTCCGGAGGAGAGGACATCTGGTTCCTGGTGAGGATCGGGGCCGGCGAAACCGTGACGATCACCGAGACCACCGCCGCGGACGTCACGTTCAGGCACGTTTCGGGCTGCGGCGCCTCGGAATGCGTCTTCTCTGTCGAGGGTCCGCCCGAGATCGTCGATTTCACCAACACCTCGGGCGACGTGATCTGGGGTTACCTGGTGGTCAGCGAGGCCGGAGGGAATCCGCAGACCGCGCTGGAGATCACCTTCGAGTAGGACTCCTTCCAACGCCCCGATCCGCAACGGCCAGCCGAATTTGCACCGCTCGCAGCGCTGCCGGGCGAATAGTATTCAAAATAGTCAACTTTTGCTCGACATATTCCCGGGAAGGTGTTTTTCTCTTTTTGCCGAATGGAAAGGAGCCGGCAACATGACGCACGATCTGTCGAAAACGGGCATCGAGACCAAGACGATTCACGCCGGTCAGCACGTGGACCCGTCCACCGGCGCGGTTGCGCCGCCCTTGATTCAGAGCTCGACCTTCGCTTTCGAGAGCTGCGCGCAGGGGGCGGCGCGGTTCGCCGGAGAGGAGGACGGCTACATCTACACGCGGATGGGCAACCCCACGATCGCCAGGCTGGAAGAGGCGGTCGCCGCGGTCGAGGGCGGCCACGACGGGCTGGCCACCAGCTCGGGTCTGGCGGCGCTCAACACCGCGCTGTTCGCGCTGCTCGGCAAGGGCGATCACCTGATCGGAACCAGCTCGGTCTACGGGCCGTCCCGGATGGTGATCGAGCGCGACTGGTCTCGCTTCGGTCTGGAGGCGTCCTTCGTCGATACGGCCGACATCGAGGCGGTCGAGTCGGCGATTCGCCCCAATACCAAGCTGATCTTCGTCGAGACGCCGGCCAACCCCACGATCGTGATCACCGACATCGCGGCCGTGGCCGAGATCGCGCGCGAAGCCGGCGCGCTGCTGATGGTGGACAACACCTTCGCCAGCCCGATTCTGCAGCGGCCGCTCTCGCTGGGAGCGGACATCTCGTTTCACAGCATGACCAAGTTCATCAACGGCCACACCGACGTGGTGGCCGGAATGATCGTGCCCAAGGACGGAGAGCTCTACGAGCGGATTCGCCCGGTGCACGCCTTCCTCGGCGCCTGCATGGACCCGCACCAGGCCTGGCTGGCGCTGCGCGGCTTCAAGACGCTGGCGCTACGTGTTCGCCACTCCCAGGAGAATGCGCGCGAGGTCGCCGAGATGCTCTCCGAGCACCCCAAGGTCGGGTGGGTGCGCTACCCCGGGCTGAGCAGCCATCCGCAGCACGAGCTGGCCGAAAAGCAGATGGACGGGCCGGGCTCGCTGATCTCGTTCGCCGTGCGCGGCGGGGTCGAGGCCGGACAGCGGATGCTCGACCGCGTGCGGCTGATGACGCTGGCGGTTTCGCTGGGCGGCATCGAGACGCTGATTCAGCACCCGGCCAGCATGACCCACGCCACCATGCCGCGAGAGGAGCGGCTCGAGGCCGGGATCGAGGACGGGCTGGTGCGCGTCTCGATCGGCTGCGAGAAGCTCGAGGACCTGCTGGCCGACTTCGACCAGGCGTTGTCCGGGGTCTGAGAAACGCGGCGTCCGGCGGATGCTCGAAATGCGCGGATCTCCCTGAACCGCCGGTTCTGAAGCGAGCGCGATCTTCGATCTTCAGCGGGACAGCTTGGCTTCTAGAAAGAGGATGTCCTCTTTGTCGATCGGGCGGTTAGCCGCCTTTTTCGACGCCAGCAGATCCTCGGTGCACATGCAGCGAAACGGTGTCCCGTTTTCGTTTTTTCGCACCACGGCTCGGTTATCCGCTCGGTCGAAGCGCGGCAGCCCCGCTCCTCCGAGGTGGAACTGCAAGATTCCCCACTCGGTCTGGTAGGTCTGGATGAAGTTCTCTCCGTGCTCGCCGCGGGGCACCAGCGGAATATCGAGAGTCTCATCGAGCAGCTCGTTGATCAGCGCGATGTTCTCGAGGTCGAGCGGTGGTATGTAGAGGTCCCAGTCCATCGAGAAGCGCGGCATGCCTTCCAGCCGCATCGCCTGTCCGCCGATCAGCAGATAGCGGACGCGATGCCCGTTGAACGCGCGGATCACTTCGTCCAATTCAGACCTCCGCTGCGGGCGATCCTGGCGAGCAGCTCGCGTTTCCAGCGATTGAGCTCCTCGTACGATCGGAACCTGCGCGGCGCGAAACGCGGTACGCCCGTGAAGCGCGGCAGGGGATGGACCACGGGACGACTCGCCCACAGCGAGTACTTGGCCCGGTAGTCGTCTTCGATCTTCATCCGGCGGCGTCGGCGAGCGGCCGTCAGTCGGCGATCTCCACCGCCTGACAGGCGCTCCAGTCGGCGTTGCGCACGGCCGGGTCGCCGAAGTCGACCCAGCGTCCCTCCACGAAGCGCTCGTCCCGCATGGCGTCGGGATCGCCGAGCACCTTCTCGCTGCCGTCCGGGTAGCGTGCCAAGAATATCTTGCCCTCGTTCATCTCTTCCTCCCGAGAGTTGAATAGCTCGCCTCTCTGCTTCGATTATTACCGGAGGCGGGGGCGCGATCGAAATTATTGGCGTTTCGGATTCTCGTAGACCGAGACCAGCGGCACTCCCTGGTGGGTCAGCACGTGCGCGGGGTGCACGCTTCCGTACGAGTTCCAGATGTAGGTGTCGACCATGATCATGTGCAGCTCGTGGTGAACGAGCGCGTAGTCCGAGCCGCGGATCCTCCAGTTCTCGATGTCCTCCCTCAGCGTTCCGTCGCGGCGGAACATCTCCACCGAGGGACGGGCGGTGTCGTGGAAGTAGACCCTGCCGCCGGGCGGGACCTGCTCGTTGAGGAAGGGCAGCACGCCCATCGTGGTGTAGCCCCAGAACTGGCGCAGCATGCCGAGATCGGCCGCTCCCGGTGCTCCGCCTACCAGCGGGACGTAGCTGGCCAGCCCGTAGGGGTGGGAGACGATCGTCTGCTGCAGTGGAGGCGCCAGCAGCAGCGCCAGCAGCATGGCGCGCACCGCTCGCGGAGAGAGGCGCTTCAACTTTTTCACGGCGATCGAAAACAGCCTCGAAGCGCCTGCGCCGGCCAGCAGGGCGATGAACGGGAAGGCCGGCATCCAGTGCTTGGTGCCGCCGAAGATCGGCACGCTCGGCAGGCTGATCAAGGCGACGGGGAACAGCGCGCAGATCACCACCAGCAGGTCGAAGCCGTCCCGCGGGGCGGGCGGCGCCGGGGACCACCAGCCGCGCACGCGCCTGTCCAGCGCGGCGGGCAGGTGGCGGCGCAGCAAAAGGATCGCCCCTGCGATCGCCAGCAGCAGCACCACCGACGGCACGGTGAAGGCGGTCATCACGGTCGGCAGCGAGATCGGAGTCGGGGCGGCGATCACGTTTTCGCCGAAGTAGGCGGTGTTGTAGTGCGCGTGGTGCGCGTGGAAGCCCAGGTAGGCCTCGAGGCGCTCCAGGGTGCGGTGCCACAGCCACGGCCAGTGGCCGAAGAAGATCGGCGGCGCCAGCAAGAGGCCCCAGAGAAAGGCCCAGGGTTTGGGCGCCGGGTGGCGCGAGCTCTTGTCGCGCAGCTTGCGGCGGGCCAAAAGAGCCAGGTAGTGGGCGCCGAGCAGCACCGGCAGGAAGAAGGCGTTGAGCTTGATCGAGAGCGCGACGCCGTAGACAGCTCCCGCGGCGACCCCGTAGCGAGCCGAGGACAGGGATCGCCAGTATAGATAGCAGACCGCGAACCAGGCGGCGCTGATCGGAACGTCGAAGCAGGCCAGGTGCGCGTGGTAGAAGACGCGCGGCATCAGCGCGAACGCGGCCGCGGCGAGCAGCGCGGCCCAGCGGCCGTAGACGGCCGCGCCCCAGACGAAGACGAGGTAGACGATCAGCGCACCGGCCAGCATGCCGGGCAGCCGGTAGCCGGTCGAGGGGCGGGTCCATCCCAGCCACTCGTGGAGCAGGCGGTGGCCCCAGCCGAACAGCACCTTCATCAGCGCCGGGTGCTCGCTGTTGGTGCGCCAGTAGCGACGGATCTCCGAGTCCGAGACCGCGGCGCCGGGATCCTCGGCCAGGCGGTCGAACCAGCGCTGGTAGCTGTCGGCCGCGTGGAAGTAGAACCCCTCGTCCCGCGCGAAGCCGATATCCGGAGCGGTCGCGAGCAGAGCGGCGAGGTAGGCCGCCGCCAGAGCCAGACCGGTCAGCCGGAGCCGCCGGCGCTTTCCTTTGTCCCGGCTCAAAGCTCCACCTCCTCGACGCGGCGCACGTCGGCGAAAAAGCCGAACGAACGCTCGAGGTGGTCGGGAGCCGAGACCTCGATGCGCAAGGTGCCGGTTCCGGCGCCGGGCAGCGCGATATCGAACGGTTCCAGCGGCCCGAAGTTGGTCACCCGCACTTCTCCGAGTTGCTCCCCGTCCAGCGAGACCGCGAGCCGGATCGGGCCGCCTTCGGGAAGGCTGTGCTCGCGGTAGTCGCGCCGGCCCACGATCGCCCAGCCGTGCAGCACGGTGCCCAGCGGCACGTCGTCGAAGCTCAGCGCGACCGGCCTGCGGCGCAGCCGCACCGGGATCACCAGCCGGGTCCGCCACCAGTGATCGACCAGAAAGCGCGGGCGCGGGCGGCGCATCCGCTCGCAGCGGCAGCGCCCCAGCTCGTCGAGCAGGTCGTAGGCGACATCGGCTGCGGGCGGCAGGTCGTAGCGACGCAAGGTGATCTCGCCGAAGCTGGCGGTGCTCTCGGGCTCGAGACCGGCCGATTCGGGTGCGCGTTGCCGGCGAAAAGAGACCTCGAAGAGGCGGTCGTAGCGGGAGGTGTCGAAGCGCCCGATATCGCGGCGGTCGATCTGCGCCCCCAGGTGAACGCGGCCCTGAACTGCCCAGGCGGGAGCGATCACGACCAGGTCGCGATCGGTGCGTTCGGCGGCGATCGCCTCGGCCGCTGCCCGCCAGTCCTCGCCGGAAGGAATCCGGCTGGGAATGCGGCATTGCAAGACGATCTCGGCCACAGCGATCGCAAAAACTGCGATCCAGAGCCATCGCAACGGGAAACGGGGGGCAGACCCTTTCACGACCGGCCCAGCATATCACGCCGAGCCGGGTTCCAGGAGCCGAACCGTCTTCGGCTCCGAGCGGATCCGCAAAGGCCTTTCACTTTTGCATCAGCTCTTCGATCGGGCCGGCACCTTCGCGAATGATTTCGATCTTTCCGTCTTCGGAGAACTTGAGCACGGTGGACGGGTCGAGCCCGGCCAGTCCGGCGTCGAGCACCAGGTCGAGCTGCTTGAAGCGCTTCGCTATTTCGGCAGGATCGTTCTCGATCCACTCGTCGCCGGCCAGCTTGGCCGAGGTGGAGATGATCGGGCGTCCCAGCTCGGCGAGAATCGCCATCGCGACCGGGTGCTCCGGCACGCGGATCCCGACCGTCTTGCGGCGGTCGAGGCAGAGCTTGGGTACTTCGCGCGTGGCCTCGAGGATGAAGGTGTAGGGCCCGGGCACCAGGCGGCGCATGATACGGTATGCGGCGTCCGGAACGTGGGCGTAGCGCGCGATTCCAGACAGGTCGGGGCAGAGAAAGGAGAAGGGCTTGTGCTTCTTCTCGCCCTTGATCTCGTAGACTTTCTCCACCGCCTTCTTGTTGAACACGTCGGCCCCGAAGCCGAACACCGTTCCGGTCGGATAGGCGATTACGCCGCCGCCGATCAGCGTCTCGACGGCGCGGCGCACCTTGCGAGGCTCCGGGTGCTCGGGATTGATCGGTAAAAGCATGATCTGCGTCTTCTCCTCCTCCGCAACGCAACGACGCCAGCGGAATCAAGCCGTGTAACACGGTCCTTTACCGCTCTCAAGATCCGGCTCGATCCATCCGCGCGGTCCGGGGCTGGCGACCGACCGCCGCCCAACGGACCCCCGGCCCGAAACGTTTTCCCCACAGCGCGGACTGCTCAGCAAAACAGCTGCTTGACCCCGGATCTGCCTTTTGGTAGTTGTTGTCGGCCTTTTCGCCGGGTGGAAAGACCCGTGCGAGCGGTTTTTTTGAACCTCGAAGCCTAGGAGATTCTGTTCATGAGCGCCACACCGGCAGCTGCAATCGCATGGGCGCAACCCGCTGGCGCGGGCGCCGAGCCCCAATCGGCATCTGAAGCGCCGAGCGGCGAGGGGTCGTCCGGCACCGAGGCGCCGCAGGGACCGCCGCCGGGAGGACCCTGCGGAGGCTTCGGCGGCTACCAGGGCATCTTGATGATGCTCGCGATGTTCGCCATCTTCTACTTCCTTCTGATTCGCCCCCAGCAGAAGAAGGCCAAGGAGCACCAGAAGATGCTCGACGCCCTGGGCAAGGGCGACGAGGTCGTGACCAACGGAGGTCTGGTCGGCCGGATCACGGCGGTGACCGGCAAGACGCTGACGCTCGAGATCTCGGAGAAGGTGCGGGTGCGCGTGGTCCGCTCGCAGATCGCCGGTCCGTACAGCGCCGAAACGATGGGAGAGAAGAAGTAGTGGAACGCAAGTGGCTGGGCAAGGTGATCTTCGCGCTGTTGCTGGTGCTGCTGGCGGTGGGAGCGTCGGTTACCACCGTCGTTCCCGAGCCCGCCGGAGACGATCAGCGCGATCCGCTCGAAGGCATCCGCGAGATGTTTCCCGGCGTCAACCTGGGCCTCGACCTGCAAGGCGGTCTGCGCCTGATCTACGAGGTCCAGGTGACCGCGGCCGTGGAAGACAAGCGCGACACCGTGGCCGAGGGCATCATCGACTCGCTCGAGGAAAAGCACGAGATCACCGAAGTCGAGATGGTCCGCCCGCGCGACTCGTCGGCCAAGTTCGACCTCGTTTTCGCCAGCGAGGGCGATCGCACCGCCGAGGAGACCCACGAGACGCTCAAGGACTTCCGGCGCAGCGCGGTGATCGACATGGAGGAGGGCTCCACGATCCACATGAGCCTGGTCGACGAGCTGGTCGAGGAGACCGAGCAGCTCGCGGTCAAGCAGGCGATCGAGACGATCGGCAACCGCATCGACGAGCTGGGCCTGGTCAACACCAGCGTGGTACCGCGCGGAATCGACATCATCGTCGAGATCCCGGGCATCAACGAGCGGCAGGTCTCGCGGATCAAGCGCATCATCGGCCAGACCGCGCGGCTGGAGTTCAAGATCGTCGACGAGGAGGCCTCCGAGGAGTTCTTCACCTCCGAGGCGGTCGCCGAGAAGATCCGCGAGGAGAAGGAGCAGGACGGCCCGGTCGAGCTGCGGCGCGTTCCGCGTCCGGTGGCGGGCAAGACCGTCTACGAGTACTACCTGGAGGCCAAGAACGAGGTCAAGGGACGCAGCGGGCGACAGATTCTCAAGGAGTTCCTTTCCGATCTCGAGGTACCGGACGATCACTCGATCGCCTTTCAGGAAAAGCAGGTGCTCGACGAGGCGGGCAACCCGACCGCCGACGTCACCTGGCGCACCTACTACCTGCGGCGCAGGGCGGGGATCACCGGCGAGTACGTCGAGAACGCGGCGATCCTCAGCGATCAGCAGACCAACGAGCCCTACGTTTCGCTGGATTTCTCCCAGGTCGGGGGCGAGATCTTCGCCAAGCTGACCGAGGAGAACGTGGGTCGCAACATGGCGATCGTGCTCGACGACAAGGTCAACTCCGCGCCCAACATCGAGGAGAAGATCCCCGGGGGTCGGGCGCGCATCACGCTCGGCGGGTACAAGTCCTACGACGAGAAGTTCAAGGAGTCGCGCGACCTGGTGGTGGTGCTGCGGGCCGGCGCGCTGCCGGCGCCCGTCGAGCCGGTCACCGAGACCACGATCGGGCCGCAGCTCGGCCAGGACGCGATCGAGATGGGCACCCTCGCGCTGAGCATCGCCGGGTTGGCGATCGTGATCTTCATGATCATCTACTATCGCGCAGGCGGCGTGGCGGCCGACATCGCCCTGATCGCCAACGCCTTGTTCATCGTGGGGATTCTCAGCGGAGCCGGCGCGACGCTGACGCTGCCGGGCATCGCCGGAATCATCCTCACGATCGGGATGGCCGTCGACGCCAACGTGATCATATACGAAAGGGTCCGCGAGGAGCTGCGCGGCGGCAAGTCGCCGCGCGCCGCGGTGGAGGCCGGCTACAAGCGCGCCTTTTGGACGATCTTCGACGCCCAGATCACGACCTTCATCGCCGGAGTGGTGATGCTCCAGTACGGCACCGGAGCGATCAAGGGCTTCGCCGTGACACTGCTGATCGGAATCGTGACCAGCATGTTCTCGGCGATATTCGTGAGCCGGTTGGTGTTCGATTTCATGACCCGCCGCAGGGCGGAGACACTGAATATCTGACGAGCCCATGCAATTTTTCAAAAAAACACCAAAATTCGATTTCATGGGCCAGCGGCGGCGGTTCGCGATCGTCTCCGGAGTCGCCCTGGTGGTGAGCCTGGTCTTGATGTTCGCGCTCGGCCCCAAGTTCGGGATCGACTTCGCAGGCGGGACCGAGATCCAGGTCAGTTTCGACCAGCCGGTGGACACCGCTCGGGTCAGATCCGCGCTCGAGGGCATGGGCTTTTCCGGCAGCGAGGTGGTCTCGTTCGGCGCCCACGAATCGGAGTACCTGATCAGCCTGCAGGCGATCTCGCCGGTCACCGACGCCGAGATAGAGGCGGCCAGGCAGAAGATCGCCGCGCGCTTCGAGGGCAACGACGTCACGCGCTTCGACCTCTCGCCCGGCGGCGACAAGCTCAGCATGCGGCTCGACGACAAGGTCGAGATCTCCGAGGTGGAGGCGGCCGTGGGCGAGGCCGGCCTGGTCCTCGCCGAGCGTCCCGCGGGAGACGCCGCCGAGCAGGAGGCCGAGTCGGACGACGACTCCGCCAAGCACTGCGAGAGCGTGACCTGCACCTGGCCGTACCAGGACATGTATGTCTACGAGGTCAACCTCAAGGGCATGGCCGAGCGCGTGATGGACGGCCTGCGCGACCAGCCCTGGGGCGCCGGCGCCGAGCGGATGCGCTCCGAGTGGGTCGGGCCCAAGGTGGGGCGCCAGCTCCGCGTGGCCGGCATCTCCTCGATCGTCTACGCGCTGTTGTTCATCATGCTCTACATCGCGGTTCGTTTCGACCTGCGCTTCGCGCCGGGAGCCGTGGCCGCGCTGATCCACGACGTGATCATCACCGTGGGCGTGTTCACGATCAGCCGCGTCGAGGTGACCCTGGCCACGGTCGCGGCGCTACTGACGATCGTCGGTTACTCGCTCAACGACACGATCGTGGTCTTCGACCGCATCCGCGAGAACCTGGGGAGGGTCAAGGAGCGCTCGCTGGCGCAGGTGGTCAACCAGAGCATCAACCAGACGCTCAGCCGGACCCTGCTGACCTCGATCACCACCTTGCTCGCCGTGGTGATCCTGCTGACCGTGGGCTGGCAGACCACGATCCGCGACTTCGCCTTCGCCCTCCTGATCGGCGTGCTGGTCGGAACCTACTCCTCGGTCTTCGTCGCCTCTCCGATCGTGCTCTGGGTCGACAAGCGCTTCGGCAAGAAGAAGGCCTAGCGGTCTTGTCCCCGGCCCCTCCCTGGAGCGTCGCCGAGGTCGATCCGGCGGCGGTCGAGCGGCTGCGCAGAGCGCATCGCCTCGGCCCCGTGACCGCCGGCTGCCTGCTCAACCGCGGGTTGAGCGAGCCGGGCGAGGTGAGCGCCTTCCTCCGGCCCAGGCTCGCCGATCTGGCGCTCCCGGACGGGATGGCGGACCTGGAGCCGGCCGCCGGGCGAACCGCGCGCGCCGTCACCGCTCGGGAGCGGATCGGAGTTTTCGGCGACTACGACGTGGACGGCGTCACCAGCGCCGCGCTGGTGGTCGACCTGCTGCGCCGCCTCGGAGCGAGCGTCGGCTGCGAGCTGGCCGATCGCTTCGGCGGCGGCTACGGGCTGACCGAGGCGGCGGTCGAGCGCTTCGCCGAGGGCGGCTGCAATCTGCTGATCGTCCTCGACTGCGGCACCTCGGACCGGCCCGCTCTGCTGCGCGCCGCCGAGCTGGAGCTGGATACGATCGTGATCGACCACCACCGCCCGGCGGCCGAACCGCCGCCGGCCACGGCGTTCGTCAACCCCAGGCGGGAGGATTGCAGATTCGTCGACCGGGAGATGGCCGCGGTCGGGCTGGCTTTCTACTTCGCCGCGGCCGTGCGCCGGCGGCTGGCCGACTCCGGCGTCGCGAGCGCGGCCGGGCTCGATCCCCGCGAGCTGCTCGACCTGGTGGCGCTGGGCACGGTCGCGGACCTGGTGCCGCTGAGGGGCAACAACCGCATCCTGACCGCCCGCGGCCTGGAACGGCTCGGGTCAGGCACGCGACCCGGCCTGCGCGCGCTGGTGGACAGGACCAGGATCGGCTCGGGGCCGGTCAGGACCGATCACGTCGCCTTCCAGCTCGCTCCCCGGCTCAACGCGGCCGGCAGGCTGGGCAGCCCCGGCGAGGCGCTGGAGCTGCTGCTGGCGAGCGACTCGAGAGAGGCCGCGCGGCTGGCCGACCGGCTGGAGCATCTCTCCAACCGGCGGCGCGAGCTGGAGCGGGGAGTCGCCGCGCGGGCCCGGCGCGAGACCGCAGACAGGGGCCGCGACTCGGATCCGCTGATCGTGGTCTGGGGCGACGGCTGGCACCGCGGAGTGATCGGAATCGTCGCCGCCCGGCTCGCCGAGGAGCTGGATCGGCCCGCGTTCGTGGTCGGCTTCGACGAAAGCGGCGTCGGCACCGGCTCGGCGCGCGGCCGGGGACGGCTGGACGTGCACCGCGCCCTGAGCGCGGCCGCCGACCAGCTGGAGCGCTTCGGCGGTCACCGCGAGGCGGCCGGCTTCACCGTCGGCCGCGAGCGGATCGAGGATCTGCGCCGCAAGCTGCTGGAGCACGCCGGGCCGCTGGTGGAAGGCGAGCGCGCCTCGACCACCGTCTGCGACTCGACGGTCGGCGCCGCCGAGCTGAACGCCGAGCTGCTGGCCGAGCTGGGCCGCCTGGCGCCGTTCGGCAAGTCCAACCCCGAGCCGCTGCTCGACATCGCCGGGCTGCACGTGCTGAGAGGACGAGTGGTGGGGACCGATCACCTCAAGCTGGAGCTGCGAACCCCGTCGGGGCCGATCTCCGCCTTCGGTCCGCGCCTGGGGCGCTGCGCCGCAGACCTGCCGCGGGTGGTCAGAGTCGCCGCCGCGCTCGGGGCCGACGAGTGGAAGGGCGGCGGAGCCCTGGAGCTGCGCCTGGCCGAGGCCCCGATTCCGAGCTGAGACGATTCTCGATCGAGCGAGCCGATCACTCGATGCAGGCGCCGTCTCCGCTGACGAGCGGCGCGCACCAGTAAGGATACCCGCACCCGGCGCTGTAGTCGCAGCCCGTGGCGAAGCAGCCCGCGCCCTGGTCGTAGGTGTAGCACGAGCCGCTGCTGCAGCCGTACAGGTCGCAATCGGTCTGCTCGGGCGGGTAGTCGGGCAGGCCGATGCAGACCCCGGTGCCGTCCACGTTGGAGCAGTAGGGGCCGGTGTGGCCCTCGAGCGTGGTGCAGTCTGCCGGGTCGCACAGCTCCCAGCAGTAGGCGTCCCCGGTGTTGGGGTAGTCGCCCACGCAGACCAGCGTCTCGGGATCGTCGCACGACGAGCCGTCGCAGCACGGCTGCGCGGCCGCGCCGCAGGTGGGATCGTCGCCGGTCCCGGTGTCGACGTCGCCGTCCGAGTCGGAATCCCCGTCCCCGTCGCCGTCCGAGTCGGAATCGCCGTCCGAGTCGGTGTCGGCGTCCGCCGAGCCGTCGTCGTCATCGTCGCCGTCGTCGTCGCCAGGCCTCACCTCGGCGGAGACGCAGCCGGTCGCGATCCACAACAGAGCCGCCACGCACGAAAACCAAGAACAGCTTCTCGAGTTACGAACAGACATCGCCCCTCCCCTGCTTGCTTGGCTACTTGCCGGGCGGCGACCACTCGGGATCGTTGACCAGCGCGATCGTGCCGAGCTTGGGCCGGGCCATCATCATCGACTCTCCGCCGCGGGCGAAAAAGACGTAGGGCTCGCCGCCGGAGGGCCCCAGGTCATCGAGTATCCACATATTGTCGCCGGAGGCGCCGCGGTTCCACCTCCAGTCGGTCATCAGGCCGCCTTCCAGGTTCCACTCGGCCTCGGGGCCGTCGTTGACCCGGACGTTGAAGGTGTTGGGCACGTTGATCCCGTCGGGCACGTCGCCCAACCCCCAGATGTACCAGTCGTCTACGCAGGGCAGGTCGAACGACAGCACCGCCGTGCCCTGCTGAGCCTGGTTGGTGTAGATGTAGTGGAATCCCGGATCGCCGTCCTCCCAGACCACCACCATCGGCTCGTCGACCTGGGCGTCGCCCCAGTCGAGGTAGACGACCTGCAGCTCGGCGCAGTCGGCGTCGGCGTCGCTGTCCGCGTCCGTGTCCGCATCGGTATCGCCGTCGGTATCGCCGTCGGTATCGCTGTCGGTATCGCCGTCGGTATCGGCGTCGCTGTCCCCGTCCGCGTCCGCGTCGCTGTCCCCGTCCGCGTCCGCGTCGGTCCCGGCGTCACCCACGTCGAAGGGAGAGGGGGCGCTTCCGCAGCCCAGGCCGGCCAGCAGACCGGCCGCCACCGCGATTGCCGCTGTCCATCTCATGATCCACCTCCTGGTAGCGCTCCGAGCGCCGGGTACACATTCTAAGCAAAAAACGGCGCCCTTGCCACATTGGTGCGCCGAGACGCGTTTTTCGACGAATGTCCCGGGGCGGCTCTCCTCGCGGATGAACGGTTCGCCCCGCCGCGGCAACCCACCTGGGCAGCGAAAAAAGATGCCGGGAGCCGTGCATCGAGCGAGAGTCGTAATATACTTGACGTCAAACCGGCCACGACGTGTTATAAGGGTCCGGTGAGCAATTCGGGCAAGGGGCTCGCTTCGGCCCGGCACTGGGACGGCTTGCTTGCTCCGAGAACGGGGAGAGATCGAAGATGACACATCGCATAATCGCAATACTGGCCGCGCTCTCGCTGCTGGCGGCCTCCGGCTGCGGGTCCAAGTCCGACACCTCCGGGGACGGGGGGCCCGACGCCGACACCGATACCGACACCGATACCGATACCGACACCGAGCCGGAGAACACCGCCGCCGCCTGCCAGGACGGGATCGACAACGACGGCGACGGCGCCACCGACTGCGACGACAGCGACTGCGAGGACTTCGCGTTCTGCCAGCAGGAGGAGAGCGACTGCAGCGACGGGGTGGACAACGACGGCGACGGCGACACCGACTGCGCCGACGACGACTGCGCCGGCCAGGCCGCCTGCCAGGAGAACACCTACGGCAACTGCCAGGACGAGATCGACAACGATCTGGACGGATTGACCGACTGCGACGACCCCGAGTGCGAGGTCTTCGATTACTGCGAGCAGCACGAGCAGGATTGCGGCGACAATGTCGACAACGACGACGACGGTCTCACCGACTGCGACGACGACGACTGCGCCGACGCGCCCGAGTGCGGCGGCAACTGCTACGAGCTGAGCTGGCTGGCGCCCGCGGTCTGGGGAGCCGAGATCACCGAGGCGGCCGACGACGAGGACCCGGAGACCGGCTGCGTGCAGTACACCGCGATCGTCGAGGCCGATGATCCGCTGGCCGGCACCGAGATCTGCGTCTTCGTGGACGACGCGGTCGACCCGGCCGGCTGCGGAGAGCCCTCGCTGGAGAACCCGGTCGAGGTTCCGATCACGCTCTGCCAGGGCGAGCACACCCTGCACGCCGAGGTGAGGCCCACCACCGACGAGATCTGGAGCTGCGAGCCGGTGGACCAGGCGGTCACGGCCTGGGAGAATCCCTCCTGCCAGATCAGCTCGCCGGCGCTGTCCACCGAGGCGGCCTCGCCCACGCCCTGGACCGAGCAGACGATGGACGTGGAGGTCACGACCGGCGGCGCCCACGCCGAGCTGTGGGTCGGCGGTCTGCTCAAGGGCGACGAGCTGGTCTCCGGCGACGTGGCGGCGTTCGACGCGGTGGTGCTCGGCGACGACGGGGTGCTGCCGCTGGTGGCGCGCTGCTACAACCCGGGCGACGGCACCGGCAACAGCTGGTCGGTGGATTACTACGCGCGCAAGGACACCGAGGCGCCCGTGCTCGAGATCCTCTCGCCGGCGGACGGCTCGATCATCGATACGGCCGATTGCCCGTTCACGGTCAGCGTGGAGGTCTCGGGTTTGGAGGCCGGCCAGGACGTCTGCGTGGCGCTGGAGGGCTACCCGCAGACCCAGGCCTGCGCCGCGGCGAGCAGCGATCCCGAGACTCTGGATATCGAGATCGCCGAGTGCGTGGAGGGCGACGACCTGACGCTGACCGCCGCGGCGGTCGACGAGGTGGGCAACCTGGGCACGGACAGCGTCACGATCGACATCGGCAGCGGGATCTACCCCACGGTCAATCTCGACTGGCCGGCCGACGGCGCGGTCTACAACGCCAGCTCGGACGGCAACCCGGGCACGGACGCGCTCGACGCGCAGGTGATCGCCTGCACCAACGGGGACTACAACCCGGCCAACATCGAGCTGACGATCGACGGCTCGCCGGCGGGCGGGCTGAACCCGCAGGTCGCGGCGGCCACCTGCGGCGGCCTGCGAGAAGGCGTAGGAGTCGAAGGTGATCGTGTGGCTCAGGCCGCCGCAGGTGGCCGCCGCGACCTGCGGGTTCAGCCCGCCCGCCGGCGAGCCGTCGATCGTCAGCTCGATGTTGGCCGGGTTGTAGTCCCCGTTGGTGCAGGCGATCACCTGCGCG
>JAWOBP010000151.1:0-76667 GCA_046484285.1 Polyangia bacterium
TTTTCCAGGGCTTTTTTGGCTTCGGCGGGCTTGTTCAGGCGGGGCGCCAGCTCGGCTGCCAGCTCTGACTCTGCGTTGGCGCAGGCGATGCGCACGGTGTCGAGCAGGGTCTTGTAGTGCTTGTCGTGGTAGACGAGCCGGCCGGCCAGCTCGGTTTCCTCGAGCGGGGCGTGCGTGGGGACTCGCGGGCGCAGCTTCTCGAGCTCGGCCTGGAGCGACAGCGAGCGGGCGAGGTCCTCTTCCAGCTCCGGCCTTTTCTGGTCATCCGGTTCGAGCCTGGAGAGCTTGCGGCGCAGCTCTCCTTGCCGTGCTTGAAGCCGTTTTCCTGCACCCAGCGGCCGGTGATGACCCCGATCAGCCGCTCCCTGGACTCGCGCGAGACGGCCAGCAGGTTGACCTGATTGCCGTCGGGCATCTTCAGCGCGATCCTGCGCACCCGACCGCGGCCCTTCTTCAGGTTGGCCAGCCGTTTCTCACAGACGCCCACCTCCTCGCCGTCGAGCAGCAGGCTCTCTTCGAAAGCCGACGCGGGCAGCTTGGCAAACGGCCGGCGCTCGTAGGTCACGAATTCCTAAGCTGCCTACGCGGCAGTGAACGATTCGCTACAACGACGGCTTCTACGATTTCGTTTCTAAGTAGCCCTGATCTCCCCAGTTGCAGAGCAATTCTTCCGTGCTGGCAGAAGGCTCTACGCACGCGGACGCCGCAACGCACTCGGCGTACTGCGCGACCGTCACCTCGGTTTTTGTGATTTCGAAAGAAGGCACGTCCACCTCGTGCACAGGCTGCTCACCTTCGTTGAATTCCTCCGAACGAGCAGGTGCTTTTTGTCGGCCATATAGACGGCTCAAAATACATTATGTCGAATAAAATTTTTGGTTTGCAAGCACTGTCGAATAGGCGGCTACCCCGCGTCTGCGTCCATCGCCGCCAGCGCGGTCGCCAGCGCCTCGTCGATCGTGGTGCGGGGTATCACCACGATCTCGATCCCGGCCTCGCGCAGGGTGTGTCCCGGTCCCTTGTCGCGCATGTCGTCGGGCGTGGCGAGCACGTCGACCTTCTGCTCCGCGAGCCACTGCGCGACCCTGATCCCTCGCCCGCGCGAGTCGCCGGAAAACGGGTTGACCACCGATTTGCGATCGATGATCTCGCCGTCGCTCAGACGGAAATCAGCGATCAGGAACAGCGGGGCGGCGCCGAACTGCTCGTGCGGAAACTCTTCGTCGGATTCGAGCGGCAGGGCGAAACGCAGCGACTCCCGCCGCGCGGGCCTGACGTCGACCAGCGCCCGCTCCAGGAAGGGCACGGCCTCGTGGAGCTTTCCGGTCAGCTCGCGGGCCACCCGGGCGGCCCGGTCCAGGTCGTGTAGACGAACCTCGACCACCGCCTCGAGAAAGCGGTAACGCCCCGCGTTGCGACCGACGAGCGAGCGGATGCAAAACAGCGAAGGCTCGGTTTCGATGATCGCGCGCGCCTTGCTCAACGTCCCGGAATCGAGCGAGGCGTCCATCAGCACTCGCATCGAGTCGGCCAGCAGATCCCAGCCGGTCTTGATCACGGCCACCACCACCAGCAAGGCGGCGATCCGCTCCAGGTCGAGATCGAGCCGGTGGCCGAGCAGGGCGACCAGAACCATGCCCGAGGTGAGCACGTGGACACGGTACTCGCGCGCGTCGGCGATCAGGCTCGGCGAGTTGGCCTTCTTTCCGGCCCGCAGCTGAAAGGCGCTGAAGACCAGCGGAATCAGCGCGCTCAACACGACTCCGCCCAGCACCAGGGGCGTGACTCGGGGCAGATCGTTCTTTCCCAGCAACGCCTCGCGCGCGATTTCGTAGGCGGCGAGGAAGATCAGCAGCGCCACGCCCGCGGCGACGACGTTCTCCACCTTGTACATCCCGTACGGAAACTGCTCGCTCTTGCGCCGCGCCAGCTTTAGCCCGACCAGCACCGCGGTCGAGGCGATCAGGTCGACGAAGTTGTGCACCATCTCCGCGGCGACCGCGAGGCTGCCGGAAAGGCACAGCACGGCGAGGTTCAGTCCAAAAAGTAGAACGTTGACCCCGATCGAGGCCCAGCCCCACCGTTCCAGCCTCGCGGCGGGATCTCTGCGTGCGCTGGCCATGATCGTGTAGTTTCACAGACTGTCTTCGTGCGCAAACCAATCGTCTCGATTGGACAGCTCTCCGAGCGGGCGGTTATGCTACCGCGGCGATGGACTTGAGCGTGCAGCCACAGGCCGGTTGGGAGCTGCTGGACAGCGGCGGGGGGCGCAAGCTCGAGCGGTTCGGCGACGTGCTGCTCGACCGCCCGGCGGCTCAGGCGTTCTGGCCGCGCGAGGAAGGGGCTCCCTGGTCCGAGGCGCGGGCCGGTTTTCACCGCGGGAGCAGGGGCGACGGTCGCTGGCGCGTGCGGGGAGAGCCGCTCGAGGAGGGCTGGTCCGCCGGCGTGGAAGGCCTGAATCTCGAGATCCGCGCCACCGGCTTCGGCAACGTCGGCCTGTTTCCCGAGCACTCGGTCCACTTCGCCTGGATGCGCGAGCTGCTGGGCGCGGTCCGGTCTCCGGATGTGCTCAACCTGTTCGCCTACACCGGAGCGGCCTCGATCGCCTGCGCGCTGGCCGGCGCGAGGGTCACGCACGTGGACTCGGCCGGCGCGGTCAACGGCTGGGCCCGGCTCAACGCCGAGCGCAACGGCGTGCCCGGCGGCTCGCTGCGCTTCTTCACCGACGACGCGCTCAAGCTGGCGCGGAGAGAGCTGCGCCGCGGACACCGCTACCGGGGAATCCTGCTCGACCCTCCCAGCTTCGGCCGCGGACCCCGCGGCGAGGTGTTCAAGCTGGAGGACCATCTCCCGGAGCTGCTCGCGAGCTGCCTGGAGCTGCTCGCCGACGACGCGTTGTTCTTGCTGTTGACGGCACATTCCCCCGGGGTGACTCCGGCCGTGCTGCGCGCCCTGCTGCGCGAGCCGGACGGAGAGATCGAGTCCGGGGAGATGCTGCTCGCCGGAGGCGGCCCGCCGCTGCCCTGCGGTGCGTACGCCCGCTGGACGCCGCGCTGATCGACGCCGCGTCTGCGCCGCTCAGTCGGTGGCGGTTTCCGTCTCGCTGTCGGTGTCCGTGTCGGCGTCGCCGCCGCTGCTCCACTCGCAGCCGATCTGCTCCAGGCAGGAGAGGGTGTCGGCGAACTGGGAGCAGGGCGCCGGGGTTCCCCAGCACTCGTCGCTGACCTCGCAGCCCAGCTGGATGCTGCACTGCGTGCCGTCCAGACCCTCGCAGCCGGCAGCCGTCCCCTCGCAGGATCCGCCGGCCAGGTAGCAGCCCTGCTGAGAGGAGCAGCCCGCCGAAGAGAGCTGCCCGCAAGGCGCGGCCGATCCGTTGCAGATGTCGTCGTAGTAGCTCCAGCTGCAACCGGCCTGCGAGCTGCACTGGGTCGGGCCGGAGAACGATCCGCAGGGAGTGGCGCTTCCCGCGCAGTAGCCGGTCCAGTCGCATCCGATCTGCAAGCCGCACTGGTCGGCCGTGACCAGCCCGCAGCCGACCGGCTCTCCGCTGCACGAGGTCTCCAGCTGGCAGCCGGCCTGCCCCTCGCACCAGTACCAGCCCAGCTCTTCGCACGCCTCCGGCTCGCCCACGCACTGGCCGGGATCCGAGTCCCCGTCCGAGTCCGTGTCCGTATCGGCGTCGCTGTCCGCATCGGCGTCCGCGTCCGCATCGGCGTCCGCGTCCGCGTCCGTCGCGGCGTCCGGACCGGCGTCCCCGGTGGCCCCGCCGGAGTGACAGGCGGCCAGCATCGCCGCTGCCAGCACTGCAATCCACTTGTCCATCGCGCGGCACCTCCCTCCCTGCTCTACAGTCTACCACGGCCAGCCGTCAGGGTCCGGCGCGACGACCGAGATCGGCTCGCGACGCACCGGGTGATCGAAGCTCAGCTCGCGGGCGTGCAGCGCGATCGCTCCCGGCCCGCCGGGCAGGCGCGAGCGCGCTTCGTACTTGCGGTCGCCGACCACCGGGTGACCCAAAGCGGAGAGCTGGACCCTGATCTGGTGAGAGACTCCGGTGATCAGCTCCACCTCGAGCAGAGTCAGATCGCCGCGGGTCTCCAGAATTCGGTAGCGCAGCACCGCCTGCTTGCCCGTCCCGTCGCCGCCGGCAACGCGCGTGACACGGGCCTTTCGATCGCGGACCAGCCAGTGTCTCAGCTCGGCGGCGTCCCGCTCGGGGCGACCTTCGACCAGCGCGCGGTAGGTCTTGCGCGGCGAGCGCTCCCTGAGCTGCCGCGAGAGACGCCCGGCCGCCTTGGATGTCTTGGCCAGCAGCATCGCTCCCGAGACCGGGCGGTCGAGCCGATGGACCAGCCCCAGGTAGACGTTGCCGGGCTTGCGATCCCTGCGCTTGATCACGGAGCGGACCACGGTCAGCACGTCCAGATCGCCGCTGAGGTCGCCCTGACTGAGCATCCCGGCCGGTTTGTCGACCGCCAGCAGGTGGTTGTCCTCGTAGAGAAACGGCAGGCGATCTCTGCCGGGCCGATTTCCCGAGCGGGCAGATCTCGCGGTCCCCGGCGAGCGTGGTCCCCTCAGCGGCATACCTTCCAGGTCGTGCCTCCGGGGCCGTCCCGTAGCTCGACGCCCCGCTCGGCAAGCTCGTCGCGGATCCGATCCGACAGCTCCCAGTCCTTGCGGGCCCGCGCCTCGGTCCGCCTGGCGACCAGCTCGTTGACCTCGCTCTTGTCGAGCCCCTTGCAGGCGCAGGAGAAATCGTGCAGATCCTCGAGCGCCGCGGCCGGCTCGCGATCGCACAGGTGCATCACGCCGCAGACCTCGCGGATCTCGCCGAGCGCGCTCGCCAGCGTCGCCGCCCAGGCCGCCCGTCCGCCGGGCAGCTTCTTGATCTGCTTGGCGCGCATGTCGCACAGATCGTTGACGCAGCGCATCGACTCGCCCAGGTCGGCGAGCGCGCGGGCGGTGTTGAAGTCGTCGTCCATCGCCTCGCAAAAGCGGTCGACGATTCCCCGGGCGCGCCGGTCGTCGAGCAGCTCCGCGCTCGAATCGACTTCCACGTCGCTCAGCGCCCTGCCGGCACGCTGCAGAGTCTCGTAGAAGTACTCCAGCCGGTCGAACGCGATCTCGATCGAGCCGCGCACGGTCTCGCACTGCTCGTCGCCGCTCTCGTGCGTACGGCTGAAGTCGATCGGATTGGCGTAGTGCGTGCCGAGCACCAGCAGCCGCCAGACCTCGGGAGGCGCGATTTCCAGCGCGTCGCGGATCGAGATGAAGTTGCCCAGGCTCTTGGACATCTTGACGCCGTCCACGGTCACGAAGCCGTTGTGCATCCAGGCGTTGCAGTAGGTCTCGCCCGTTCCGCCCTCGGCCTGGGCGATCTCGTTTTCGTGGTGTGGAAAGATGAGGTCCTTGCCGCCACCGTGGATGTCGAACGGCTGCCCGAGCGCGTCGATGCTCATCGCCGAGCACTCGATGTGCCAGCCCGGGCGGCCGTCGCCCCAGGGCGAGGGCCAGACCGGCTCTCCCGGAGCGGACCGCTTCCACAGCGCGAAGTCGACGGCGTGCCGCTTGCTCTCGGTCGGGGCCACGCGCGCTCCCTCCTCGAGCTGCCGGTAGTCGCGACCGGAGAGCTTGCCGTAGGCCCCGGTCGCCTCGTGGTAGGCCGGCACGTCGAAGTAGACCTCACCGTCCACCTCGTAGGCCAGGCCGCGGGCGAGGATCTTGTCGATCAGCGCGATCACCTCGGGAATCTTGTCGGAGACGCGCGGCTCGAAGTCTGGTTGCAGCAGATCGAAAGGACCGAAGTCCTCGTGGCGAAAGACATCGATGAAGTGATCGGCGACGATCTCTGCCAGGTGTCGGTCCTGGCCCTCGGCGCGCTCCAGGATACGGCGGTCCTCGTCGAGCCGCTCGCGCCACTGCTCCTCGCTGTACGAGGCGTAGGCATCCTCCTCGCGCCAGGCGCCCTCCGGACCCGCGGAGATCTCGGCGGCCCGCTTTATGATCTTGTCGTCGATGTCCGTGAAGTTGCGCGCGTAGCGCACGCGGTATCCGCGGTAGGCGAAGTACCTCAAGATCGCATCGAACGACAGGTAACAGCGCAGGTGCCCCACGTGGCAGCGCCCGTAGACCGTGACGCCGCACACGTAGATGTTGAGCGCCCCTTGCTCGACGGGCTCGAACGTTTCCTTGCGGTTGGTCAAGACGTTGTAAAGCTCGATCGACATGGCAATCTCTCCTCGGGCGGCGGTCCAGACCGCCGCCGGGCAGCATAGCGCCATGAGACGTACTATGCCAGCGGACCGAGACGCTCGAGCCCAAACGCATGCCCGACGAGCGTATCTGCCGCGACAGACTTCGGTCTTTTTTTTGACCGAGCCGACCGGCAAGTGTTTGGTTGCGTTGTCTTGCGCAACTGCGCATCTTTTGCATAGTCGGCCATTTTTTTTCTGCAAGAGGCCGGCCTTTGCTCTTGCGGGGGGCTGTTGCCTGTTGGATGAGCGCTGTTTGAATGATGTGGCATGAGACGTGCAATCAACGCACTCGTTTTTCACAGTCGAATCTAAGGAGGGACGAGATGCAACTTTTCAGGTTTGTTCTCGCCGCGTTGCTCGCGTTGGGGCTGGCGGCTTGCGACAGCGACAAGGACGACGATGGCTCGCCCGATGCGGGCACGGACGCCGACACCGACGCGGACACGGATGCGGACGGCGACACCGACGCGGACGGCGACACGGACACGGATACGGACACGGATACCGACACCGACACCGACACGGATACGGATACCGACACGGACACCGACACCGACACCGACACGGATACCGACACGGATACCGACACGGACACGGACACCGACACGGATACCGACACGGATACCGACACGGACACGGACACGGACACCGACACCGATACCGGCACTGTCGGGTTCTGCGGCGACGGGTTCTGCGAGACTCTTGACGGCGAGACCTGCGAGAGCTGTCCGGACGACTGTGGAGAGTGTCCCTCCTCGTCATGCCCCGATTCGGACTGCCAGTCGTACGAGACCTGCGAGAGCTGTCCGGACGACTGTGGAGATTGTCCCTGCGGCGACGGCTACTGCGACGTCTGGACGATGGGCGAGAGCTGCGAGAGCTGTCCTGACGACTGCGGCGAGTGCCCCTCCTGTCCGAACGGCAGCTGCGAGCCCGAAGGCGGCGAGAACTGCGAAAACTGCCCGGACGACTGCGGGTCCTGCCCCACCTGCGGCAACGACTCGTGCGACACCGGCGAGGACTGCGCGCTGTGCCCCGCCGACTGCGGAAGCTGCTACTGCGGCGACGGCGCCTGCACCGCGGCGGTGGGCGAGGACTGCACCACCTGTCATATCGATTGCGGTCACTGCCCGGCCTCCTGCGGCAACGGAACCTGCGATCTGGGCGAGGGCTGCTTGAGCTGTCCGGCCGATTGCGGCGAGTGTCCTCCGGTCTGCGGCGACTTCGTCTGCGAGCTGCCAGAGACCTGCACGACCTGCGAGGCGGACTGCGGCGAATGCGCCGGAGACCCTTGCGGAGACGGCCTGTGCGATCCGGCGACCGAGAGCTGCTACAGTTGCGAGGCGGACTGCGGCGCTTGTCCCTGCGGAGACGGAGTCTGCGCCGGCTACGAGTCTTGCGCCGGCTGCGAGGCGGACTGCGGTGCCTGTCCCGGAACCTGCGGCAACGACGTCTGCGATTCGCCCGGAGAGGATTGCCAGAGCTGCCCGGTCGACTGCGGCGATTGCGAGGTGACTTGCGGCGACGACGTCTGCGACTGGGGAGAGACCTGCCTCAACTGCCCCGACGACTGCGGGCTGTGCGACTCGTGCGGAGACATGGTCTGCGAGAGCGCCGACGGCGAGAGCTGCCAGACCTGCCCGGCAGACTGCGGCCAGTGCCCGGAGATGATCGCCTGCGGCGACGGCGCCTGCAACGGCAACGAGGACTGCAGCTCCTGCGCCGAGGACTGCGGTCAGTGCGATGGTTCCTGCGGAGACGAGATCTGCTCCACCGAGGAGAGCTGCGACAGCTGCCCGTCGGACTGCGGCTCGTGCACGGCGGTCTGCGGCGACGGGTTCTGCGATCCCTGGTGGGAGTGGTGCGGCAACTGCCCGGCGGACTGCGGCTCGTGCCCGCCGGTCTGCGGCAACGACTACTGCGACTCGTACGCCGGCGAGAGCTGCGTGACCTGCGCGCAGGACTGCGGGACCTGTCCGCCCAGCTGCGGCGACGGCACCTGCGACTCACCCGGTGAGACCTGCGACAACTGTCCGGTGGACTGCGGCACCTGCCCCAACCAGGGTTGAGCTAGTGCCTCGTCAACCCCACAATGCCGGGTCGGGCCGGCCCTCATCGACGATGCCTGCGTCACTCCTCCTCGAATTGGCGCCGCCAGTCCTTCGTCGTCGTTCCTTGGCCTCGCCGATGATCTCTCGCCCCGTACCCGAAATCGTCGGGTTGACGAGGCACTAGAGATTCACCTCGAAGAACGCCACCGAGCGCGCCAGCGTCTCTCTGAGGCGATTGCGCAGCCTCCTTTCGTAGATGCGGCGGTCGGCCTCGACTCCGACCGCGTCGATGCCGGCGGCCAGGCCGAGGTAGACCGCGCGCGGCAGGTGGAAGCGTTGAGTGCAGATCACCGCGCCGCGCACGTCGAAGACGCTCCGGGCGCGCCGCATGGTCTCGATCGTGCGCAGCCCGGCGTGGTCGAGGAGCACGTCCCGGGCGGGGACGTCGCGCCGCTCCAGCCAGCGGGACATCGCTCCGACCTCGTCGTAGCTCGGGGTACCGTGGTCGCCGGAGGCGAGAATCTTGTTCACCCTGCCGCCGCGGTAGAGATCCAGCGCGGTCCGGAGCCGATCGGCGAGGGTCGCGGTGGGAGATCCGTACCGGTGGACTCGGCAGCCGGGCACGATCGCGACCGGTCGGGGCGGAACCCGCTCCGTCTCGGCGAAGAGGCGATCCCTGGTGCGGCGATCGATCGCGACGCCGGGCAAGAGCGCCAGCCCCGAGGTGACGGCGGCGATTCCCAAAGCCCCGGCGGTCAGCCGCCGAAGATTGCGGGTCGTATTGAGCTTGGGGATCGACATCTCCGGGTTACCATAGAATCAAGCGCGCGGGACGAAGACACGATCCCCGCCTCGGGATGTCTTCGCGGCCGGCGGTGGGCGGCGGTTCGCTCAGCTCGAGGCGCAGCTGCAGATCGCGTTGTCGGTGCCGAGTTGATCGCATTGGACTATTGCGAACTACGACGTGCAAAGTGACTTGTTTCGTTGCATCTCATCGAGCAGCTTGCGCGCGCGCTCGGCGAACGGGCTCTTGGAGTGCCGCGACGTGATCGCGTCGACCAGGATCCGGGCGTCGGTGCAGTCGCCCAGCGCGTAGAAGGCCCCGGCCATCTCGTAGAGCACCTCGGGCGTCAGCTCGCTTTTGGGATAGCGGTCGGTGAAGCGGCGCAGCGCTCCGAGCGCCTTGGCCCAGCGCTCCTGCGCGATGTACGACTTGGCGATTCGGAGCTGGACATCGTCGGCCCGGTCGCTGTTGGGATAGCGCTCCAGGAAGACCTTTGACAGGGAGCGCGTCTCGCCGTAGCGATCGGCCGCCAGCGACTCCTCGATGTACTGGAAGTGCTTCTTCTCGTCGCCGGGCACCCTGGACTCGTCGACCGGCACGTCCAGGCCGGCGGCCAACGCGAACTCCCGCACGCGGCGATTCGACTCCTCGAGGCGCGATCCGATTTGCTCGAGCTCGTGGCGCAACTCGGCCAGCGCGCCTTCCATCTCCCGCATCTTGTCCTTGGCAGACTCCATCTCGGCCCCGAAGTCGGCCGAGTTGCGCGCCAGCACGCGGGTGGCGCGGCTGATCATCGACTCGAGCTTCTCCACGTCCTCGCCCGCACGCTCGATCATCTCGGTCAGCTCGCGGCGTTCCTTGGCCAACTCGCCGTCGAGCTCGTCGATGCGCCTTTCGAGCCTGACCGTCTTTTCGCGCAGCGCGTCGCCCTCGTCGCGCGTGGTCCACAAAAAGCAGGAGCAGAGCAACGGCGAGAGCGCCAGCAGACACAGCAGACGAGCTATCGCCCCTCCCGGTTTCACTCCAACGTTGCAAAAAGCCATCGGCTGACGCACCTTGGCGCGTTTCATCTCGATGTTTTTCACAACGTTGGGGCTCACTCGAAGTCCACCCGGCGATCCTTGGCCCAGCCGGCCTCGCTGCGACCGGTCGCCTCCTCCTCGCCCTTGGAGATGACCTTCATCCGCGAGCGCTCCAGGCCGGCGGCCTTGAGCACCCTGGCCACCCGGCGCGCGCGCCGCTCGCCGAGGGCCATGTTGTACTCGGTGGTTCCCCGCGGATCGCAGTGGCCCTCCAGCGTGACCCGGCCGGAGCGATCCATCAGGCACTGGTAGTTGTCATCCAGCACGCGCCGCATCTCGGGATTGACCTCGGACGAGTCGAAGTCGAAATAGATCGGCTCCAGCTCGCAGGCGCCTTCGCCCAGCTGGCTCTGGGCGGACTGATCCACCTGGCAACGGTAATTGACGCACGACAGGCCCGCGGGACATTCCTCGTCGGAGCGGCACTCGGCCTCGCCGCAGCGACCGTCCATGCAGACCTGGTCGCCCGGACAGTCGGAGGCGGACATGCACGGACCGCAGCGGTTGTCGCGGCAGATCTGACCTTCGGCGCAGTCGCTCGACTGCACGCAGTAGTCGGGAATGCTGCGGCACGCTCCGGCGGCGCACTCCTGGCCCTCGGGGCAGTCTCCGTTGTCTCGGCACTGCTGGCAGATGTTGTTCACGCAGTACTCGCCCTCGTGGCAATGCGAGTCCTTTTCGCAGCTCGGGTAGTCCGGCCCGCAGCCCGCTGTCAGGATCCCGGCGGCCAGGATCGTCGCTCCCACCTTGAACCGACTGAGCATGGAATCACCTCCCTGTCTCTTTATTGAGTAGAGCCTGCCTTTGACCGATGTCAAATTTCTGAAACCAATAACGACCTCGATATTGATCGTATTCCCGACCCGATCACTCGAAATAGAAAAAGGTGAGGCCGCTCGTAGCGGGGAATACGGCGTCTCGCTCGGGACTTTCTCCCGGTGGCGGGATGCCCTATGCTGCCCGTTGGAAAGGTCTTGGAGTTGCGGGATTTCGGCTACAGGTTTTGGCGGGTCGCGCTCGTCGCAGCGTCGGTGCTGCTCGGCTGCGGCGGTAGCCCCGGCGGATCCGTTCGGGACGAAAACGCCTTGGGGCTGGCTCTTTCCGAGGCCGCGCGCGAGGAGAGCGACGCCGTCGTCTGGACGATCGACGAGGACGGCGAGCTGCGCAGCGTCTGGCTGCGCGGCGACCCGAACGGCAGCCGCGTGCTGGCCGCCCGCGAGGGATTGATCCTGCCGGCCGCCGGGGGGGTCTGGATCTGGGAGGAGCAGCCGTTCGCGCTCGATCTGTGCGACTGCGAGCGCTGGAGCGCCGCAGAGATGGAGGGGTCGTGCCCAGTGGCGGCGGAGCCGTACCTGGGAGAGGCTCCGGTGCTCGTCGACCTGGTCTCCGGGCGGCGGATCGAGATCTGGCCGCCTCCCGGCAGCGAGGGGGACGAGCCGCTCTACTCCGACTACGATCTCGAAGTGCGACCGATCGCCTCGGTCGGTCCCTACCTGCTGGCGCGCTGGACCGAGGAGTCGCTGGGCTGCGGCGCGGCCCATGGATCGTGGAGCGCCGGTTTCGAGGTGATCGACCTGGGCTCCGGCGAGAAGGTGGACTTGTTGACCCCCGAGGAGCGAGAGAGCATCCGCGCCGAGGAGCTGGAATCGGCTCTGGAGCTGATGCGCGAAGACCGGATGATCGCGGTCGATTCGCCCAAAGACTTGGAGCTGACCGTGATCGAGCCGAGCTGGATCGCCGGGTTGGGGCTGGTCGTGCGCTACCAGTTCACCGCCCGGGCTTCGCTGGGTGCCTCGGACGGCAGCTGGGGATCGTACAGCCGCTCGGTCTCCGTTCCGGCGCGCGGCATTCCCCAGAGCCTGCGCCCCTGGGCCGCGCTGCCCCCGGCCGCGCGGGGCATCTCGTTGCCGCGCGGTGACGTCCGCACTGCGGGAGTCGCGGCGCCCGCCGGCGGGCCGGAGCAGCTGGTCGCCCTCGCCGAGGCGTTCTCGGTGGAGAACCCGCGCTTCAGCGTGTCTGACACCCGGTCTGCGCGCCCATCGCTACGCCACCCGCCGCGCGCCTTTTCGAAAGCGCCGCTCCGCCTCGTCCCTGTCCCGAAGACGCCCGGGGCTGCCCGCCGGTGCGACTCGGCGCCTCTCAGAAAACCCTATTGCGCGGAGTGCTCCGCATTCACCAGGGGCAGACGTGCATCAGAAAGCCGTCTCTCTCGCCTTGCGCCTGGATCTGAATCGGCTCCTGGTCGCCACCGATCTGGAACGTGGCGGTGCCGGAGAAGCTTCCGGCCACCAGGAAGGTGTCGTCCTCGAGCCCGTCCATGGCCGCGGCGTGGCCTCCGTTCCAGTCGGTTCCCAGGCGGGTGACCCACTCCGGGTTGCCGTCCATGTCGTAGATCGCGGCGAACGGCTCGCCCTCGCCGGAGGCGACCAGCCAGGTCTCCTCGGAGGCGCCCAGCCCGAAGTTGACCGCTCCGGTGAACGACCCGCCCACCAGGATTCGATCGCCGCTCAGAGTCGCGGCTTTGGTCGCCATCGCGCTGTTGCCGAAGCCGCTCTTGGAGCCCAGGGCCCAGAGCAGCTCCCCGTCGTCGCTGATGCGGGCCAGGAACATCGCTGGCGAAAACGTCAGCGTGCTGTCGTCGGAATCGGTGGGCGCCCACAGGACGATCTCATCGTCGCTTCCGTGCCCGAAGGCCAGAGCCGCGTAGAAGCGGCCGGCGACCGCGTACGAGCCGTCTGCCAGGGCTGCGGCCGAGGAATTGGAGTCGGCGAAGTCGGAGTCCGCGCTGCGAGCCCAGCGCAGGGTACCGTCCGACTCGTACGAAGCCCAGAACAGCATGCCCGGCTCCGTTATCGCCCACTCGCCCACCGGTCCTCCCCAGCTGAGCGTGGTCTCGTTCTGCTGGCCGGCTCCGAAAGTCTCCTCGCCCATGCCGTCTCCGCTGACCACGAAGTGGCCGTCCTCGTGCACGCCGAAGCTCGGGCCGGTGTTGTTGCCGCCTTCGTCCCGCGCCCAGGCGAGCTGGCCGTTGGGGTAGTAGCGCGCCAGGAACAGGCCGCCGCTTTCCAGCTCGGTCTCGTGCGTCTCGCCGGCGCCGAGCACGATGTCGTCGTTGTAGTGCCCGGTCGCGACGATCGAATCGTCCGGCAGCACCGCCATTCCGTGTCCCTGCACCACGGTGGCTCCGCCGTCGCGCCTGGCCCAGACCAGCTGTCCGTCGGCGTCGAAGCGCGCCAGGAACATCTCGGTGACCGAGTCGCCGGCCGTGGGCTCCAGCACCGTCTCGTCGGGCTCTCCCTCGCCGAGCACGAGCGTGCCCTGGAAGCCGCCGGTCACGACGGATGATCCGTCGCCGAAGGCGGTCATGTCCTTGATCCAGACCCAACTCTCCTCCCCCTCGACGAAGAAGGAGGTGGCCCAGCAGACGTCCATCACGTCCCCGTAGCCGCCCGGAGCCGTGTCGCCGTTGGGCCAGGTGTCGGTATCGCCGTCGCCGTCGCTGTCGGCGTCGCCGTCGGTATCCCCGTCGCTGTCGCTGTCGGCGTCGCTGTCGGCATCGCCGTCGCTGTCGCCCGCGTCGCTCTCCTCGTCGATCGAGACGTTGCTCTTGCGGTAGCAGGAGCCGCAGAGCACGGCCGCGAGAACGAGCGAGAATACTCCGAGCCTCTTCATGACCTGCCTCCTTCGAGCTGCTGTCTCGTTAGAGCATCGATTGCTCGGGAAGGGGAACTACTTTTTCGATCCGGCGTCGCGGAGCACCACCCGGCTGCGGATCAGCCGGGCAGCTGCTCCGGGCTCTCCCAGCAGCGCTTCCAGCAGCTCGCGCGGCCTGACTCCTCCCGAGCCCGGCAGCTCCAGAGCCAGCCACAGCCAGCTTCCCTCGGCGCTCTGGGGCAGCGGCAGCTCGCGCGGCCCGCTTTCCAGCACGCGGGCGTCGCGCACCAGCGGTCTGGCATCGAACCGTTTCTCCGGCCTGCCGCGCCGGCGGCGCACCAGCTCGAAGCGGTCCGCGGCCAGCAGCCTCTCGGCGGCCCGCTCCAGCTCCTCGGCCGACACCGGGACCAGCGCCAGGTACTCGGCGCCGCTGATCGCCTTGGACAGCTTGCGCGCGTCCGGGGCGAGACGGCGGGCCTCCACCGCTTCCATCTCCGGAGGCAGGGCGCGCCCCAGCCGCTCGAGCAGCTCGGCCTTCCCCGGCGGGTCGAGCAGCCAGACGTCGATCGGCTCGCCGAGGCTGGCGGTGGCGAGCGGCAGGGCCGGCGCCGGCTCGATCCGCGGCTTGGGGTGGAAGCCGCGCGAGTAGTCGACCTCCAGCCCGGCGCGCCGCAGCCCGCGCGCCACGTGCCGCATCGCGTCCAGGTGGCCGAGGTAGGCCTGGCGGCCCCACCTGGCGATCGTCAGCCGGCAGCGCCTCACCTCGGCGCCGCTGCGCCGCGGCAGGGCTTCGGGGCGCGGTCGCGCGGCGCGGCGTGGCGGAGGCTCCGGAGGGGAGGCAGGCGCCTCGCGCTCGTCGCGGACCGGCAGCGAGTCGAGGTCGCAGCGCAGGCCGCAGGCGTGACACACCGTGCGAATATCGCCCCCGGCGGAACGGAACCTCCCGCAGGGCGAAGTGCCCAGGCCGCGGCGAGCGCGGTCGCGTTCCTCGCGCAGGAATCCGGCGGAGATGCCGACGTCGATGTGGTCCCAGGGCAGGACGGCGCCGTCGTGGATTTCGGCCAAGTAGGAATCGACGTCTATCTTTGCGAGAGGCTCCTGCCAGGCCGACTCGGAGAAGTGCTCGCTCCAGCCGTCGAAGCGCGCTCCCCGGTCGACCGCGGACTCCAGCGCGTCGGCCAGGCGCGCGTCGCCGCGGGCCAGCAACGCCTCCAGCCGCGAGAGGAGCGGGTCGTGCATCCTGAGCTCGATCCGCCGCCGGCGCGCCTCGTCGCGCAGCAGAGCCTGCCGGCGCCGGATCTCCTCGATTCCGATCATCGGCTCGCGCTGCAGCGGGGTGAACGGCTTGGGCACGAAGGTGGAGACCGAGGCGACCACTGCCGGTTGCCGCCCTCCGAGGCGGCGCCGCCCGCAGGCCCGCACGCGGTCGGCCAGCGCCGGGATCGCGACCAGGTCTTCGTCCGTCTCGCTCGGCAGCCCGATCATGAAGTAGAGCTTGATCCGCGCAAAGCCGCGGTCGAAGAAGCGGGCCGCGGCGGCGAGCAGCTCCTCATCGTCCACGTTCTTGTTGATCACGTCCCGCAGGCGCTGTGTTCCGGCCTCGGGCGCCAGCGTCACGCCGCTGGCCCGCAGGCGGCCGAGCACCTCCACCGTCTCTGCCGGCAACCCGTAGGCGCGCAACGACGGCACCGAGAAGGAGACACGCCGCGGGGTGAAGCGCTCGTCCAGCCGGCGCAGGAGGTCGGGCAGGCGGCTGTAGTCCGCGGCCGAGAGCGCGGCGATCGAGACCTCGTCGTGTCCCAGCCGCGAGACCGCCCGCTCCACGGCGTCGAGCGCGGCCCCCTCGGAGCGCTCGCGGACCGGCCGGTAGAGGAAGCCGGCCTGGCAGAAGCGGCAGCCCTCGCTGCAGCCGCGGGCGATTTCGAGGCTGTAGCGATCGAAGATCGCCTCGACCGACGGCACCGGTCCGGCTCCCGGCGGGCAGCGGTCCAGGTCGTCGACCGTCGCCCGGCGGGCGACCGTCGCCCCGGGCGCCGGGTCGACCACGACGCGGCCCGAAGACCGATCGAAGCGGCGGGGCAGCGAGGCCGGGGCGAAGATCGACGGCAGCTCGGCGCAGCGCTCCACCAAACGCTCGCGGCTCGATCCGCGGCGGCGCTCCTCTCCGAAGGCGGCCAGCAGCTCGGGCAGCGCCAGCTCTCCGTCGCCGACCAGGGCCAGATCGGCGAACGGCGCCAGCGGCTCGCAGTGGGCGGCCAGCGGACCGCCCAGAAGAACGATCGGATCCCCGGCGCGACGATCGGAGGCGCGGCGCGGCACGCGAGCCAGATCGAGGATGCGGATCGCGTTGGTGTAGTTCAGCTCGTACTGCAAAGAGAAGCCGATCAGGTCGAACTCGGCCAGCGGCCGCGCCGATTCGAGCGAGACGAGCGGCAAATCGTGCTCCAGCAGCAACCGTTCCATGTCCGGCCACGGGGAGAAGACGCGCTCGACCGAGACGTCCTCGATCCCGGCCAGCAGCTCGTAGAGCACGGCCGAGCCCACGTGGCTGGCGCCGACCTCGTAGACGTCGGGAAAGGCCAGCGCGAATCGCGTGAGGTCGCCGTCGCGCGGCCTGCCCCCCCCGAACTCCCCTCCCAGGTAGCGCCCCGGCCGCTCCACGTTCGCCAGCAGCTCGCGGTACGGATGATCAATCATCTCGGACTCAATAGCATGCGACGGCCGACTTCCGTAGTATACTAATAAGATTGCTTTCCCGAGCCGATATAATGCGCTCGCTAGCGGCGCCGGCGGCGATGCTGCTGGCGTTGGGCTGCGCCACCGCCGGCGATCCGCCGTCCGCCACGGGATCCACCCGCACGGTGGACGACGTGGAGCTTGTCGGCGTCGAGCGTTTCGAAAAGGACGAGCTGCTCGAATACCTGCACCTGGCCGAGAGCGGAACCTGGCCGGTGGGGGAGGACGTCTACTTCAATCCGGCCTACCTGCCGGTCGACAGCCGGCGGATCGTGGAGCTGTATCGTAGCTGCGGATATCTCGACGCCCGGGTGTTGCGCTTCGAGGTCGTCGAGCGGGACGAAGACGAGGTCGACCTGCTGATCGAGGTGCGCGAAGGCGAGCCGGTCAGGATCGCCTCGGTGGAGATCGTCTGGCCCGAGGGACAGCCGTTCGGTCCAAACGGACCGCTGCCGGTCGACGAGATCGAAAGCGCGGTCGGGCTGCGCGAGGGGCGGCCGCTCGAGGTCGAGGCGATGGAAGAGGCCGCGGTCGACCTCGCGCTCGCGGTCGAGGGACGGGGCTTTCCTCACGCTCGGGCCGAGGTGCGGGCCGAGGTCGACCGCGCCGAGCTGTCGGCGAGGGTGATCTACACGATCGTTTCCGGCAGGTACGCCACGATCGGCGAGCTGTCTTTCACGGGGCTCGATCTGGTCCCCGCGGGTCTGATCCGCCGCGAGGTCGACTACGCCGAGGGACGGCCGTACTCCCCGACTCTCGTCGAGCGGATCGAGAAGAGCATCTACGCGATGAATGTCTTTCGCTCCGTGGCGGCGACTCCGGCCGGGGAGGTCGGAGAGGACGGCGAGATAGATCTGGTCATCCATGTAGTGGAGTCCGAACCGCAGACGGTCAAGGTCGGGGCCGGGTTCGGCTTCGAGCCTGCGCGCTGGGAGGAGCGGCTGACCGCCCGCTACACGCACAACAACCTCTTCGGCGAGCTGACGCGTCTCGACCTGGGCGTCAAGGTCGGCTACGCCGAGCTTCCGACACCGTTCAACGTGGTGGAGCACGGGCCGGTCGTGGTCTTCGAGCCGCGCCTGCGCAAGAAGGGCTGGCTGGAGAAGCGCCTGGTCTGGACGTTCGCCCCGCGCTTCGAGCTCGGGATCGAGGAGGGCTATCGCTTCTACACTCCCGGCGCGCGCGTCGGCGTCTCGCGCTTTTTCTTCGAGCGGCTGGAGGTCTCGGTCAGCCACAACTCGCGGTTCGTCGACTTCTTCGCCGTCTCTCCGGTGCTCGGCGCCAGCAGCACGATTTTGGGGCTCGATTTCCAAGATCCTTACGTGCTGACTTACTTCGAGTTCGAGACCTCCCTGTTCCTCACCGACCGGCTGCTCGATCCGCGCAACGGCGTCGTGCTCCAGATGGTCTACGACATCGCGGGCAGGCTGCCGGCCGGCGACTACGATTTTCACAAGATCACGCCGCGCCTCAAGGCCTACTGGCAGGTGCATCCCAGGCTGCAGCTCGCGATCCAGGCGCTGACGGGGATGATCTTCCCCTACGGCCCGCAGGGCGGCGTTCCCTTCGATTTCAAGTACTACCTGGGCGGAGCGAACACCGTGCGCGGCTGGGGCTCGAGACGCCTGGCGCCGCGCACCTCGCTGTGTCCGTCGGGCGAGGACTGCCGGCAGATTCCGATCGGCGGCGACACGATGGTGCAGGGCAACCTGGAGATCCGGCTGCGCACCTGGAAAGATCTGTACGTCGTGGCGTTCGCCGACGGCGGCGACGTGCAGCCCGGACGGCTCGAGTTCTCGCCCGGTGACTGGAACTACTCCAGCGGAGGCGGCCTGCGCTACGACAGCCCGATCGGGATGCTGCGCGTGGACTGCGGCGTGCGCCTCAACCAGACCGAGCTCTCGAAGGGAGAGCCGCGCTGGGCGCTGCACATCGGGCTCGGGGAGGCGTTTTGAGCGGCCGGCGGGCCGGGCGGGCTCTCGCGGCGGCCCTCGCGGTCGCTGTGCTGCCGCTCGCGATCGCGGTCGGTTGGACGGTCGGAGCGGTGTCGATCCTCTCCACCCGCTGGGGATCGCGGATCGCGGTCGTCGAGGCGGCCCGGATCTACAGCTCCCTGATTCCCGGCGACGTCTCGCTCGGCGCCTCGAGCGGAGATCTGCTCGGCGAATGGGTGCTGCGCGACGTACGGTTGCGCGACGCGCGCGGCGACCTGCTGGTGGAGGCGGATTCGATTCGCGTCGACTGGAGTCCTTTGCTGATCATCTTCCGTATCGGAGATGCGAGGCGGGTCGCGGCATCCGGCGTGCGCATCCACCTCTGGAGCGATCCGTCGCGCGGGTCGTTCGCCGACCTCGCCGTGCCCGGCGGCTCCGAGCAGACGTCGCACGGCATCGGCCCGGATCTGCCGCTCTTCCTGCGGGTCGGGCTGGAGCTGTCCGATGTCGAGCTGGTCAGCCACGGCGACTTTGGGATCGAAACGCTGGTCTGTGCCGAGTCTCTGGCCGCAAGGCTGCGCGCCGGCGGCCGCCGGGCGCGCCTGGAGCTGGCGGGCAAGACGATCGAGATGCCGGGAATCGGGCGCAGGATCGAATCGAGCCAGGCCGTGATCTCGTGGAACGAGCCGAAGCTCGAGGTCGAGCAGCTCGTGCTCGACACCGACCTGGGCACGGTCCGGGCCGAGGCGGCCCGTTTCGACGCGGAGAGCAACGAGCTGGAGCTGAGGTTGGTCGTCGACGCCGACGAGCAGGCCGTGCGCGAGCTGGCCGGTCTCGCAAGGCTGGAGGATCTCGGCGTCGAGATGGAGATCGGCGGCTGCCTGGAGCGGCTCGAGGCAAAGCTGAGGGTCGAGGAGGCGGGCCGGGAACTGGTCGCGCTCGATGCCCAAGGTGCAGTCCTCCCGCGGGTAGATCTCGCAGCGACGCTCGAGATACCGACCTTCGAGTCGAAACGTTGGATCGAGGATCTCGATCTCTCCCTCGGTGCTTCGGGCCGGCTGGAATTCTCCCGCGGCGAAGACGGAGAGCTATTCCTGGACGGGAGCCTCGAGTGCGAGGGCTGCCGCATCGGCGATTTCGGGAGCCTGAGAGCCTCGGTCAGCGGCGATTTGGAGACGGTGGAGCTTTCCGCGTCTCTGGAGAAAGGAGGACGCCGCGCCGCCGCCCTGGACGGGACAGTGAGGCTCGGGGAAAAGATCGAGCTGGCGCTGCAACGGCTCGAGTCGCGGCTGTACGGAGTGCGGCTCGAGCTGGCGCGGCCCGCCCTCGCGGTGCTGCACGGAGGGACGATCAGCACCGACGGAATCGAGCTGCGGCTGGGAGAGGGATTCGTGCGCGCCTCCGGCAAGGTGGATCCGGAGGGACGCAGCGACCTGGAGCTGCTGTTCGGAGAGCTGGACCTGCGCGATCTGTCGGCGGTGCTTCCAGCCGACCTGTCCGGGATCGCCGGCGGGCGTTTCGAGTTGTCGGGGCGATGGTCCGCCATCTCGTTGGAATTTCGCGGAGAGCTGCTCCGCCTGGGGTACCGCGGGCGGAGAATCGGTAGCTTGCGCGTTCAAGGCGGAGCCCGGGGCGGCCGCCTGGAGGCGCGCGGCGAGCTGTCGCGATCCAAAACGAAGGTCGTCTCTTTTTCCGTGCAATCGCCGGGCGAGTTGGATCTCGGCGCCTCGAAGGTAGCGCTGCCCGAGGGGGGCCGGGCCAGCGGATCGATCATGGTCAGCGATTTCGATCTGTCCGAGCTGGAAGCCTTCGTTCCAGATCTGGGCCTCTCGGGAATCCTGAACGCCCGCGTCGAGACCGAGGGGCCGCTGGACGGGCCGCGGTTGCGGGTCGAGGGCGACGTACGCGCGCTGGAGCTGCGTGGCGAGCCGCTGGGCGACGTCGATTTCTCCGCAAAGTCCGCGCGGCGGCGCCTGACCGCCGAGCTGTCGCTGGACGGCGAGCTGGCCGAATCGGTGAGGGCCGAGCTGGACGCGGGAGCGATCTTCGACCTGAGTAAGGGCCGGGTGGGGCTGCGCTCGGATCCCACCACCCGGGCGCGGGTGGTGCTGGAGAGCGTACGCATCGATCGCCTCGGCGGGCTCGTGCCCCGGATGGACGCCGGTGGAGAGGTCGACCTGAGCGTCGAGCTCGAGGGGTGGCCGGTGCCGCGGCGGGGGCGAGTCGAGCTGCGAGCGCGGGACGCGAGCTGGCGCGGCGCGGCGATCGGCGACGCCGAGATCGAGATCGGCTACGGCAAAGGCCGGGTCGAGGGAAATGGAGTCGTCGACGGGGAGATCGTCGACGAGGTCGCCTTCTGGTTCGATGCGCCGATCGAGCTGCGCTCCGGCTGGCGTCTCCACTGGCTGTCCGACGAGGAGCACGAACTGTACGCCGAGATCTCGGGCGTCGATCTGGAGCTGGCCAGCCGCCTGCCGGGTCTGCTGGCCGGGCGGGGATCGAGCGGTACGGCCGAGATCGACGGACGCGCCGACGGGACAATCCAGGTCGCGGGCAACGCTCGCGGTCCTCTCGTCAGCATCTTCGTCGCCGGGCGGGATATCTCGCGGGCCGGCTTCGACATCGGCGAGCTCGACGCGCGCCTGGACCTGGACGAAGACGGAGCCTCGATCCACGGGCAGCTGCGGGGAGAGGGCGGGCGGTGGCTCGATGCCAGGCTGCGGATACCGCTGGAGGTCGATCTCGAAAAAGGCTCGCTGCACTGGCTCCACGATCGGGCGCACAGCGCGACTGTCGAGCTCGGCCGCGCCGGCGGTGCCTGGATCGACGCGGCCGCAGCCGAGCGCATCGCCTTCGACACCTCGCTGTCCGGCATCCTGAAACTGGACGGGAGCGCCGCGCACCTCTCGCTGCAAGGGGGCCTGGAAGGCTTCTTCACCCTGGCGGGCGGCGAGCGCCTGCCGCTGAGTCTGGCGCTGAGCGCCGACGAGCACGGGGGACGGGTCGACCTGTCGCTCGGCCGCGAAGAAAAGGCCGAATTGGAGCTGAGCGGCGAAGCGGATCTGGATCTCGCCCGCCTGGCTCGCGATCGCGAAAAGGCTGCTACGGGCGAGGCGCTCGGCGAAACCGCTTTTCGGCTGGAGGCGAAGCTGGACGGGTTCGACCTGTCGGTGCTGAGCCCGCTGCTCGGCGATCGGCTCTACGATCTGCGCGGAGCTCTCGACGGCGCTGTTACGGCCAGCGGCACGATCGCCGATCCGGTCGTCGGCGGCGAGCTGCGCCTCGACGGCGGGGAGATCACAGTCGTCGACCTCAACCAGCGACTCCGGGACATCTCCGCGGCTTTGGAGCTCGACGAGCGAGTCCTGCGCCTCTCGGATCTCGCGTTCTCCAGCGGGAGAGGAAAGGGGGCGGCCGCTGGGGTGGCCCGCCTCGGCTCCGAGGGCAGGCTCGCGGCCCGGCTCAGGTTGGCGCTGGTGCGCTTTCCGTTCGTCAGGCCCGGCCTTCCCGAGGGCACGATCGATTCCAAGATCGAGATGGACCTGAGCCTGGACGAGGAGTCCACCGAGGTGGAGTTTTCGTTTAGCGAGACCGAGGTGCGGCTGCTGACACAGACGGCCTCGCGCGCACCGCGCTCCGTGCACGACATGGAGAATGTGGTGTTCCTCGACGAGCAGCGCTCCGAGGAGCCCTCCGGGCGGAGCGGCGACTCGGGAAAGATGGAGCTGAGCCTGGACGTCTCGGACTCGCTGCTGATCGAGGGGCCGGACGTGGTGATGCGCTGGACCGGGGGCGCGACGCTTGCGATCGACGGAGAAGAGGCCGAGGCGAGCGGCGGGATCCGGCTTACCAGCGGACGCTTCGTTCTGCTGGGCAACGACTTTCGCGTGGAGCAGGGCGTGCTGACGCTGCCGGGGTCTGGAGGGGGAATGCCGTACATCGATCTCAGCGCCCGCACCGAGACGTCCGAGGCTTCCGTGCTGGTCACGGTTCGGGGCAGGGTCACCCGTCCGGAACTGGTGCTCGAGTCCGATCCACCGCTGACCCAGTACCAGATCCTGACGCTGCTGCTCACCGGTCGCACCGACACCGGAGAGGGAGGCGCCGACGAGGAAAAGGTGCGCGCCAACGCCGTCTCGCTGCTGCTCGCCTTCGACAACACCGGCCTCGAGCGCGAGCTGCGGGAGAACCTTGGAGTCGATCGCATTTCGCTGGGGGTCGGAGAGTCTGTCGACCAGCCGATCCTGACGGTGGGCAAGCGGATCGGAGATCGCGTCTACGTGGAGACCGAGTACCATCACAACGCACCCGAGGAGGAGAACAGCACCACGGCCAGCGTGGACCTGTCGATAGCGCGCAACTGGGTGCTGGAGACGTTCTACGGAGACGCGCAAAAAGGCGGGATAGATATCTTCTGGATAAAGCGCTTCGGCAAGAAAAAGGACGAAGGCGGCGCAGAAAAAAAAGAAGACGAGTGAGCCCCGCGGGTCGTTTCTTTTTTACGAAAATTGAGTCCTCGAGCGCGGATTCGACGTTGTTCGGCAGCATCAAACCATGAGGAGACGAACCATGACCTCGATTTTCAGATGGTGTTTCGCGGCGCTTCTGGTCGCGCTGCCGGTCGCTTGCGGCGACGACGAGGGCGGAGGCGGCGACGGCGGGATGGACGCGGACACCGATACCGACACAGACACCGATACCGACGCGGACACCGATACCGACACAGACACCGATACCGATTCCGATACCGGCGCGGGCACCGACTCGGACGGGTCGTGGGACGGGGATCTCGCCGCCGAGATCTCTTGCAATCCGAGCGGCGATCCGTGCGCCGCGCTCGAGGTCGACGACGCGATCCACGCCAGCTACCGCAAGGACTACTGGCTGCCCGAGTCGCTCTACCCGGAGTCGTCGCTCGAGTGGAGCACCGAGCCCCCGCTGGGCGGAGGGCGCTTTCACGTCGTGGCGCTCGCCGCCGCTTCGGGCGAGGTCACCGAGGTCCGGATCAACGGCACTCCCACCGACCAGCTGCTGGACGGATCGTCGGGCACGCCGTTGATCGAGTGGTACCACGTCTGGCCCGACCCGGTCGTGGCCGGCGAGCCGATCTGGGTCGCGTTCCACTCGCGCAGCGCCGACTGGGACACGGCCGCCAGCGGCCAGATCGCGGTGAGCACGAGCGGAGGAGAGGCGGTCGACGCCTCCTTCGACGTGGCGCAGACCACGGTGCCGCTGACCTACGTCACGCTCGACGACTCGCTGGACGAGCTGATCATCCACCTGAAGAACACCGGCGACTCGGCGCGGACCGTGGAGCGCCTGCTGGTCGACGGTCGCGACGTGCTGGCGGCGGACGTGGCCTGCGTGCCTTCGACGACGATCGCCCCGGGCGAGTCGGTGATGTGGACCGTGCCGCTCTGCGAGCCCGTCGAGCTGGGAGATTCGTGGAGCGTCGTGGTCGCGCTGGACGGAGGCGAGGAGTCGGTGGCAGGCGGTCGCGCGCTGCGGCCGTTTTTTCCGATCGAGACCTGGCCGCGCGGCAGCGACTGCCCCGAGCCGGGCGGAAACGAGACATACATGAACAATCACTTCGACGCCGGCTTCGACACCTTCTACGTCTATTTCGGCGACGACTGCTCGAGCCATTCGACCACCGAGATCATCAACACCGTCGCGCCGGCGATGGAGGACGATTACAACGTGCTGCTCGGAGACGACTTCAAGAGTTTGATCGACAACGAGACCGCCGCCGGGCTCTTCACCGATTTCTCCCGCGTGGCGGGACTGCTGACCGGCGACGAGTCGGACGGCGAGATCTACGAGGAAAGCGGCGATCCGGTGCCCGAGGGAAAGGCCCGTTACGCCCGCTGGATGTGGCGCAACTACCCGGCGTTCACCGTCTACAACGGCGCCAAGACCAACAAGAACGTCGGCACCTTCGCCGGGATGACGGACGTGCAGGGGATCGACCTCTACATCGCCGGGTGCGCGCCTTGGATCACAGGGGTCAATCCGCCTCCGATCCGCGCCTCCTACGACTACCTGAAGAACGCGCGCGACAACCACATGCCCTGGCCTTCCTGGCAGTACTCCCAGGGACTGGGAAGCTGGGACGGCCAGCCTGCGCCGGCCGAGATCTACGTGCAGGCGTTTTCGGTGATGGCCGGAGGCGGCAAGGGGCTGATGTGGTTCCAGTCGCCGCAGGAGCTGGCCGCCGAGCACCCCGACACCTGGCAGGCGATCTCGAATTCCAACTGGGTCTTCCGCGCGGTGCGCGATCGGCTGCGCGAGGGAGATCCGACCGGGATGGCCGCCGCCGGCGGGGAGACGATCGTGGAGATGGTACGGGCCTCGGACGCGCTGGTGGTGGTCGTGATCTCGATCGCCAACTCGGGCGGGCCGACGCTGACCAGCTGCGGGCTGGCCAGCCTCGAGCTGGCCGATCCGCACTGGAACCTCACCGACCAGAGCGTGGACGTCTCGGTCGAGGTCCCGCCGGATTTTCCGGTCGCGGAGGCGTTCGAGATACCGGTGGGAGGAGGGGATTTCGTCGACCTGGGCTACGATCCGAGCCTGAGCGGCAGGCAGATCAGCTTCCAGGACGTGCCGCTCGGGCCGACCGCGCCGGTCAGGATCTTCGTCCTGGCCGCCGACGAAACGGTGAGAGACGAAATGGCCGCCCTGCACACCCCCTGACGAAACAGCTAGTGCCTCGTCAACCCGACGATTTCGGGTACAGGGCGAGAGATCATCGGCGAGGCCAAGGAACGACGACGAAGGACTGGCGGTGCCAATTCGAGGAGGAGTGACGCAGGGATCGTCGATGAGGGCCGGCCCGACCCGGCATTGTGGGGTTGACGAGGCACTGCTTTATCTCGAATCGCCGCTCCAGGTGTAGCTGGGATCGAGGATCGCGCGGCGGAGGCGCTCCACGCGGAGGTGGTAGCGACCCTCGGGGTGCTGCTCCAGGTACTGGTCGACCATCCGCAGCGATCCCCTCCGGTCGCCGGCCTGGAAACGACCCAGCGCGACTCGGTAGCGCGCCTCTTCCGCGCGGGGATGCCGCGGCTTGGCGCGGACGAAGGCGATCAGGTCGCGCTCCGCCTCGCCCCATTTCTTCTCCACGTCTTGCAGCAAGGCGCCCCGCCAGAGCCGGGCGTCGGCCTCGTGGTGGCCGCCGGGGAAGGCACGCAGAAACTCGTTGAAGCAGTGCAGCGCGTCGCGGTGGGATCCCTCGCGACCGTCGATCTCGCACAGCGAGTAGTACGCTTCCTCGCGCAGCGCGCCGCGGGTGGGAGCGGCCAGGTAAGAGGTGAAGGCCGCCCGCGCCCGGGAAAAATCGCCCATGCGATCCATGGACAGCCGGCCGACCTCGTAGCGCGAGTTGAGCGCCATCTCGGTGCCGGGCGCGGCAGCGGCGACGCGATCGAAGGCGTCTGCCGCCTCGCCGTAGCGGCCGGCCGCGGCGTAGCACTCGGCGAGCAGCGAGAACAGCGCCACGCGTCGCTGGTTCTCCTCGGCGTGCTGCAGATTCCGCCGAAGCAGATTTATCGCGTAGGGGATGTCGCCCGCAGTGATCGCGGCGCGCGCTCGTTGCAGGAGGCTCCAGCCGGAGCGCCCGGCGTCGGCCCGCGAGTCGGGCTCTCGAGTAGCGGCGATGCGGCGCGAGCGCAGGGGGCGCGCGAGCGGCTCCTCGACCACAGAGAGGTACTCGACCTCGGGAGCCAGCGCGAAGCTCACCTTGCGGTCGTCCCCGTTTCCGTCCAGCTCTGCGACCAGCGGCTCCATGCCCGGGGCGGAGAGCCGGTACGACACCTCTCCTTCGGGGATGCGGATCGCCAGCGGCGTGGTGCCCACCACGCGACCCTCCAGCTCGACGATCGCCTTTTCGGGGCTGCCCTCGAAACGCACCAGCCTCCCGCGGCTGGCCAGCGTGTCTCCCGCGACGTCGATCTCGGCCGCCAGCGCGCGTTGTTCATCTCCCAGCGGCAGGATCCGGCCGCTGGGAATCTCGGCCAGATCGCCGGCGGACAGCTCGACGGTGGAGCCGGCACGTCCCAGCGGTACGACCTCCACGTGTCCGTCCAGCACGCCGATCCGAGTCGCCGAATCGGGTGCGACCTCGACCGTGAACAGCGTGCCCCGCACCCGCACCAGCGAGTCCGGCGTGCGGACGTCGAGCATGCGCCCCAGGCGACCGTCGAAATCGATGGCCAGCTTGCCGCGCTCGAGCATCATCTCCACCAGCGTCTCGGTCGAGCGCTCCACGCGCCACTCGCTCTCTCCCGCCAGCGCCACGCGGGCCGTGTCTCCCAGCCGGAAGGCGACGCTGGAGCCCTCGTCCAGCGCCACGCGGGTTCCGCTCGTCACCGGGAAGCGGTCCCTGGAGTCGCCGAAGGGGCGGCCGTCGACCCGAATCGATCCCTGGCTGCGATCGATCACGCCGCTTGTCTCGACTGCCTCGCGCTCGGCCCCGGCGGGGGATCTTGCGGCGACCACGGCGGAAGCCTCGCCGGCGGAATTCGGGTTTTCGCCGACAGCGATCCACACGACCAGCGCCGCCGCGGCGGCGAGCGCGCCGACGGACCAGGCGAGCGCCGCGAACCGGCGGAGGCCGGTGGGGCGATGCTCGCGTTCGACGGCGAGGTGGTGCACGGCGGGCAGCAGCCGGTCGTAGATCTTCCGCGCCCGCTCCGCGCTCAGCTCCTCGATCGGCTCGCCCCCGCTCTCCACCCGCGCCAGCCCCTCGGCCAGGGAGCGACACTGCGGGCAGCGCCGCAGGTGCAGCTCCAGCCTGCCGCGACCGACGGCGTCCAGTCGATCTTCGGCCAACAGGTCGCGCCGCGCGCGACGGCACTGTGCCGGCAGCCGCCTCATCGGCGTCCTCCTTCCAGGGCGCGCAGAATCTCCCTGCGCGCGGATTGCAGCCGCGATCCGATCGTGGAGATCGACGAGCTCAGCAGCTGGGCGATATCGCTCAGCGAAAAACCCTCGTAAGTGTAAAGGACGTAGGTCTCGCGTTTCTTGGGCGGCAGACGATCGAGCACGTCGTAGATCTCCTGCCACTCCGAGAGCTGTTTTTCGGGGTCCCGGCTGGTGCCGGCGCCGCGCACCTCGGAGACCTCGTGGACGGCGGCGTCGAGCCGCCTGCGCCGCTTGCGCTGACGGATCTCCTGGCGAGCAACGTTGACGGTGATGCGGAACAGCCAGGTGGAGAAGGCGGACCGCCCCTTGAAGCGCCCGATCGACTGGAATACATTGAGGAACACCAGCTGAATCAAGTCGTCCACGTCCTCTCCCGGGCCGATCAAGACACAGAGATGCCGGTGGACGCCGGCCGCGCACCGATCGTACAATTGTCGGAACGCGGCCGGATCGCCCTCCTGACACCGCTCGACGACGCGCGCCAGCGGGTCCGTCTCGCGCTTGCGGCGCGCGATCAGGCCCTGTTTTCCCAGCACACCGGCGTCCATCTCGCTCCCCCTTTTGGAGCTCCCGTCCCTCTGCCTCCCCTCCTGCTGGTTAGATGCGCTCATATCTACATTATTATGATACACAATTCGATTTTCTACTCTCAATCGAGCCACAGCTGCGCGCCGAGCCCGAAGGCGGGAAAGATCCAGTCCTGGCGGTGGACCGGTCGTCCCGAGTTTCGCAGCTCGTCGCGCACCAGGGCGAAGGCGGCTCCGCCGTCCACGTAGACGCCCCACGGACCGTGCACCCGGAACACCACGCGCAGGCGCAGCGGAATCCGCGGAGAGAAGGTCACGTCCGTGCGTTGCTGCGTTCCGTCGTCGCTGCGGTAGATGGAGAAGCCGACCGATACTCCCCCGCGGATCGAGATCTCCACGATGCCGCCCGGCAAAAGGACGAAACCCAGGCTGGCGCGGATCGGCAGCGAGCTGGCCGAGACCCGCACGCCGCGAAGCGACGTTCTCGTCCATCCGACCCAGGCGATCCCCAGCGTCGCGACGAAGCGCTCGGCCACTGCGCCCTCCAGCGCGAAGCGGGGACCGGCCGCGATATCGTCGTTTCCGGGGTGGTACTGCCCCTCCATCCCCAGCGCCAGCAGTCGCAGGTGGGGGTAGGCCACGATCGGCTCGCTCGATTCGTTCCGCACTCCGCCCACCTCGGGTGGCTCGATGATCGCCAGCCCGGCGCCGAGCGGCGCGGATTCCCCGTCCTCGTCGACGTACGGCAGGACCAGCTCCTCCACCATCAGCGCGATGGTCCAGCCGGTGGCTTCCGGGTCCGCTCCCCGGCGCACCTCGCGGACCACGTCGTCCGGACCGGAGGATGCCGCGTTGTCCACCGCGACCAGCAGCATCCGCTCCGACAGCTGTCGCACGTGCACGATCCAGAGCAGCTCCGGCTCGTCACCGTCCTGCACGACGCTCTCCTCCTCGCCCGTCGGTTCGGGTCGCTCCTTTTTCGTCACCGAGACTCCGTTGGAAGCCAGCTTGACCGAGAGCGCCTCGAGCAGCGCGTCGGCTTCGGCGGCGAGCAACGGCTCGGCGAGAACCACGACCCGCCCGCCGGATCCCGCCTCGGCAAAGGCCGCCGCCGGTCCGAGCAGGACCAGCGCGAGCGCGAGCCGGGAAACGATCGAGCTGTACGGCGGCGCGTTTTGTCGTTTTGCCTTCATTCGACTCTCTTTATACCGTACGCTTCGCAAGATGGTGAGCGCCGATTTCCAAAGTGACGCCCGGCCCGCTCCGGTGGCGCTGGTAACCGGCGGCGCCGTGCGCGTCGGCGGCGCGATCAGCCGCGCCCTGGCCAGAGACGGTTTCGCGGTGGCCGTGCACCACAACGGCTCCGAGCGGGAGGCCGCAAGGCTCGTGGGAGGAATCGTGAAAGACGGGGGAAGCGCGGTCGGTCTGCGCTGCGACCTGGTCGATCCCGGCAGCGCCGCGGATCTCGTCGAGCGGACGCTCGGCGGGCTCGGCAGGCTGGACGTGCTGGTCAACAGCGCCGCGCTGATGATCGCAGACGACCAGTCCCTGACCGAGCTGGCGCGGATGAAGATCCTGAACGTGGACGCCCCGGCGACGCTGGTCGAGGCCGCCGAGCCCCACCTGATCGAGAACCGGGGAGCGGTGGTCAACATCGGAGACGTGGCCGGCGTGATCGGGTTCGAGCGGCACAAGGCCTACTCGCGCACCAAGGCCGCGCTGCTCTCGCTGACGCAGCGCAAGGCGCTCGAGTTGGCGGACAGCGGAGTGCGCGTCAACTGCGTCTGCCCCGGGACCGTGCTGTTCGCCCAGGATATCGACCGGAGCAGCCGCCGCCGCATCACCGAGGCGATACCGATGAAGCGGATCGGCGCGGCCGAGGACGTGGCCGAGGCCGTGGTCTATCTGGCCCGGGCGGGTTTCGTGACCGGGCAGGTGATCGCCGTGGACGGCGGGCGCCTGCTCGCCGATCTGGGCTCTGGAGGAACGACTATTGCGCGCGATCCGATTCTGAACTGAGCGGTCGCGCGCCAGCGAGCTCGCCCGATGGAAGACGAACGCATACGCATCGAGCCGGCGGCCGCGATTCACCTGATCGGAATCTGTGGGACGGGCATGGGCGCGCTGGCCGGTCTGCTGGCGCGGGCCGGTTTCGCGGTCAGCGGCTCGGACGCGCATCCCTACCCGCCGATGAGCACCGAGCTGGAGCGCCTGGGCATCGACGTGGTCGAGGGCTACCGGGCCGAGAACCTGGAGCACCGCCCCGATCTGGTCGTGGTCGGCAACGTCTGCCGCAGGGATCACCCCGAGGCGGCGGCCGCTCGCCGGCTGGGTCTGCGCTGCGTCTCGATGCCGCGCGCGCTTGGCGACCTGTTCCTCGCCGACACGGAGCCGCTCGTGATCTGCGGGACGCACGGCAAGACGACCACCACCGCGATCCTGGCCTACCTGCTGCGCGCCGCGGGCCGCGACCCGTCCCTGCTGGTCGGCGGGGTCACCGCCGATTTCGGCGCGGGCTACCGCCTGGGATCCGGTCCCCACTTCGTCATCGAGGGCGACGAGTACGACAGCGCTTACTTCGAAAAGCGGCCCAAGTTCCTCTCCTACCTGCCCAGCGCCGCGGTGATCACTTCGGTGGAGCACGACCACGTGGATATCTACCCGACCGAGGAGGACTACCGGCGGGCTTTCCGCGAGTTGGCGAAGATCGTGCGGAAGGGACCGCTGGCGGTCTACGCCGGGGACCGGGTCGCGATGGAGATCGCCCGCGGCGCATCGGTCCCGGTCGTCAGCTACGCGGTGGAGGGCGACGCCGAGCAGGGAGCCGACTGGCTGGCCGTGCCGGACGGTCCGGTCGCCGCCGACGTGTTCGCGGGCGGCGGGAAGATCGCGCGCCTCGAGCTGCCGCTGGCCGGCCGGCACAACGCGCGCAACGCCCTGGCCGCGACGATCCTGGCGCACGAGGCGGCGGGCGTGCCGCTCGCCCGGATCGAGGAGGCGCTGCCCGGGTTCGGCGGAGTCGCGCGGCGCCAGCAGGTGGTGTGCAGGCGCGCGGGAGTGATTGTCTACGACGATTTCGCCCACCATCCCACCGCCGTGAAAGAGACGCTGTCAGCCCTGGCGGCTCGGCATCCCGACGGCCGCGTGCTGGCGGCGTTCGAGCCCCGCTCGGCGACCGCCTGCCGCCGGTTGCACCAGCAGCGCTACGCCGGGGCGTTCGAAGACGCCGACGAGGCGATCATCGCGCCGCTGGGCCGCGACCTTCCGGACGACGAGCGGCTCGACACGGCGCTGCTGGCCGAGCAGATCTCCGCGCATGGCACTCCGGCCGCCGCCGCCGCCGACCTGGAGGAGGTGGTGGCTCGGATCATGAGCCGGATCGGCCCGGGGGACGCCGTGGTGCTGTTGTCGAACGGTTCCTTCGGCGGAGTCGCAGAGCGGTTGTCCGCTCGGCTCGCCCAGTCCGAGGGATGATTTCACTGCTATGCAAAATTTGCGTACCTGGTCGGACCGGGCTGACAGCTTTGTCGTTCTTCGCGCCCGCTGGCTGCTCGAGGCCGACCCCTCAGCGCGGTTCTCCCGTTGCGGCGAGCAACTGAAAACCCTTTTGAATCAAACTCTTGCGCAAATAGAGGCCAGCCGGAAAGGATACTGGCATCAGGCTTGCAGCAAGGTCGAAATGTCAACGCAGCGCCCGGTTAGTCGATTTGGAGGCGCTGTCGAAGATATAGGTTGTCTTGAAAAACGCTTGGTTCTTTGACTTAAGGTTCTCGACTGCTTTTTTTTGCGTGTGCCTGCTTAGCTTGTGAGTGCTCCTTCTCTTGCTTGGCCCGTCACTGTCCGCCCTCAGTGACGGGCCGTTTCTTTTTTGGGAACCTTTTTTGCGGTAGATCCGAATCATGGCGGCAGGCTCCGATTCCGGGGTTTCCCCTCGACGTCCGAAAAAGGATCGCGCCGGTCGGAGGCTGGCGCTGGCGGTATCCGTCTCCTTTCTGGCTCACCTGGCGCTGGTGCTGCTCGTCCGTCCCGAATACCGCGACGTGGCGGATTTTGCCGTCGAGTTCGAGATAGCCGAGGCCGAGCCCGGTCCGCCGCGGCGCGGGGATCCGACAGCAGAGGAGCGGGAGCACGAGGAGCGAGCAGAGCGAGAGGAACCCGAGGAGCCGGAAGAACCCGAGGAGCCGGAGCAGATCGAGCGGCGACCGGCTCCGGCCGACGAGGGGACATCGCTGGCAGATATCAACAACTCGCCGGACGCGGGCGCGCCGGACGCCGGAGCGCGAGCTGCGGGAGAGGCCCTGGGCGACGCGGGCCCGGGCGAGGGGGCGGGCATCTGTCTCCATGACGTCTTTCCGTTCGCATCCGAGGATCCCGGCTGGCTGCTGTGGCTTTCGATGGAGTCTTTTCGCGGGACCGTCTACGAGGACGGGCTCGGATCCACGCTGAGCGCGTTCGGTCTCTACCGCGAGATGGCCGGGGCGACCGGGATGGATCCGGAAACCGAGGTCGAGGGCCTGCTCGTCGCGGCCGGTGACGTGTTCGATTGGGACAGCTACCGCGTGGTCGCGACATACGATTCCGGGGAGGAGAGCCTGCGGCGTCGGCTGGAAGAGAACCGGGGAGACGCTCCGGGCTTCGACTGGAGGAGGACCTCGCAAGGCTGGGAGGCGGCCGTGCCCGGCAAGTACCGCTGGCACCTGGTCGGCTCCGGCCGCGTGCTGGCGGTGACGCACGAGCCGGAGGCCCCGGTCGGAGAAGGACCTTTCCCCGGCCCGCCCTCGCTGCCGGACAATCCGTACGCGCGACGTGCGGAGAGCGGCCGGGCGCGCGGCGACGCCGGCGCCGCGGGTCTCGACGGCGGCGTGCCGCGGGACGGAGGGGCGGACGGAGGAGCGCGCGGCGCGGGAGAGCCCAGCTTTCCCCGCTGGCCTGGCCAGGTCGGCTGCCTGACGGCGCCCGAGGATCCGCGGCAGCGCGAGCCCGGAGAATCGCTGGTAGATCTGGCCAGGAGCCGGCTGAGCCCCGATCCCGAGGGGCACTGGCCCGTGGCCCTGCTGACCACGAGCGATCCGCGCGCGGTCGGCCTGGGATCCGGGCGGCAGCTTCCGGTCCGCTTTCGCTGGGCGTCGGTCAAGGCCTACTTCTCGGATCCGGTCCGCCTCGAGGGCGAGGTGCAGCTGGACGGCAGCGCCGGGCAGGTCGAGGCGCTGGGACGCGAGTGGGAGAGCATGGCCCGGCGCGCCGGCGGCGATCCTTTCCTGGCGATGGCCGGGCTGGGCGGCGTGTTCGACGATCTGGCGCTCAGGACCGTGGGCCAGCGCATCGAGTTCGTGCTGCCGCTCAGCGAGTCCGAGGTGCAGGCCGCGTTGCTCTTCATCCAGATCCAGGGCGAGGCGCTGGAACGGCGCGTTCGCCGCGCGCCAGGCGCCCGCGGGGCGAAGGGACCCACGAGCTGAGACGAAGAATGGCCGTTTCCCTTGCCACGCGCCCGCTGGAATGTGTATAAATCACGGACCTCGTGCGAACGAGCTCGCTCGTCGAGCGCGGCGCGCAATGAATTCTGACTCGAAAGGATTATTCGCATGCGAGCAGTGGACGAGATGCAGTCGCGACGGACCAGGGCACGGGACTTCTCTCGGGCCGTCGCGGTAGTCGGACTGGCGGTCGCGATCCTCGCCGCCTCCGAGTCGAACGCGCAGACGCAGCAACCCCCGCCCCCTCCGCCGCAGCAGCCCGGATCCTCGCAGCCGGCGCCCCCGCCGCAGCCGCCTCCCCCGCCTCCGCAGCAGGAGCAGCAGCCGGCGGCTCGGCCCGGGGCGGCGCAGCCCGAGCAGGCGGCTCCCGAGTCCGGGCTGGAGCCGGAGCAGGAACGGGAGGTGATCGATTTCATCGTGGCCGGCAAGCGGGCGGTGGGCGAGCTCGATCTGGCCACGGCCCAGGTCAACTTGGAGCAGGCGTTCGCCAAGTGTGACGAGTACGGCTGCAAGGGGGCGCTGCTGGCGCGCGTCTACATGGCGCTGGGCGCGCTCTACGTGGGCTTCTTGCAGCAGGTGCCGCAGGGCACCGAGTTCATGAAGATGGCGCTGGGCGCCGATCCTTCGGTGAAGCCGGAGGAGGAGCTGAGCAACGACGCGGTCCGGACCACGTTCGACATGGTTCGCGAGCGGCTGGGCATCACGGGGCCGGTCAAGGTCGACCAGCAGCAGGGGCAGACCGCGGGAGCCGGAGACATGCCGGGCGGATTCTGGGTGATGAAGCACGAGCGCATCACGCGGGCCAAGCGGATGTACCCGCTGGGGATCTACATCGAGACCAACCCGATGGTCGCGATCCAGGGCGTGCGCCTCTACTTCCGGCTGCCGTCGGACCGCAACTACCAGATGGCCGAGATGCAGCGCAACGAGTCGATGTACGGGATGCTGATCGGCTGCGACGCGATCGCGCTGCTCGATCCGCGGGCGATCTATTACTACATCGAGGTGATCGGCGGCGACGGCTCGGTGATCGCCAACGAGGGAACGGCGCAGAGCCCGATCGAGGTCAGGATGGTCGAGGAGGCCGAGTTCCAGGGCGAGCAGCCGACCCTGCCGGGCATGGAGCCGCCGCAGAGGTGCGATCCGGAGGAGGCCGCGCCGTGCCCGCCCTGGGATCCGCACTGCCACGACATGCCCTGCGTCACCGAAGAGGACTGCGTGGGCGGCAAGATCTGCAGCCCCGAGGGCTACTGCGTCGAGGGCGAGGGCGGCGGCGGCGGCGGCGAGGAGTCGCTCGGCGCGCTGGGCATCTCGGTCTGGGGCGGGCTGGGCATCGGCTTCGGCGTGGTCGGCGGAGCCCAGGAGGACGGCCTGTGCGGCAACGACACCTGCCTGGCCGAGGACGGAAACGGCATCGAGCTCGCATCCGGAGTTTCTCCGTCGTGGATGTTCACCCGCCTCGGAATCGGCTACTTCATCCTCGACTGGCTGCGCGCCGGATTGTGGGTCCGCTTCCAGCACCTCTGCGACGAGCAGATGAAGATCGCCGGGCTGATGGTCCAGGAGGAAGGAGACCACGTGGACAAGGGCATGCCGCCGATGTGGGGCCTGACCGCCAGCCTCTTCTTCTGGGGCAACGGCGAGTGGCTCGGCGGCGGCCAGGTGGTGGACGAGTACGGCGAGCTGGCCGAGGACCAGGGACTGCGGCTCTACGCGCGCGCCGAGTTCAATTTCTACGGCGCGATGTACCACTTCATCTCGCTGCGCGGCAAGGACGACGAGGGCAACGACGACCACATCTACCGCCAGCGGGCCTCGGGAATGCAGGGGATCGGGATCGGCCCGGGTCTCTTGTACGGCATTCACGAGAACGTCGATGTCGGCGCGGAGATCATGTACGACTACATGGGCATCGGGGTCGACACCTGGGCCCACAACTTCGACGTCGCGGTGCTGCTTCACTTTCATTTCTAATAGCCCTGGAAAAAAAGCCGGCGGAGCGCTATCTACCTTTCCGATCGCCGGGGTGGCGAAACTAGGTAGACGCAAGGGACTTAAAATCCCTCGGGCCAGCGCCCGTACGGGTTCGATTCCCGTCCCCGGCACCGGCGGCTTGACGCGAGCGCATTCAACGCGTAAGAGGAAAATCGGGTTTTCGGAATTGTACGCTTCCAGCGGAAGCTGCAAGCACGGACAAACTGGACGAACGAGTCTCCGTACTATCGCGAACGAAGACCTGGGAGTGAAAAATGAGCCCCGACGATCTGTTCACGGCCCCGCAAGTGGCCAAAATCTGTTCTACCGACCTCAAGACGATTCACAACTGGGTCAACCGGGGAGAGATCCGGTTCTTCCGCACGCCGGGACGGCACCTGCGCTTCAGGCGGGAGGACATCGTCGATTTTCTCCAGCGGTTCGGCTACCCGGTTCCCGAGGGCTTCGCGCCGGCGCCGGCCGCGGCGGTGGTGATCGACGGCGACGACGGACGCCGCCGCAGCCTGAGCCGCAGCCTGGGCAAGGAGCTGAGCGTGATGGCGTTTTCGGACTACGTCGACGCTCTGCTCGCGATCGGCCGCGAGCGCCCGGCGCTGGTGATGATCAACGGCGCCGAGGGCCCCGAGGTGCTGCGCGCGGCCGAGCGGATCGCGCAGTCCGAGAGCCCGCCTCGGATCGCCGTCTACGGCGAGGAGAAGCTGCCCGACTCGCTGTCCGGCAACGGGGCCGTGCAGCGCATCGAGGGTTACGACACCCGCAGCATCCGCCGCAGCGTGGGCGAGATGCTGTCCTGATCCCCACGGGCTACTCGGCCAGTTCGAAGCCGTGCCGCCGGAAGTCGGCGGCCAGCCAGTCGTAGTCGCGGCGGATGCGCTCGAGCGAGGACTCGAACGCCATCTGCTCGGTCTCGGTGCGGGTCAAGAACCTCATCATCGTTCCCGACATCTGCTCGAGATCGCGCGGCGTGGGCGAGAAGAGGAACACCGAGACGTCGGGGTAGGCCTCCTCGGCGCGGCCGATCAGCTCGGAGAAACGGGTGCGGATCATCGACTTGACCGACTGCACGGTGTTGAAGAATCCGCCCCTCCCGCTGACGTAGCCGGGCCTGTCGTCCTGGACCGGGGTGAGCGGATCGATGCAGATCAGCAGCCGCGCGCCGCGGGCCACCGCGGTGTCCAGGTCGATGGTGCGGGTGAAGATGCCGTCCACGTAGTAACGCTCACCCACCCGCTCCGGAGAGTAGTAGGGCGTCATCGCGGTCGAGGCCCGCACCGCGGTCGAGATCGGCATCTCGCGGCGCTCCAGGCCGAAGGTCGCATGCGTCCAGGTCTCCTGGTCGGTTACTCCGATGTAGAGCTCCCGGGACAGGTCGTCGAACCGATCGGACATTCCCGGCTTGGCGAACTCGGTCCTCAGGTAGTCCAGCAGTCGGTCCCCGGAGAAGACCGCGGTGGGCGTGACGCGCATCGCCGTCTCCAGCGGTCGCATCAGCCAGCGGCCGCGCATCGCGTCGACGAAGGCGCCTCCGACCCGCCTGGCGACCTCGCCCAGGTTGGGATTGAACAGGATCGCCCGCGTGATCGGCGAGACGCGGCTGGGGCGACCGTGGAGGGCGTCGGCGATCTCCGAGGGCCTCACGCCGTTGGCCAGGAACGCCGCCAGCACCGCGCCGGCCGAGATGCCGGTGAAGATGTCGAAGTCCGCGATCGATCCGCCGCTCAGCTTGGAGTCGATGGCGCGCAGCACTCCCAGCTCGTAGAACATCCCCTCGATTCCGCCTCCGGCCATGCACAGCGCGACCTTGCCCGGCTTGGCCGGGCGCGCCAGCCGGTGCGCGGCCGTGAGCGCCGTTGCGAGGGAAGAGGGATCGACCAGCACTCCGCCCAGCTGCAACGAGCCGACCGCGTAGGCGTGGTCGGCGGTGGTCTCGTCGTCCGGCAGCACCACCAGGACCAGGCGGCGAGAGGGAGTGCGACCGGCCGGGGCTCCGGCCAGCAGCTCGGGGAGCAGGCGGCCGGCCGCGGTCTCGGCGAAGCTCCCCGGAGCCTCGGGCTCCCGGTTGTCGATCAGGATGGCCCCCATCGGTCTACGTCTGATTCGCGCCAGCGCCGGCTCGGGATCTGAGAAGAGATGGATCTCGGCGCGACGCCGGTCGGCCAGCTCCACCGTGACGCCGCGATCAGCCTTTTGCCGCTCGTCGGGCGGCTCGACGCTCAGCTCCGAGAGTTCGGCGAGCCGCGCCTCGGCCACGGAGGGAGAGACGATCACGGCGATTCTGGGCGGCTCCGGGGGCCTTTGTCGCTTCTCGCTCATCTCGAAAAGACAACTTGCCGCAGATATCCACCGACGTACATAGAGTTGAATTCATAACAATATTGAATTCGTTCAATCAATATGATAATTAGCTGATCCTGCTTTCAATGAAAACGTATTTGTGGAAGCACTGGAGGAGATGATGGCCGAGGACAAGATAGTTGCACAGTTCAAGCGCAACCCCACCGAGGAGGTTCGCGCCGGGATCAAGGAATTCAAGGGTCGCACGTATATCGACATCAGAATATACTACATGGACGACCAGGGCGACTGGAAGCCGACGCGCAAGGGCGTTTCGCTCGCCACGGATTTCATGCCCGAGCTCCGCAACGCCGTAGACTCCATAGAGAAGGAGCTCGAGTCGATGGAGGGCGACCAGTAGCTCGTCGGCTTCTCCGCTCGGCTCGAATCCGCTCTTTGCGTTTTTTCCGCTCGCCGCTCGCCGCTCGCGGCGTCGCGGCCGGCGAGACGGAGCGGGTTTCACACTCGACCTCGATGTGATATCTCCCCGGCTCGAGGAGGAGCTCATGGCTCACCGCATTGAGGTCGCGCTGCGCCGCGGCCATCGCGATGCACACGGCGCGCGCATCGCCTCGAGAATACGGGACTATCTCGATCTGCCCGTCGACAAGGTGCAGACCGTCGACATCTACACGGTGGACGCAGAGACCGAGCCCGACGCGCTCGAGGAGCTGGCCGCCGCGTTGGCCGATCCGGTCAACCAGCAGTGGTCCGTCGACCGCCCGCTGGCGCACGGCTTCGACTGGTTGGTCGAGGTCGGTTTCCGCCCCGGAGTGACCGACAACGTGGGACGCACCGCCACCGAGGCGGCCCGCTTCGCGCTGGGCGACGCCTTTCCGGCGGACGGCTCGGTCTTCACCTCGCGTCAGTACCTGATCAGCGGAGAGCTGGTCCGCTCCGAGGTGGAGAGCATCGCCACCGGCCTGCTGTGCAACACTCTCATTCACCGCTACCGGCTGCTCGACCGCCACTCCTTCGAGTCCGGCGAGCGGTTGCCGGCCGAGGTGCCGCGCGTGGTCTCGCGCTCGGCGCCGGGAGTCGAGACGATCGACCTGGAGCTGGGCGACCGCGAGCTGCTCGATCTCAGCCGCGAGCGAACGCTGGCGCTGTCGCTCGAGGAGCTGCACGCGATTCGCGATCACTACCGCCGCGAGGACGTGCGCGCCCTCCGCGGCGAGCTGGGGCTGCCCGAACGGCCGACCGACGTGGAGCTCGAGGCGATCGCGCAGACCTGGTCGGAGCACTGCAAGCACAAGATCTTCAACGCACGGATCGTCTACGACGAGAACGGAGAGCGCTTTGAGATAGATTCTTTGTTCGATACCTATCTCAAGGGCGCGACGGCGACCGTGCGCGCCGATCTGGGCGCCCGCGACTTCTGCCTGTCGGTCTTCGTCGACAACGCCGGAGTCTGGAAGCTCGACGACCGCTGGAGCCTGGTGTTCAAGGTCGAGACTCACAACTCGCCCTCGGCGCTCGATCCTTACGGCGGCGCGCTGACCGGGATCGTGGGCGTCAACCGGGATCCGCACGGCACCGGGCGCGGCGCGCGGCTGTTTTGCAACACCGACGTCTTCTGCCTGGCCGATCCGTTCTACCGGGGGGATGTTCCGCCGCGGCTGCTGCACCCGCGCCGCGTGCTGGAGGGCGTGCGCGAGGGCGTGGAGCACGGCGGGAACAAGAGCGGAATTCCCACGGTCAACGGCTCGCTGGTCTTCGACGAGCGCTTCTTGGGCAAGCCGCTGGTCTTTTGCGGGACCGGAGGCGTGATGCCGGCCGAGGTGGACGGCAAACCCGGTCACTTCAAGGAGGCGCGGCCCGGAGACCGCGTGATGATGGTCGGAGGCCGGATCGGCAAGGACGGCATCCACGGCGCGACCTTCTCCTCCGAGGAGCTGCACGAGGGATCTCCGGCCACCGCGGTCCAGATCGGCGATCCGATCACGCAAAAGAGGATGATCGACTTTCTGCTGCGCGCTCGAGACGAAGGGCTGATCACCTGCCTGACCGACAACGGCGCCGGCGGGCTCTCGTCTTCGGTGGGCGAGACGGCGCAGGACCCGGGCGGCGCGCGGATCGACCTGGCGCGGGCTCCGCTCAAGTACGCGGGTCTGGCGCCCTGGGAGATCCTGCTCTCCGAGGCGCAGGAGCGGATGACCGCGGCCGTTCCTCCCGAGCACGCCGAGCGCTTCGTCGAGCTGGCCCGCGAGATGAGCGTGGAGGCGACCGACCTGGGCGAGTACACGGCCGAGCCGCGGCTCGAGATCAGGCACGGAGACGAGCTGGTCGGCTGCATCGAGATGGATTTTCTGCACGAGGGAGTGCCGCAACTGCAGTTGCAGGCCAGCTGGCGCGCCCCGACGCCCGAGGAGCCGGCGCTGCCCGCCGAGGTCGACCTGGCCGGGTCGCTGCGGGGGCTGCTGGGCAGGCTCGACATCTGCTCCAAGGAGTACTGGGTGCGGCAGTACGACCACGAGGTGCAGGGCGGCTCTGTGGTCAAGCCGCTGTGCGGCGCCGGGCAGGACGGTCCGTCGGACGCGGCGGTGCTGAGACCGGTGCTCGACTCGCAGCTGGGCGTGGCGGTGGGTCACGGGATCTGCCCGCGCCTCTCCGAGCTGGACACCTACCGGATGAGCGCCTGCGCGGTGGACGAGGCGATGCGCAACGTGGTCGCCGTGGGCGCGGATCCGGATCGGGTCGCCGCCCTGGACAACTTCTGCTGGTGCGATCCGGTCCAGTCGCCGTCCAACCCGGACGGGCGGCACAAGCTGGCGCAGCTCGTCCGCTCCTGCCGGGCGCTTTTCGAGATCTGCGTCGCCTACGGCATGCCGCTGGTCTCGGGCAAGGACAGCATGAAGAACGACTACCACATCGGCCGCACCCGGATATCGATTCCGCCCACGCTGCTGGTCACCGCGGTCGGCCGGCTGGAGGATGCCTCGCTGGCGGTCACGATGGACGCCAAGCGCCCCGGCGACGCCGTCTACGCGGTCGGCGCGGTCCGACCCGAGCTGGGGGGCTCGCACTACCTGGCCCGGCTGGGACTGGAGGGAGGGGCGCCTCCCGAGCTGGAGGATCCGGCCGAGACGAGGCGCACCTACAAGTGGATGCACAGAGCGATCGTCGCGCGGCTGGTCGCCTCCTGTCACGACGTCTCGGACGGCGGGCTGGCGGTCGCGCTGGCCGAGACGGCGTTCGCCGGCGACCTGGGCATGGTCGTCGACCTCGGGGAGCTGCCGGCCGAGCGGGTCGATCGCGACGACGTGCTGCTCTTCTCCGAGACGCCCGGCCGCTTCGTGGTCACGGTCCCGGCCGACTGCGCTTCCGCCTTCGAGCTGATGCTCGGGGATCGCGCCGCCCGGATCGGCACGGTCACCGCTGATCGCAGGTTGAGCGTCACCGGCCTGGGCGGCGGGGCGGTGCTCGACGAGAGCATCGACGAGCTCAAGAGCGCCTGGAAGCGCCCGCTCTCGTTCGAGGAGGTCGAGTGATGGCTCGCAGCGTCGAGGTGATGGTGCTCGCCGGCAACGGGATCAACTGCGAGCTGGAGACCGCTCACGCCTGCCGGCTGGCCGGCGCGGACCGGGTCGAGATCGTCTACCTCTGGGACCTGGCCTCGGGACGCGCCGGCCTGGGGGACTACGAGATGCTCTGCCTGCCGGGCGGCTTTCTCGACGGGGACGACCTGGGCTCGGCGCGCGCCTCGGCGATTCGGATTCGACATACCCGCGTCGGCGGAGAGACCCTGCTCGACCAGCTCAAGCGGTTCGTCGCCGACGGCGGATTGATGATCGGGATCTGCAACGGCTTTCAGCTGATGGTCAAGCTGGGGCTGCTGCCCGCGCTGGAGAGCCGGGGAGAAGGCCAGCAGCTGACCCTGACCTGGAACGACTCGGGCCGCTTCGAGGACCGCTGGGTGGACCTGGCGGTCGACCGGGAGAGCCCCTGCGTCTTCACCAGGGGGCTGAGCAGGCTTTCTTTACCGGTGCGCCACGGAGAGGGCAGGATCGTGGCCGCGGACGAGACCGTGCTGAAAGAAGTGGACGAGCGGCACCGCGCCCCGCTGCGCTACGTGGACCCGCGCAGCGGAGAGCCCACCGAGAGCTACCCGCACAACCCCAACGGCTCGCCGGGCGGGGTCGCCGCGCTGACCGACGAGAGCGGAAGGCTGCTGGGGATGATGCCCCACCCCGAGGGCTTCCTCGACCGCACCAACCACCCCCGCTGGACCCGCGAGGATCTGCCCGAGCAGGGAGACGGCCTGGCCCTGTTCAAAAACGCGGTGGAGTTTCTGAAAAACGGCTGAACGCGCACGATGCGTGTATCGTAGACCTAATCCAAAAGGTCTATCAATCACTTTTTGATCTTTTCTCGATAATCACTGCGATCTGGCGCATCTGAAGCCCACCGAGGGCAGGGTGCTGGCCGGGTCCAGCTCGTGGCGGAAGGCCGCTCTCAGGTGGTAGGGAAAATCGTTTCCAAAGGAGCCGCCTCGGTAGACCCGATAGGAGCCGGCCGGCTCCTCCCACGCGCTCCCGTCGGTCGGCGCCCCGGAGTAGTCCGGGTGGTACCAGTCCCGGACCCACTCGTGCAGGTTGCCCGCCATGTCGCACAGGCCCTGCTCGGTGTTTCCGGCCGGCTTGGAGCAGGCCTCCATCGTACCCTCGTCTCCGCAGCTCCCCTCGCCGGCTCGCCGCAGACCGACGCCTCCACGCAATCGCGGTTCGGTGGGCCGTCCGCCCGGCTCAGCGCGGCCTTTCGTCCGACATCTTCTCCTCGAACCTGCGCTTCTCCTCGGCCGCGCGGCGCTTGACCGCCTCGGGCACGGACTTCTCCAGCACGACCTTCCAGCGATCGCCCTCGCGCTTCATCACGATCCGGGCCCGTCCGGCCCAGAGCACGGCGTGCGCGCCCCTGCGCTCCACGAACAGCTCTTCTTGCGCCCTGGCCAGCGCGCCCACGACGAACCCGGTGTACAGCTCGCTGAGAAAGGGATCGCGGGCGTCCAGATCGGCGATCACCTCCCGCAGCCTCTCTTGGGGCACCGGCTCGGAGCGGCTCTTCTCGGAGCGCTGCTCGGGGAGCTTGCCCACCAGCTCGTGCATCGCCAGCAGGCGCGCGGCGGTCTCGCGCGGGTCGGGCCCATTCGAGCGCTCGGCCGGCTCCTTCTCTCCCGAGCAGGCGGCGCCCAGGCAGATCGCCAGCGCCCCGGCCAGCAGTCGATTTCTCATCGTCGCGGTTCCTCCAGGATCCGGGCTCTTTTGCCCTCGACCCGGACTCGTCCCCGGGCGATCAGCTCGATCGCGCGGGGATAGATGCGCCGCTCCGCCTGCTGGACGCGCTCGGCGAGCGTGTCCGGGGTGTCGTCCTCGCGGACCGCGACCGGCTCCTGGATCACGATCGGTCCGCGGTCGTAGCGCTCGTCGGCGAAGTGCACGGTGGCGCCGGTGACCTTGACCCCGGCCTCGAGCACCGCCTCGTGCACGCGCTGGCCGTAGAAGCCCTCGCCGCCGAACATCGGCAGCAGCGCGGGGTGGACGTTGAGCACCGGCCAGCGATCGAGCACCGGCGCGGCCAGCCGCGTCATGAAGCCGCCCATCGCGATCAGCTCCGGGTCGAATGGCTCGAGCAGCTCGGCGAGCGCCGCCGAGTAGGCCTCGGCGTCGAAGCCGTCCTCGCCGCGAAAGGGGCGGCGCGGCAGGGCGCGAGCGGTCAGCCCCATCTCCTCGGCGCGCCGCAGGCCGAGCGCCTTGCGCCGGCTGGAGACCACCACCGCGATCCGGGCCGGCAGATCGCCGCTTTCGATCCGACGCTGCAGGTTGACCATCGTGGAGCCGCTGCCCGAGACGAGCACGGCCAGGCGGAGCTCGGAGCAGGCCATCAGTTGGAGTAGTCGTCCAGCACCACGAGCGCCTCGACGAGCTGCCCGGGCTTGAGCGAGAACGGGTCGCCCTCGTTGTACTCGCCGTAGGAGACGGGCACGCCGTCGGCGTCGAGCCCCTCGATCGTCAGCGTGTAGCTGCCGGGCGTCTGGTCCTCGAGCAGGTACATCTCGTCGGTGCAGGGCACGAGCTCGTCGACCAGCGAGATGTCCATGTCGACCACCCCGTTGCCGTCACACCACTCGTAGTTGGCGAACCCCCACTTGATCTCGATGTCGCCGGTGCCCAGCACCAGGCCGAACTGGTAGCCGTCCTCCTCCTCGGCGGGCGCGCGGACCTTGCCCGAGGCCTGGAAGTACGGCAGGTACTCGCCGTCCTCGTCCTCGGCCCAGGCGCCCAGCTCCAGGAAGTAGGTGCCGCGCTCCAGCCGCGTGATCGTGTGGCCGAAGTCGGAGCAGGCCACCTGGATCCGATCCTGGATCGGTTGCTCGTCGCCCTCGCGATCATAGATGTCGATCGTGACGACGTCGAATTCCAGTACGCTGTCGGCGTCGAGGTTGAACACGCACGTCTCGGCGCCGGCGATGTTCCACGAGACGGGAATGTCGTAGGTCTTGCTGTTCTCGCTGTCGCACCCCGCGACCCACAGCGCCGCGATCGATACCAGCGAGGTTGCAATCATTCTGAGACTCTTCATCGTGGTTCCCTCCTTCGGGGGTATACACGCGAGCGTATCGGGCTCGCGTCGCAATTATAACGACGAGAGTGTGCTGCGGGAAATTCTCGACGCATCCTTTTTCCGTTCTAGTGCCTCGTCAACCCCACAATCTCGGGTCGGGCCGGCCCTCATCGACGATCCCTGCGTCACTCCTCCTCGAATTGGCACCGCCAGTCCTTCGTCGTCGTTCCTTGGCCTCGCCGATGATCTCTCGCCCCGTACCCGAAATCGTAGGGTTGACGAGGCACTAGCCTCAGCGCTCGGCCGCGGTCTCGTCGCGCGCCCGGCGGAAGACCTCGATGATCTTGGGGGAGGTGGTGATCGGGGACAGCTCCATCGCCGGCTGGAGCTCCAGGGCGCTGGCAAAGGCTTCGACCGCCAGCTCCCGCTGCCCGAGGGCCACGTAGGCGAACGCCAGGTACTTGTAGACGCCGATCCGCTGCGGAACCGTCAGCGCTCCACCGCCGAGCAGGTTCTGCGCTATCGCCACGATCTCCACGTAGCGCCCCGCGGCGAACGCCTCGCGCATCTCGGCGACCCGCTCCACCGCGCGCCTTTGGGCCTCGCGTTCCGATGCCCGCGGCTCCCGTCCGCGCGCCTCGTCGATCCGCTCGCGCGCCTCGTCTGTCAGCTCCAGGTCGATTATCGGGATCAGCAGCGCGTCGCCCCTGCCGTACTTCTTCTTGCGTCCCAGGTTGTACTTCTCGAGCCACTTGCCTCCGCGGCTCTTGCCCAGGAACATGCGCGCCACGCCCCTGGGGGACTCCTCCGGCGCCAGGATGTACAGCAGCTGGTAGGGCACAGTCACGATCTCGCCTCTGGCCAGCGAGTCCTCGATCCCGGCGTCGTTCAGCTCGGCGAGAAAACGGCCGCGCCGGGCCGAGCCCAGGTAGCGCTTTGCGATATCGGCCCACGACTCCCCCTCCTCGACGCGGTGGTAGGTCACCTGCGGAATTTCTATCCTCTCGCCCGGGGTCAGGCGTCCGTCGTCCGGGTGGACGAAGCCGTTGGCGGCGCGGATCACCATCGAGCGCGACTCGTCGCCGTAGTAGAAGCTCGCCAGCTGGGCGAGAGTCTCTCCGGTGCGGGAGACGTGGATCCAGGCCGCGGCGGACGCGGGCGCGCCCAGCGCCAGCACGGACAGAATCGCCGCGGAGAGCCAGGCTCTCATCGTTCTCCTTTCTGATCGGCGCCGGCGTCTTCGCCCCGTTCTAGCGCCAGCTTCTCCACCAGCTCGAAGGTCGAGCCGCTGGCGACCTCGATCTCGCGGGTTATCGTCTGGAAATACGGGTTCTTGAGCTCAACGTAGTGCACGCCGGGCGAGACCGGGATCGGGTCTGCGAACGGGGTCGTGTCCACGTGCACTCCGTCGACGTGCACCTCGGCCCAGGGATCGGCGACCACTTTCAGGTGGCCCACCTGCTCGGGATCCAGCACGGTTCCGGCCGCGGGGCGGGCCCGCGCGGCCGCGGAGTCCGAGGAGGCGAGCTGGATCACCAGCCCGCCGAACAGCAGCGCCGCGAGCACGACCGCGTGGAGCAGCGCCAGCGAGCGCAGCGCCCGGCGGTCCTCGCGCATCACGCGCTGTCCGGCGCGGACCGCGCCCGTGGCCAGGATTCCGCTGGCCTCCTCGTCGGAGAGGACCTCGCGGTCCTTGAGGAAACCGACCATGTAGGCGTTGTAGTTGATCACCACGCGGGAGGCGAGGAAGTCCTCCAGGTCGTGGATCAGCGCCTGCATCGAGGCGTAGCGATCGGCCGGGAGCTTCTCCATGCAGCGCCCCAGGATGCGCTCCAAAGAGCGCGGAACCTTGGGATTGATCCGGCGCGCCGGGCTGTAGCGATCGAGGCGGATCTTCTGCAGGACCGAGCGGCGCGAGTCCTCGACGAACGGCTTGCTGCCGGTCAGCATCTGGTAGAAGACCACGCCCAGCGACCAGATGTCGGTGCGCTGGTCGAGCCGGTCGCCCAGGATCTGCTCGGGCGACATGTAGGAGGGCGTGCCCAGCCCGGTTCCGGTCTCGGTGAGATCGGTGAGGCTCTCGTCGCGCGCGATTCCGAAGTCCATCACCTTGACGTCGCCCCGCTTGGAGATCATCACGTTGGCCGGCTTGATGTCGCGGTGGATGATCCCCCTGAAGTGAGCGTGGTTCAGCGCGCGGGCGACCTGCATCGCGACGATCGTGGCGATCTCGACCGGCAGCCCGGCCTCGGACTGGTCGAGCATGTCGTAGAGATCGACTCCCTCGACGTACTCCATGATGATGAACATCGTGCCGCCGAGCTTGATGAAATCGTGGACGTTTATGATGTTCTCTTGCTGGAGCGAGGCCATGAAGCGGGCTTCGCGCTCGAACCGCTCGGCGAACTGCGGCTCGACCGCGATCGACGACTTGAGCGCCTTGATCGCGACGGTGCGGCCCAGCGGCTCCTGCACGGCCTTGTAGACCACCGCCATCCCGCCGGCTCCGACCTCGTCGACAATCCTGCAATTTCCAATCCGTTCGATCATCGCAACGCAACGCTACCCATGTGAGAAAAACGATTCTATGTCGCAAGCGCCAATCGGTCAAAGCCGCCGTGACGCCGCGATGTCCTTGCAATGCTGCCCGATTTTCTTTCATTTTTGGAATATTTGTTACAGAAAAAATGTAATGCGTGGGCTCGTGATGCGAATCGTGCGGCCGGGGCCTGGCTCGCCGCCTCGGGCGGTGGAAAACGTAGAGCGGCACGCGAGTTGCAAGGTGGCATAGCCGAGACGGTGCGCGACTCAGGGGCAAGGAGAGGCGGCGAGGAAAGAATGGAGATCGCCACTCGGAACAAGGCATCGATTCTGGTCGTGGACGACGACCTCAACGAGCTGAAGGCGCTTTTGATCGGCCTGCAGCTCGAGGGATTCGAGGTTTGCGGCGTGAGCTCCGGAGAGGAAGCGCTGGACGCCCTCTCCGGGCGGCACTACGATCTGGCGCTGCTCGACCTGATGATGCCCGAGATGAACGGTCTGAAGCTGGCGCGCTCGATTAGATCAGCCCACCCCGATACCACCGCGGTGCTGATGTCGGCCTACCACCTCTCGCCGGTCCAGCTCGCCCGGGCCGATACCGGGGCCGTGGGCTTCGTGCCCAAGCCGTTCCGCTTCGACGAGCTGGTGGGTTTCATCCGCACCAAGCTGGGACGGCGATCGTTGGTCGAGGCCGACTCCCATCGCACCGACGAGCGCTACTCGAAAGACGGTCTGCACTCCCCCTTCGACGTCCCGAAGATAGCCTGACACAAGCGGAATTCCCGATTCCGTCCGACTTGACCGGCGGCTTTGCGCTGTGCCAGTATGTCGCTGCTTTGCTGGCTGTATCCAAGATCGAAGGAGCTGCGAGATGACGATCCTGAAACAGAATCTCGGACGTTTTAGATGGATTGCGCTCGGCGCAATCGCTTTCGCGGCGCTGGCGATCACCGCCGAGGTGGGAGCCGCGGCCGAAGATGAGGGAGAAGCGGGCGCCGACGAGGCGCGCCTCGATCTGCCGGTGGCCAGGATCGACGGCGAGCCGGTGACGGTCGGCTACCTGGAGGCTGCGGCGGCTCGCCAGAGCCCGTTGATGCGCAAGGGCCTGGACCAGCCCGACAAGCTCGAGGAGTTTCTCCAGAAGATGATCAACATGGAGCTGCTCGCCGCCGAGGCCGAGCGTCGCGGCTACGACGAGCACGAAGAGGTCGAGTCGGTGCTGAAGAACCAGCTCGCCTCGCTGATGCACCGCCGCATCGCCGATCGGATCGAGGAGCGGGAGCCGACCGAAGAGGCGATGCGCGAGTACTACCAGGAGCACGAGAGCAGCTACAACAAGCCCGAGAAGATGCGGGCGCGCCACATCCTGATCACGAAAAAGGAAAAGGCCCGGAAGCTGCTCGAGGACGTGCTGAAGAAAAGGCCGAGCCAGTACGAGTTCCGCCGCCTGGCGCAGGAGAACAGCGAAGACGAGGACACGCGCCTCAGAGGCGGGGATCTGACCTTCTTCCCCAGGCCCGAGGAGGCCCGCGAGGAGGATCCCGAGGTGCCGCCCGAGGTGGCGAAGGCGGCCTTCGAGCTGAAGGAGAACGGCGAGATCTACCCCGAGCTGGTCGAGTCCTCGCAGGGCTACCACCTGCTGATGCGCACCGGGCACCGCGACGCGCTGAACCTCTCCTTCGAGGATGCGCGCGACCGCCTCGAGCTGCTGGTCAAGCGCGAGCAGCGCAAGGAGGCGGTGGAGGCCGAGATCGAAAAGCTCGAAGAGAGCTTTCCGGTCGAGCTGCACGAGGAGAATCTCAAGGATGTAGTGATCGATCTCTCCGGAGGGCCGCCCAAGCCCCACGCCAGGGGCGGGCTGACCGATCAGGAGAAGAAGAAGGTAGAAAAAGCGCGCAAGGCGCAGCGCGCCCGTCTCGAGAAGAGCGCCGCGGACGAGGACGGCCAGTGAGCGACCGCCGCGGTCGCAAGACCCCATCACAACGGAGCACCAGATGAGCGAGCAGACCACCATCGCCGTGATCGGAGGCTCGGGGCTGTACGAGCTGGAGGGCCTGACCGACGTGGAGCAGCACACGGTCGACACGCCGTTCGGCGAGCCGTCCGGCCCGATCGTCTCGGGAGTGCTGGGCGGCACGCGCCTTCTGTTTCTGGCGCGGCACGGGATCGGCCACCGCCTCACCCCTTCCGAGGTCAACTACCGCGCCAACATCTACGCGCTGAAGGTGCTGGGAGCCGAGCGCGTGGTCTCCGTCTCCGCGGTGGGGAGCCTGCGCGAGGAGATCCGTCCCGGCGACCTGGTGATCGTGGACCAGTATGTCGATCGGACCCGCAATCGCCCCTCCACCTTCTTCGGCGGCGGAATCGTGGCGCACGTGATGTTCGCCGATCCGACCTGCCCGGAGCTGGCCGACGCGGTGCACGGGGCGAGCCGGGGGATCGACGCCCGCGTCCACCGCGGCGGATCGCTGGTGGTGATGGAGGGCCCGGCCTTCTCCACGCGCTCCGAGTCGCACATGCACCGCCAGCTGGGGGCCGATCTGATCGGGATGACCGCGATGCCCGAGGCCAAGCTGGCCCGCGAGGCCGAGCTCTGCTACGTGACGCTGGCGCTGACCACCGACTACGACTGCTGGCACGAGAGCGAAGACGACGTCAGCGTCGAGGCCGTGATAGAGAACCTGAAACGCAACGTGCACAACGCGGGCAGCGTGCTGCGCCGCCTGGCCGAGAGCGGAATGCCGGCCGCGCGCGGCTGCGCGTGCGCCACGGCGTTGACCGACGCGATCATCACCGACCCCGGGGTGATTCCGGGCGAGGCGCGCAGGCGGCTGGCCCCCATCATCGGGAGGGTGCTGTGAGCCGGCCGCTGCTGGTCGTGGGCTCGGTGGCGTTCGATACGATCGAGACGCGTGCCGGCCGCCGCGAGGAGATCCTGGGCGGGGCCGCGGTCTACATCTCGCTTTCCGCCTCGCGCTTCTCTCCGGTGCGGTTGGTCGGAGTGGTCGGCGAGGGCGATTTTCCCGACGAGCACATGCGGCTGCTGACCTCGCGCGGGGTCGACGTGGAGGGGCTGGAACGGAGGCCGGGCGAGACGATGCGCTGGTCCGGGGTCTACGCCGAGGACTTCTCGACCCGCACCACGCTGGAGACTCGGCTGGGCGTCTTCGAGCGGTTCGATCCGACGATTCCTCCCGCCTACACCGACAGCGGCCTTCTGATGCTGGGCAACATCGATCCCGGCTTGCAGCTGCGGGTGCTCGACCAGGTCTCGGACGACTGCTTCGTGGCGACCGACACGATGAACCTCTGGATCGACACCGCGCGGGACGAGCTGGAGAAGGTGATCGCGCGCACCGACCTGCTCGTGATCAACGACGAGGAGTCGTTCCAGCTGACCGCCGAGCCGCAGGTGGCGGTCGCCGCCGAGAAGATCCTCTCGATGGGCCCGCGCTACCTGGTGATCAAGCGCGGAGAGCACGGGGCGCTGCTGTTCGGAGACGAGACGCTCTTCTTCGCCCCGGCCTTTCCGCTGCGCGAGGTGGTCGACCCGACCGGGGCCGGCGACTGCTTCGCCGGGGCGCTGATGGGCTACCTCGCCGCGGGCGGGGAGATCGACGGCGGGCGAATCAGGCGGGGGATGATCTACGGAGCCGCGGTGGCCTCCACCGGAGCCGAGGGCTTCGGCACCGAGCGGGTGGCGAAGCTGGAGCGCGACCACGTCGACCGCCGCCACGACGAGCTGAGGGAGCTGGTCTCGATCGACTGAGCGCGCGGCGATCCCACTGCCGCGAGCTTTTCCGCGCTATGATTGTGTCCGGAATGTGAATTTTATCGATGGACGGTGGATCTCGGTCTCTTTTCGGGGTAGACACACCGGCGCGGGGCGACGAGCGGAGGTTTCCCGGATGTCCGGCGGCGGCAAGATCATACTGACGGCGGCGGCGATTGTCGCGGTGCTGGCTTCGGTGGCGCTGCTGACCTGGCTCAATCGTGTTCGCTCGACCGAGGGCGGGCTGGTCACCGAGGTCTCCTCGGCCAGCACGCCGGTGGAGGTCGCGGTGCTCAGGCCGCGGGAGGTGATAGAGAGGCTGGAGACCAGCGCGGTCTTGCGTGCGTGCAGGGACGTGACGCTCACCTCCGAGGTGGGAGCCGAGGTGCGCAGCATGGACAAGGACCTGGGCGAGAGCTGCGCCGAGGGCGAGGTGTTGGCCCGCCTCGATCGCGAGCCGTTTCGCATCGCCCTGAGGCAGGCCCGGGCCGCGGTCGAGCAGGCCGAGGCCGCCCACCAGAGCGCGCAGAGCGACCTGGCCCGCCTGCGCCGCCTGCAGGGTAGCGACGCGGTGACGCCGCAGCGGGTCGAGGCGGCCGAGACCGGGGTCCGCAGCGCCGCAGCCGCGCTGGAGCAGGCCCGCGCCGGGGCCAGCGCCGCGGCGCGCAACCTGCGCGAGACCGAGATCACCTGTCCCTTCGACGGGCGGCTGGCCCGACGGATGGTCGAGGTGGGTCAGCTGGTCGGCCCGCAGACGCCGATCGCCAGGCTGGTGGACGTGGAACGGCTGGAGCTGACGCTGTCGGTCGGCGCGGACGAGGTCTCCCGGCTGCGCATCGGCCAGACGGTGCGGCTCGTCGAGCCGCGATCCGGGGACGGCTCGCACACCGGCGAGGTGGTGCGGATCGGACCGGCCGCCGACGAGCGCACGCGGACCTTTCCGGTCGAGGTCGAGATCGACGAGCGGACCGGCGGGGAGCCAGAGGATCTGCGCCCCGGCCAGGTGGTGGAGGCCGAAGTCGAGTTGGCCCACCACCGGGGCGTGTTGACCGTCCCGACCGCGTTGCTGGAGCGCGGCGCGAACGGCGAGCAGCCGAGCGTGCTGGTGGCCCGCGACGGCGCCGCGCGAAGGGTTCCGCTCACGCTCGGCGACGAGCTGGGCGGCGAGTTGATCGTCGTCTCGGGTCTCTCGGCGGGTGCGCAGCTGATCACCGTGGGCGGGGACGATCTCGAGGACGGGGCCGCGGTCGAGGTGGTCGAGCGGTTCGACCCGGCCGAGCAGGCTCCGACGCGCGCGCAGAGAAAGCCGGCCGCCACGGGCAGTGCCGGTCCGGCCCGGGATTGAGGAATGTCCGTTCCGCGTTTCGCCGTAGACAACCCGGTGATGGCCAACCTGCTGATGGTGGCGATCGTCGTGCTGGGCTCGCTGTCCCTGTACGAGATGCCCCGCGAGCTGTTTCCAGACATCTCGATGAACTGGGTGTTCATCATCAAGCCCTACCCGGGCGTCTCCCCCGAGGAGATCGAGAAGCGCATCACGATTCCGATCGAGGAGGAGATCCAGGACATACGCGGCATCGATTCGATCTCCTCGCAGTCGTCGGAGGGCAGCTCCTTCATCTCGATCAAGTTCGAGGACATGTCGGACAGCGAGTTCCGCGACAGGTTCGAGGATCTGCGCACCGCGGTGGAGAGCGTGGAGGACCTGCCCGAAGACGCCCTCGAGACGAACGTCGAGGCTTTCAGCTCGGCCGATTTCATGCCGGTCATCTCGGTGCACATCCACGGCGCGCTTTCCGAGCGGCGCCTGATCGACCTGGCCGAGGAACTGCGCGACAGCGTGCGCGAGATTCCGGACGTCTCCAAGGTGGACATCACCGGCGCGCGGGATCGCGAGCTGTGGATCGAGGCCGACCCGGTCGCACTGGAGGGATACGGCGCCAGCCTGGAGCGGATCCGGCTGGCGATCGCGACCCACGGCGTCGACGTGCCGGGCGGCAAGCTGTCCTTCGGCCGCAGGGAGATGCTGGTGCGCACGGTGGGCGAGTTCGCCTCGCCCGAGGAGGTGGAACGCGTGATCGTCCGTTCCGCTCCCGATGGCGGGACGGTGCGGGTCGGCGACGTGGCCGTCGTGACGCCGGGCTTCGAGGACGAGCGGACCCGCAGCCGTCTCGACGGCGATCCGGTCGTCTCGTTGCAGATCTCCAAGCAGGCCGAGGGCAACTCGATCGAGATAACCGACGAGATAAAGCGCGTGGCCCGCGAGTTCGACCGGCGCCACGGCGAGCTGGTGCGGGTCTCGTTCACCCAGGACACCTCCGAGCAGATCCGCGATATCCTCTCCAAGCTGAGCCGCAACGCCGTGGCCGGTTTCGCGGTGGTGCTGGTCGTGCTGCTGGCCGTGCTGGGCGTGCGCAACGCGCTGATCGCGGCGTTGGGCATTCCGCTCAGCTTCCTGGCCGCCTTCATCGCGATGCACCGGATGGGCGAGTCGTTCAACGGCAACTCGCTGTTCGGCCTGGTGCTGGTGCTGGGCATCATCGTCGACGACGCGATCATCATCGTGGAGAACTGCTATCGGCATCGCCAACAGGGCAAACGTTGGCGGGAGGCCGCGATCGACGGGACGACGGAGGTGATGTTGCCGGTGCTCTCGGCGACCGCGACCACGATCGCCGCCTTCCTGCCGCTGATCCTGCTGCCGGGCATCATGGGCAAGTTTCTGCGGATCGTGCCGATCGCGCTCAGCCTGGCGCTGCTGGCCTCGATGATCGAGGCGTTCTTCATCCTGCCCTCCCACCTGGCCGAGTGGCCGGGACGGGATCGCCCCATCCGCGCCGAGCGGCAGTGGATCGTCTCGTTGCGCGGCAGCTACGAAAAAGCGCTGCGCTTCGTGCTCCGCCGGCGTTACCTGTTCTGCTTTCTGCTGGTGCCGGCGCTGCTGGCAGGCGCCGGATCGCTGATCATGACCGGCGTGATCGGGGTCGATCTGTACGCCGGGGAGGAGATGGGCACCTTCCAGGTGCGGATGCGGATGCCGGTCGGCACCAACCTGGAAACCACCTCGAAGACGCTGGAGGAGCTGGAGGAGATCGCCGCCGAGCTGCCCGAGGACGAGCTGCGCTCGGTGCACGCCACCGCCGGCCTGATCGTGACCGACGACGACTGGATCTACCGCACCGACGTCGGCCAGCTGTGGCTCGACCTGACGCCGATCTACGAGCGCGCGCGGACCACCGACGAGATCATCGAGGACCTGCGCGGACGGCTGCTCGAGGTCGCCGGCCCCGAGCGGTTGGAGCTGGCCAAGATCAACCAGGGGCCGCCCACGGGCAAACCGATCGAGGCAAAGGTCAAGGGACGTTTCTTCGACGAGCTCGAGGCGGTCGCCGAGGAGCTGAAGGAGGAGCTGTCCGCAGTGGACGGCGCGGTGGACGTCGGCGACGACTTCGAGTCGGGCAAGCGCGAGATGAGGCTGCGCGTGGATCCGCGGCGAGCCGCGATGCACGGCCTGGACACGGCTCGGGTGGGGATGGCGCTGATGCGGGCGATCGACGGGGTCGAGGCCGACACGATGTACGAGGGCGACGAGGAGATCGCGATCGTGGTGCGCCTCGACTCGAGGCGGCTGGAGGCGCCGGAGGACGTGCTCGACCTGCCGCTGATCGCGCCCGGCGGCGAGGCGATCAGCTTCGGAGACGTGGCATCGCTCGAGCTCGGGCCGAGCATAGACCAGATTCGCCGCTACAAGCTCGAGCGGGCGATCACGGTCTTTTCCAACCTCGACGAGCAGCGCACCGACACGGTGGAGGCCAACGCGGCCATTCAGCGGCGCTTCGAACAGATCCGCGATCGGCACCCGGGCGTCAGTCTCGATTTTTCCGGCGAGTTCAAGGAGTTCAAGGAGTCGCTGGCCGGGATCGGCCAGCTCTTCGCGCTGGGCATCCTGTTGATCTACATCATCCTCGGCTCCCAGTTCCGCTCCTACATCCAGCCGCTGGTGGTGCTGGGCACCGTGCCGCTCGCGTTCGTCGGCGCCACGCTCGGCCTGCTGGTCTCGGGCAATCCGTTCTCGGTGCTGGCGCTCTACGGCTGGGTCGCGTTGGCCGGCGTGGCGGTCAACGACGCGATCGTGCTGGTCAGCTTCATCAACGCCCGCAGGCGCGAGGGGATGGATCCGTTCGAGGCGGTGATCGAGGGCGGCAAGCTGCGGCTGCGGCCGATCATCCTCACCTCGGTGACCACCATGGCCGGGCTGCTGCCGATGGCGACCGGGCTGGGAGGAATGTCGCTGACCTGGGGACCGATGGCCAACACGATCGTGTGGGGGATCGGCCTGGGCACCTTCATGACGCTCTTCCTGATTCCGGCGCTGTACACCGTGATCCAGGTCGACCCCAAGGAGCGGGCCCGCCGCCGCCACGAGCGCCGCGCCTCCCGGGCCTGAAGCGAGCCAAGGGAAAGAAGAGACGCGAAGGAAGCAGTTACGATCGGATCGATCAGCGTCGGCCGAACCGTTGTTTTGCGCGGCGTGACAGGCTCGGCGCCGGTTCGTATACTCCCGCAAAATCGGCGTGCTGCGCCGCTCGAAGAGGTATGGCTTGCATCCGCTGATCCTGGTCGCGTTCGTGCTGTCCGGCGTCTCCGGGTTGACCCTGGAGATCGTCTGGACCCGCATGCTGGAGCACGTCTTCGGCGCGACGACGCTCGCGATTTCGACGGTGCTGACCTGCTTCATGGGCGGAATGGCGCTCGGCTCGTGGCTGCTGGGACGCTTCGCCGACAGGCTGCGCGACACGCTGAGCCTCTACGCGGCGGCCGAGGGGATCGTGGGCCTCTGCGCGCTGGTGATTCCGCTTCTGATTCGCGATTTCTACCCGGATCTCAATCGCTGGATGGTCGCCAACATGGGCAACAGCTTCTGGCTGTACTCGCTGGTGCGCTTCGCCGCGGTCGCCGCAGTGCTGATCGTGCCCACCACCTGCATGGGCGCCACCCTGCCGCTGCTCTCGCGCCACGTGGTGCGGCACCGCGGTCACATGCTGCGCGTCGGCTCGCGGATCGGCACGCTGTTCACGCTCAACACCTTCGGCGCGGTGTGCGGCGTGTTCCTCGCAACCTTCGCGCTGCTGCCCGGCGTGGGACTGGCCGCGACCAACGCGGTCGCCGGCGGGACCAACATCGCGCTTTGCATCGCCGTGCTGGCGCTGCGCCGCCGCATGACCCGCGCCGCCGAGCCGGCCGCCGACGCCGAGGATCGCGACGTGGAGATCGCCACCGCGGTCGAGGGCTTTCGCCAGTTCGAGCCCCGTCCCGCGGAGCGCGGCGTGGCGCTGTGGGGCTTCTTCCTCTCCGGGCTGGCCGCGATGAACTTGCAGGTCGTCTGGAACCGCGCGATGGCGATGATCATCGGCTCGTCGGTCTACTCCTTCGCGCTGGTGCTGCTGGCGTTCCTGATCGGGCTGGCGGGCGGAGCCGCGCTGATGTCGCGCTGGTCGAAACGGATTCGCGACCCGGTCGTGGCTCTGGCGCTGGTGGAGCTGGCGATCGCGGCCTGCGCCGCGGCCAACTACCTGTACATGGACGATCTGCCGCGCACCTTCGCCACGCTGGTCACCGGCCACATCGAGGCCTACGAGCAGCACGTGGGGCTGGTGCAGTTTCTGATGTTCGGCGTCGCCGCGCTGGCCGTGCTGCCCTCCACGCTGGGGATGGGCGCCACCTTCCCGCTGACGGTGCGGATCGCGGCCAGGGGTCTGGGCAGCGTGGGGCGCGACGTGGGCGGGGTCTACGCGCTCAACACACTCGGCTCGATCTGCGGCTCCTTCCTTTCGGCGTTCGTCTTCGTTCCGCTCTTCTCCCGCACATTCGACGGCGCCGGGATGCAGATCAGCTTCTTCCTCTCGGTGAGCATCTACGCGGCGCTGGGCCTCGCGCTGCTGGTCCTCTCGCGGTTGAGGCGCATCGCGCGCGCCGCGGCCGCGGCCGCGACGGCGGGTCTGGCGGCGCTGTTCTTGGTGGGAGCGCCGGGCTGGGATCCGGCCGAGATGACGATCGGGGTCTTTCGCCTTTCGCTGATGGAGGACGCGCTCGACGAGGAATCCTGGGGAGCGCCGGACATCAAGTACTACTACGACGGGGTGACCACCACCGTCTCGATCGAGCTGTGGGGACGCCACTTCGCGCTGAAGAACAACGGCAAGGTCGACGCCTCCAACGGCGACGACATGCCGACCCAGATCATGATCGCGGCCTATCCGCTGCTGCTCCACCCGCGCGGGCCGCAGGATCTGGACGTGGCGATCGTGGGTTTCGGCTCCGGCGTCACCGTCGGTTCGGCGTTGCAGTTTCCGGTCGAGCACGTCGACGTGGTCGAGCTGGAGAGCGCGGTGGTCGCCGCCTCGTCGGTGTTCGGCAGCATGGAGGGCGAGACGATCGATCCGGAGTTCGCGGTCAACCACCTGGTCTACCGGCGCCCGCGCGATCCGAGCAGCGGCGAGCCGAACCCCGAGTACGATCCGGCCGACCTCGACACCTTGGTGATCGAGGAGCGGGTCACGATCCACAACAACGACGGCCGCAACTTCCTGGCCGCCTCTCCCGAGAAGTACGACGTGATCGTCTCCGAGCCCTCCAATCCCTGGATCACCGGCGTGTCCAACATGTTCACCCAGGAGAGCTTCCGCTCCTCGGCCGGGGCGCTCGAGCCCGACGGCATCTTCGCCCAGTGGGTCCAGCTCTACGAGCTGAGCCCCGAGAACATCAAGATGATCTTTCGCACCTTCGCCAGCGTTTTTCCCCACGTGGCGGTCTTCTCCTGCGAGGATCTCTCGTCGGACACGGTGCTGCTCGGCTCCTTCAGCCCGATCGATCTCGATCTCTCGCGGGTGCGCGCGGCGATGTCCGACCCGCGCGTCGCGGCCGAGCTGGAGCGCGCCTACGTGCTCTCGCCCACGGACGCGCTGGCCCGCGTGCTGCTGGTCGACCGCGAGGAGCTGCTCGAGTACACGGACGGCCCGGGCCGTCCGCCCGGCGAGCAGCTCCCGGTCAACACGGACGACAACGCGCTGATCGAGTTCTCGGCGCCGCACGACCTGATCTCGTTTCGCAGCTTCGCCGGCTACCTGGCGACGATCTACACCGAGAAGTGGCGCTTCGGTCGCATCTCGCGGGAGCTGAGCGGGCTGAGCCCCGGCGCGCGGGGCGCCCGCGAGCTGGCCGAGATGGCGCTCTCTTTGCTGTCCAACGGCCGCAAGCGCGAGGCGAGCGCGTGTCTCGATCTGGCCGCCGAGCGCGCGGAGGACGACTCCTTCGTACGGCACGTCGCGCGTGTCGCGAGCCTGTTGGGCGGAGCGGGCGGGGCGCCCTTGCCCGAGATCGAGGGCCCCAACCCGGAGCCTGGACTGTCCGAGGCCCAGGCCGCAGAGCTGGAGCGGCGGGTGGCGGATGTGAATCGCTCGTTGGAGCTGGGCGCCCACCGCGACGCGCTGGAGCGCTTGAAACGAATTCCGCGGCACCTGCGGGACCGCGGCGGGCCTCAGATGATGCTGCTCGAGGGCTACTTGCAGTTCTCGAACGCCGACCCGGAGGACAGCGAGCACTGCGAGCGGTCGGTAGAGATCCTGGAGCAGCTGGTGGTGGATCAAGCCCACTACAGCTCCGGGCACCCGGAGATCCACTACTACCTGGGGTTGTGCCACGACAACGCGCTGCACTTCGACAAGGCGGTCAAGAACGTGCGGGCCTACGTGCGGATCGTAGACGAGATCGAGAGGCGGGCGCGAATCGCGCTGGCCCAGGCGCGGGCGAACATGGAGGGGCGCCTGGAGGGCAGGAGCGGCACGATGCCGATCGAGCTGCCGCCCGATCCGCCCGGAGCGCCGACCACCGACGCGCCGGGCGAGTCGCCCAAGGCCCTGCGCGAGCCGGAGCCGGAAAAGAGCGAAAATCGAGCGCGGGCTCGACCCAGCCAATGAGGTCGCAAGACCGCCCGTGACAGCTCCTCGGGATCAGCGTCGAGATGGTGCTCGATCCCACCAGCGAAGAGTTGCTCGCCGACGAAAGGTGACGTCCGTACTTCGTCCTTTGCGCCTGGCCGGCGCGAGAAAACGCTTGCGGGCCCATCGGTCGCGAAGTTTTCATCCTGTACTCCTACCAGCTGGGGCTGACCTCCACGGAGCAGTGCGGCTACGTGGGCACGGACACGATGTGGGAGAACGGGGAGTCCCGCTGGTGCTGCCGATGGTGATGGCCTGGTACGGGACAACAATCAATCCTCCCAAGGACATCGGCTTCGACGACGGAGATCCGGGCCGTAGTCCGGCCTGCTGGGTGGGGTGGTCGTACGACGGCGAGAGGTTCTACGCGGCCCAAAAAGCCGGCTCACCCGCTTCGAGTCGGGGTATCGTGATCGAGCGCCGCCCACCGGACCCCCGGCCCGAAACGTTTTCCCCACAGCGCGGAGTGCTCATCTTCGGCTTTACACGCGCTTGCGTGCCTCATAGTGTAGGCAGTCTGAAGACTGGAGGCATGCCAATGATCCGTGCAAAGCTCGAGCAGGCGGCCGGTATTCTGGACGAGCTGGGTATCGACCTTTGGATGATCTTCGCCCGCGAGTCCTCGAAGGTGCACGACCCGTGCATCGACCTGGTGGTTGGAGGCAACGTGACCTGGCCCTCGGCGTTCCTGGTGGGACGCGGCGGAGAGCGGGTCGCGATCGTGGGCTCGCTCGAGGAGCCGGCCTTCCGGGCGCTGGGCCACTACGAGGTCGTGCCCTACCTGGAGGGCGTCAGCCGGCCGCTGCGCGAGCGCCTCGCCTCCCTCGACCCGGCCGAGATCGCGATCAACTTCTCCAAGAACGACGAGATGGCCGACGGGCTGACCCACGGCCAGTTCCTGCTGCTCGGCGAGATCCTGGAGGGCACTCCCTACGCCGAGCGCCTGGTCTCTTCGGAAGAGATCGTTTCGCGCCTGCGCTCGCGCAAGATGCCGCCCGAGCTGGAGCGCATCGAGCGGGCCTGCGCCGAGACCGTCGACCTCTTCTCGCAGATGAATGACCGCATCGCGACCGGGATGACGGAAAAGGAGATCGCCGCGGTGATGGTCGAGATCATGGAGAGCAAGGGCCTGGAGCGCGCCTGGGATCCGGAGCACTGCCCGGCGGTCTTCACCGGGCCCGAGTCGGCCGGCGCCCACGCCGGTCCCACCGACCGCGAGATGTTGCCCGGGCACCTGATGAACGTCGATTTCGGGATGCGCTACCAGGGCTACTGCTCCGACTTGCAGCGCACCTGGTACTGCCTCGCTCCCGGCGAGAGCGAGCCGCCCGAGGCGGTGCGCAAGGGCTTCGAGACGATTCGCGACGCAATCCGCAAGGCCGGCGAGTTCATCCGCCCCGGCGTGCAGGGCAAGGACGTGGACGCGGTCGCCCGCGGGCACATCACCGCGGCGGGCTACGACGAGTACCCGCACGCGCTCGGCCACCAGATCGGGCGCGAGGCGCACGACGGCGCCGGGCTGCTCTGCCCCGAGTGGGAGCGCTACGGCGAGCGCCCCTACGCCGTGGTGGAGGAAGGACAGTGCTACACCATCGAGCCGCGGCTGACCGTGCCCGAGCACGGCGTGGCGACGATGGAGGAGATCGTGGTGGTCACCGCGGACGGAGTGCGCTATCTCTCCGAGCCGCAGACCGAGATCATGCTGGTAAAGAGCTGACATAGCAAAAAAGGAGAACGGCATGGGCGAGCCCAACGCTCCGAGCAAGCAGATCAAGCTGCTGCCCGACAACGCCTACCGCAGGCTGAAGCCGGGCGAGAAGTACGAGCCGATCGTCCCGGCCGGGGACCTGCGCCCCGAGGTGACTTCCTGGTCGGTGACGATCGGGCTGATCCTGACGGCCATCTTCGCCGCGGCCTGCGTCTACATCGCGCTGCGCGCCGGCAACGGGATCGAGGCTGCGATTCCGATCGCCATCTTGGCGATCTTCTTCGGCAAGATGAAGAAGCAGCGCAGCACGATCCTTGAGAACGTGATCGTGCAGTCGATCGGACAGGCCTCCGGGGTGGTGGCCGCCGGCGCGGCTTTCCTCGTGCCTGCCTTGTACATCAACCAGCTGGAGCCCGAGTTCTGGCAGATCTTCCTGGCCTGTTTCATCGGCGGCTCGCTGGGCGTGGTGCTGATCATCCCGCTGCGCAAGTACTTCGTGCGCGAGCAGCACGGCGAGCTGCCGTTCCCCGAGGCCACGGCGGTCAACGAGATCCTGTGCTCGGGCGAGTCGAGCGGACCCACCGCGGGCAAGGTGCTGATCATCGCCTTCTTCCTGGGCGCGGGCTACGACTTCCTGGTCGAGGCGGTCCACCTCTGGCCGGCGGACGTCAGCACCGGCGTGCTGCTCGGCGGCGCGGGCGAGGCGATGGAGTCCTCGCGGTTCAGCGTCTCGGTGATCGCGATCGCGGCGCTGTTCGGGCTCGGTTACATTATCGGCATCAAGTACGCCTCGATCATCGCCTCGGGATCGGTGCTGGCGATGCTGGTGCTGGTGCCGATGGTCTACACCTTCGGCTCGCAGCTGGGCGACTTCCAGTACGCCGGCTCCTCGTACGAGATCGGCTCGATGAGCTCCGGCCAGATCTTCGCCGCCTTCATCAAGCCGATCGGTATCGGCGCGATCGCGGTCTCGGGCCTGGTCGGCATCATCCGGCTGGGCAAGATCATCGGCGGGTCTATCTCGCTGGGCTTCAAGGGGCTCAAGGGCGGGGCCAAGAAGAGCGACGACCCGCGCACCGACATCGACATGAACCCCAAGAACGTGCTGCTGATCCAGTTCGCGATGGCCGCGCTGCTCGCGATCCTGTTCTTCGTAGTGGCGATCACCACGGTCGACTCGGCGACGGGCGAGCCCTACACCGTCAACGACGCGCTGCTGTACGCCCTGGTCGGCGCGATCGTCGGCTATCTGCTCTCGTTCCTCTTCACTCCGGTCGCGGCGCAGGCGATCGCGATCGTGGGCGTCAACCCGGTCTCGGGGATGACGCTGATCACGGTCGTGTTCACGATCCTGGTGCTGGTGCTGGTCGGGCTGCGCGGGGAGGGCGGAATGTTCGTCGCGCTGGTGGTCGGCACCGCGGTCTGCACGGCGTTGAGCACCTCGGGAGCGCTGGTCTCCGACTTCAAGATCGGGTACTGGATCGGAGCCACGCCCAGGCAGCAGGAGCGCTGGAAGTTCCTCGGGATCGCGGTGGCGGCCGTGGTGGTCGCGGTCGTGATTCCGCTGATGGACTCCAGCTACCACTTCCTGGTCGAGGACCCGGCCTCGGGCGAGCTGATCTCCAACACCAAGCAGCTGCCCGCCCCGCAGGCGAACATGATCGCCGCGGTCAGCCGCGGTCTGCTCTCCGACCCGGCCAACCAGCCCTGGCTGCTCTACGGCCTGGGCGGGATCATGGCGGTGGTGCTGTTCATGTCGGGCACTCCGATGCTGGCCTTCGCGCTGGGCATGTACCTGCCGATCGGGATCAACATGGCGATCCTGGCCGGGGCCTTCACCGCCTGGCTGGTCTCCAGGACCGGCGGCTCCGAGCGGGCACGCAAGGCGCGCGCCGAGCAGGGAACGCTGATCGCCTCGGGGATGATGGCGGGCGCGGCGATCTTCGGCATCATCACCGCCGCGCTGCGCCTGCCCGACCTGGGCGCTCCCAACCGCTTCATCAGCATCGGGATCGACATGAAGCTGGTCGACGGTCAGCTCAGCGAGACCCCGCACGAGTGGTACGAGAGCCTGACAGGCGAGCTGATCTCGATCCTGATGCTGGTCGGCCTGGGGCTGACCTGCTTCCTGCTGGCCCGCTGGGGCGCCAAGGGCACCATCCACGAGGAGGACCAGCTCGCGGCCGCGAGCGCCGACCAGGCCCCCGACCCCGAGATCGCCGAAGAAGACGCCCCGTCCGCGGACGAGAGCCAGACCGCGCCCGACGCGGATCAGGCGGACGATGGCGAGGAGAAGTAGGGTCGATACCATCCGGTCAAGGGGGCGCGATGGGCACGAGAGGCAGACGAGCGAGCAAGGAAGAACGTCTCGAGGTAAGCGACCTCGGACCGATTGAGCGGGTCGTGCTGAAGCCGCGCGAGTTGACCGTCATCGCCGGAGAGCAGGCCACCGGCAAGTCGCTGGTGGCTCAGTTGCTCTATTTCTTCCGCGGTCTCGAAGGTCATCTGGCCAACCGCTTCAAGCCAGACCTCCGCAAACAAAAAGCATGGAAGGCGGAGTTGGTGCGCGGGCTGCTCGACGATCTGCGGGGAGTCTCTTTCGGCTACTTCGCCAATCAGAAAGCGCGGATTGCATACCGTCCCAAAGGCGTCGAGTCCGATTTGACCCTCTCCGTGTACCAGGCCAATCGACGGATTTCCCCCGGCAGGATGCTGGGCAGAAAAATGGAGAGTTGGACAAGTGACTGGGAGCGCTCGCCGGCGAAGCTGAGCAAACCCACCCGTCCGCAGATTTTCGTACCTACCGAGCGATCTTTGTTCACGCGGTTCATCCAGCAGCAGCCCAAGATCCTTTTTTCCGACTACCAGCCGTTGCCGGTCCGGGAATTCGCCAACACTTTGCAGACCGCGTTGGATCGCTACGCGGAGTCGCCGGCGGCCGGTCGCCGCTTGCGCAAGTTGCAGCGCGCCGCGCTTCGTGGGGCAGCCTATGTTCCCAAGCGCGGAAGAAGGATCTGGAAGTGGAAGACCAGCAACGGCGACGGAAAGTCGGCCAAAATTCTTCCGATAGAGGCGGTGGCGTCGGGGCAGATGGAGGCCTGGCCGTTTTTCGCAGTTGCCGAGGCCTACCTCGATCGCGGCATCGAGGCGGACTACTACCTGGAGGAGCCCGAGACACACCTGCACCCGGTGGCACAGGTCAAGATCATGGATGCCATCGCGTTGTTGATCGATAGCGGCAACAGGGTCGTGTTGACCACCCATTCTCCGTACATGCTCTATCGGCTCAATAATCTGATACAACGCCATTTGAACCGCGGCGCGGGGACCTACAAGCAAGATTCGGCTCTTGCAATCTCTCCCGACAGGGTCAGCGCCTATTGTCTCGGAGACCGGCGGCGCGACATCATGGATCGAGACGGGACAGGACTGGTAGACGCGGAGGAGTTGGAGCGAGTGGCTGATGATCTGGGAGGCGAATTCGAAAAGCTGCTGGACGAAGGACAACCGCGGTGAGCGCTCTGCGTGATGCTCTCGCAGCAGTCTCGTCCGACGTAGAGCTGTTCGGTGGCAATCGGATCGGAGAATCCGGCCGTTCGTTTTCGATAAAAAAGGTGCGGCGTGGTGACGAGGTGGTTGCTGCGCTGTTCGACCTCGGAGGCGAACGTGGGAACGGCGGCCTTCGTTGTGACGCACTGTTCTTGTGTCGTGCCGCCGGTGAGCTTCGCGTGACACCGGTTTTCGTCGAGCTCAAGGGCTCACACACCGGCCACGCGGTCCGACAAATCAAAGAGTCGGTACGTCACGTTTGCAAGAACACGAGCGGCAGCCACGACAGACTCCAAGCGGAGACGACCGCGAATTCACGGCACGGGGGCAGAGTGCTGGGCCTGGTCGTAGCGCGTAAAGGGTTGAGCCTGCGCCAGGTGGAGCAGAAGACCCTGTGCGAACAGGGCATCAGGCTCAAGATCGTTTCGGTCCCCAAAGGTAAGCCTGTCGTCAAAAAATGCAGCGAGCTTCACCGGTTGCTGCACAGCGGGTCGTAGACATCAACTTTTTTGCAACTCCCAGGGCCGATCGTCCGATGTAGGGGGTACAGCCATTGATTTGCGGAGGTGCAAAATGGAATCGATCACGCTGTACCACGAGGGCCGACCGGTGATTCACCACCCGCTGCCGGGTGACACCTGCTCGGTGGGATCGGATCCGGGCGACGACATCGTGCTGGCCGGCGAGGGAGCGGGCGAGCGGCGGCTGCTGCTGTACCGGGGCGAGGACGGACGCTGGCTCTCGCGTCCCGATCCCTCTTTGGCCGAGGAGCGGGCCCGCCCGGTCGAGCCCGGCAAGCGGCTGGCGCTGGGTCCCTACGCCCTGGAGATCGGGAGCCTGCGGGCCGCGGCCCCGGAGGATCTCGACGGCGAGCCCGGGCCGGATGCCGGCGGCGCGATCTCCGACGACCTGGGGCTGGTGGGGCGCTCCGCCGCGATGCGCCTTCTGCGGATGGACGTGCGGCGCTTCGGCGCGCTGGGCGCTCCGGTGCTGATCCAGGGCGAGACCGGAACCGGCAAGGAACTGGTCGCCAGGGCGATCCACGACTGCTCCCCGCGGCGGCGGGGCCCGCTGGTCACGATCAACTGCGGCGCGCTGTCCGAGTCGCTGGTGCAAGACGCGCTGTTCGGCCACGAGCGCGGCGCGTTCACCGGCGCCGGCAGCATTCACCGCGGCGTGTTCGAGCAGGCCGACGGCGGGACGCTGTTCCTCGACGAGATTGGCGAGCTGCCCCCGGCCCAGCAGGCGGCGTTGCTACGCGTGCTCGACGACGGCCGCGTGCGCCGCCTGGGAGCGGAACGCGACGCAAAGGTCGACGTGCGCGTGGCGGCCGCCACCAACTGCGACCTGCGCGAGATGGTAAGGCGCGGAGATTTTCGCGCCGACCTCTACCACCGGCTGGCGGCGTTGCGTATCTCCACTCCCCCGCTGCGCGATCGCCCCGAGGACATCGGTCCGCTGGCCGAGCACTTTTTGACGCGGATGGAAAAGGAGGTCGGTGTGCGCCGCCTTTCCGCCGCTGCGCTGCGCCTGCTCGAGAGCTGCAAGTGGCCGGGCAACGCGCGCGAGCTGCGCAACGTGCTGTACCGCGCCGCCGCGTTCTCCTCCCGCGCCCGGATTCCGGAAAATGCGCTGATTCTGGACGAGCAGCGACCGATCGCCCGCGCCCGCAGGAAGCGATCCGCCGCGCACCTGCGCAAGCTCTCGACGAAACACCTGGAGGAGATCATAGAGCGGCACCGAGGCAACGTGGCCTCCGCCGCCCGAGAGCTGGGAGTCCCCCGCACCACCCTGCGCGACAGGATCAAAGGCACCGAGTTGCTGTAGCGCCCAGTGAAATTGCCCTTGGGTTGTCCGATCTCTCGAAAAGGGTCCGATCTCTCCCTTGCCGGATGGGGCTCGGCGTTCTACGATCCCTGACATGAGCAAACGCGACGCTGCTGTGGCGGGGTTTTTCTACCCCGGAGCTCGCGAGGGGCTGCTCGCCGAGGTCGATCGCTGCCTGGAAGGTGATTCGCCCCGCGAGCGGGCCTCGATGGTCGTCCTGCCCCACGCGGGCTACGTCTTCTCCGGGGGCGGAAAGGCCGTGGCCTCGCCGGTGTCCGGCCTGGTCAAAGGGAAATAGAGGTTGCCGAAGAGATCGGCGGCCCCGAAATCAACAGCCATAGCTGATCACAGATCAAGCCTTGACGATTCGCGCGGTGAGTGGTAGCGAAGAAAAAGAAAATGTGTAGTCGACGCATTTTATCAACTGCGGAGAAGAGGAGAGTCGCAATGAACGGTTCATCCCCCCCGAAATTTCGATATAGTCCGCGGTGACAATTCAAAAAGGCCCCATCACCGAAATCGTTCGCAGCTGATCGCGCTGGCGTTGCTGTTTCTATCTCCTGCATCCTGCGCAGTTGGCGATGATTCTAGTGCCTCGTCAATCGAAAACGTTCGGGTAGAGCGAGCAACTGTCCGCGAGGCCAAGGAAGGACGACGAAGGCGTGGCAGCGCCACGTCGAGGAGGAGTGACGCCGGGATCGTGGCCAGGGGCCGCTCTCACCCGAACGGGAGAGGTTGACGAGGCACTAGTGGAGACGTTCTTGATCAGCTACGAGCAACCGGTCATTCGCCCCCCTTCCGAGGCCGACGCCTTGATTCTTCAGGCCACGCTGGGCTGCTCGCACAACCGCTGCGCTTTCTGCTTCACCTACGCGAACAAGCGCTTCAGGGCGCGGCCCCGGGAGGAGCTGCTGGCCGAGATCGAGTGGGCCGGACGCGAGCTCGGCGGGCGCGTGCGCAAGGTCTTTTTGGCCGACGGCGACGCGCTGGCGCTCTCCACCGGGCGGCTCGCCGAGATCCTCGAGCAGCTGCGCCGAGCCTTTCCCCGGCTGAGGAGAGTCAGCGCCTACGCCACGCCGGGCAACTTCGCGCGCAAGTCGGTCGCCGAGCTCGAGCGGCTGCGGCGCGACGGTCTCGTCCAGCTCTACGTGGGTTTCGAGTCCGGGGACGACGAGATCCTGCGGCGGGTCCACAAGGGGGTCACCCACGACGAGATGGTCGAGCTGTGCCGCAAGCCGGTCGAGGCCGGGATCAAGCTCTCGGCCACGATCGTGCTGGGGCTGGGAGGCCCGCGGCTCTCGGCGCGCCACGCCGAGGAGTCGGCGCGGCTGATCGACGAGATACGGCCCCGCTTCGCCTCGGCGCTGAGCCTGATGCTGGAGCCGGGCAGCGATCGCTACTCGAGGCGCTTCGGCGATCCGAGCTGGCGGGAGCTGACGCCGCGGGAGTTTCTCGAGGAGCTGCGGATGCTGGTGGCGGCGGTCGAGGCCGACGGCGTGATCTTCCGCGCCAACCACGCCTCGAATTTCTTGCCGATCGGCGGCACCTTCCAGAAGGGCAAGGCCAAAATGCTGGACGAGATAGACGAGGTGCTCGGCGATCCGGACCTGGCGGGAGCCAGGCCCGACTTTATGCGACTGCTGTAGTCGGGGCGCGACTCGGGTGGTCCAGGAGCCTGGGAGCCTCAGCGGCTGGCGGTCAGGGTGCGGTAGCGGGTGCCGGAGGGGCCCTCGACCCAGCGCTTGAGGCGGCCGGGGACGCCCAGCAGGGCGCGCTCGATCTTGGCGCTGAGGCGGTCGGGCAGCAGGTTGATCACGCCCATCGGCGCGCGGGCGGCCACCACGTAGGCGACCAGCGTGCGGCCGTCGCCCTGCGGGAAGAGGCGCCAGTAGCCCCGCGAGTCGACGATGTCGTGCGGCCGGCTCTTGGCCAGACTGAAGCGCAGCACGTGCTCGTCGGCCTCCAGGTCGACCTGCATGTGGTACTCGACCGAGATCAGCTCGTGGCCGAGCACCATCTTGACCAGGCGGCTGTCGCCGCGGCTGGCGACCTCGGTCACCTCGCGGGTCTTGGGGTGGATCTTCGGGTAAGAGCTCCAGTCGGTGATCGCGGCCCAGACCGCGCCGACCTGCGCGTCGACCAGCGCGTAGCTGCTGCCGGCGTAGAAGCCGTTTTCGCCCGACTTGGCCAGCGGCTTGCGCACGGTCTTGCCAGCGGCGAGGCGATCCTTCTCCGCGGCGCTGAAATCCACGGCCGCCGAGCTCGACGCGGCCAGCGCCAGGGCGGCTGCTGATGCGATTGCAACGATCGTCGTGCTGATGCCTCTCATCGTCGACCTCCAGATTCGGCTGCGTGCCGTTTCACCCGGATAGACGCGAGAAAAGCCCGAGTATGCACCGGGCGGAACAGGGGAGATCTTTTTTGAATACGCGCGAGACCAGCGTCGTCCCTCGGGGTCGGCGTAAAGCGCGGGAAGGCCGGCTCAGTCGGCGGCGGCGAAGTACTTGGCGCCCTTGGGGCTCTCGATCCACTTGCGCAGCTTGGAAGGCACGCTCAACAGCGAGATCTCGATCTGGTCGGCCAGGCGCGGGCCGATCAGGTTGATCAGGCCGGCCGGGACGCGCGTCGCGACCACGTAGGCGAGCAGGGTGCGATCGCCCTTTTGCGGAAACAGCCGCCAGTAGCCGCGGGTCTCCTCGATGTCGTGGGGCCGGTTGCGCGCCAAGCTGAACGAGATCATGTTCTTGTCCCGGTCGCGCTTGATCGTCATGTGGTACTCGATGCTTATCAGCTTGTGGCCCATCTCGATCCGGATCAGCGACGTGTCGCCCTTGCGCGACATCTCGCTGCAGCTGACCGTCTTGGGAAAGATGCGGTGATACGAGCCCCAGTCCTCGATCGCCTCCCAGACGACCGGCAGCGGCGCCTTGACCACGGTGTAGCCGGTTCCGCCGAAAAAGCCGTTCTTTCCCGACTCGGCGAGCGGCTTCTTGACGGCCTTGCCCCTGGCCAGCCGCGCCTTTTCCTCGGCTGTGAAGCTGACCGCCTCGGCGCGCGCCGCGACCAGGGCCACGACCAGAGCGAGGAAGATCAAGATGGTCTTGGGCTTGGTTCTAAACATGTAGCCGCGCTCCTTTCGGCACGAATTATAACGGATCTTCGACGAACCGTGTCGGCCGTTCGGGAATTTCGACGCAAAACCCGCTCCGATCTTCATCCCGGGTTTGGAGCATGAGCAGGCCAGGAAACAATGCGGCAAGGTTGCGGCGTTCACAAAAAATGTGTACACTCGGTTTGTGATTCGAAAAGTTTCGATGCCATCTACCGTGTTGCCGAAAGCGGGGGCCTGGAGATTGTCCTCGTGGAGGAGGTTACAAAGCATGGCTATTGAAAAAAGTCGTGAAGTCCGATTTCTCGAAGATCTGGCTGGCGGGGCTCTGACGCTTGGTCGTTTCGTTCGCGCGATACGCGAAGGCGAGGAGATGAGCCAGGTCGATTTCGCGAAGAGACTCGGGATTTCGCGATCTCACCTTTGCGATCTCGAGAAGGGTCGCAAGTCGGTCAGCGCGAGCAGGGCTGCCGAGCTTGCACGCCTGCTTGGCTACAGCGAGAAGCAGTTCGTCGAGCTCGCGCTGCAAGACAGCGTCGAGCGAGCTGGCCTGGAGTATCGCGTTACCGTCGAGCGCGCTCCCGCCGACGCCGAAGAGGTTTCCGCCTCAGCGACCTAATAGGATTCGCCGGCTTTGCGGTCCGAGCCTCAAGGCTTGCAGTTGATACCGGAATCCACATGCGACTCTTTGCTCGACCCGGTGTCGAGGGGGTGTATACTTTTCGCGCGATGCACGAGCTTTCCATAGCCCAGAGCATCTGCGAGAGCGTGCGCTCCCACCTGCCCGACGGCCGGCGCGCTCTGAGCGTGACCGTCGAGTGCGGAGCGCTGAGCGGCGTGGTGCCCGAGGCGCTGGAGACCGTCTTCGATTTCGCCGCCCAGGCCGCCGAGCTGCCGGGGCTGGAGCTCGAGCTGAAGCGGCTCGAGGCGCGGGCGCGCTGCCCGGCCTGCGGGCACGTCTTTTCGGCGGACAGCATGTGGGTGGTCTGCCCGGAGTGCGAGCACGGGCCGGTCACCTTCGAGGGCGGGCGCGAGCTGAAGATAATGGAGATCGAGGTCGAATAGACGACCGCGCGGCGCGCGAGTCGTACGGAGGTTGCGATGTGCGAGCACTGTGGATGCGGACAGCCCGAGGCGCCGCCGCGCACTGGCGGCGAGACGATTTCGGTCGAGCAGGACGTGCTGGCCCACAACAGGTCTCACGCCGACCGCCTGCGCGAGCGCCTCGGAGCGATCGACGGGCGCCTGGTCAACATCATCGGCAGCCCGGGCTGCGGCAAGACGCGGCTGCTCGGCGAGCTGATCCCGTTGCTCTCCGGCGAGCACCCGGCGGTGGTGGTCGAGGGCGACCTGGCCACCGACAACGACGCCAGGCGGATCGCCGAGAGCGGAGCGCCCGTGCACCAGGTCGAGACCGGCACGGCCTGCCACCTCTCGGCACACCAGGTCGAGCACGCGATCGATCACCTGCCCCTCGAGCCGGGCGGGCTGGTGCTGGTGGAGAACGTGGGCAACCTGGTCTGCCCGTCGATGTTCGATCTCGGCGAGTCGCTGCGGATCGTCTGCCTTTCGACCACCGAGGGGACCGACAAGCCGCAGAAGTACCCGGTCTCCTTCCGCGAGGCCGACCTGGTGGCGATCACCAAATCGGACCTGATTCCCCACATCGATTTCGACCTCGACGCCTGCCTGGGCATGATTCGCGATATCGACCCCGAGCTGGAGGTCGTGGTCACTTCGGCCACCGATCGCAGCGGGCTCGGGGATCTCGCCGGAAGGATCCGCTCCCTGTGGGAAGGCTAGATCTTGCTCGTTCGCCGCCGCCTCACCGTTCGCGGAATAGTCCAGGGCATCGGCTTCAGGCCGTTCGTCTACCGCCTGGCGCGCGAGCTGGGTCTGAGCGGATCGGTGCGCAACGACGGACGCGGGGTGGAGATCGAGATCCAGGGCACGGCCGAGGCTGCGGACGAGCTGCGCCGCCGGCTTGCCGATGATCTGCCCGCATCGGGCCGGCTGGACGCGGTCGAGGCGGAGCCGCTGGAGCCGCTGTCCGACGAGCGCGGGTTCGCGATCGCGGCCAGCTCCGATCCGGGCGGCGCGCTAGGGATGACGCTCGCGCCGGATCGCTGGGTCTGCCCCGACTGCCTGCGCGAGATGCGCGATCCCTCCGACCGGCGCTACCGCTACCCGTTCATCAACTGCACCGCCTGCGGCCCGCGCTACACGATCGTGCGCTCGTTGCCCTACGACCGCCCCGGAACCACGATGGCCGCCTTCGAGATGTGCGAGAGGTGCGCCCGGGAGTACACGGATCCGACCGATCGCCGCTACCACGCGCAGCCGATCGCCTGTCCGGTCTGTGGTCCGCGGGCCTGGATCGTCGCCGGCGGTCGCGAGCTGCGCCGGGACGATCCGGGAGCCGCGGCCGAGGAGGCGGCGCGCCGGCTGGCGGACGGAGAGCTGGTGGCGATCAAGGGGATCGGCGGGTTTCACCTGGCGGTGGACGCGCGCAACGAGGCGGCGGTCGCGCGCCTGCGCAGACTCAAGCACCGCTCGCGCAAGCCGCTGGCCGTGATGGTGCGCGCCCCGGAGGTCGCCCGGCGACTGGTCGTGCTGGACGACGAGGACGAGCGCCTGCTCTGCTCGTCGGCGGCTCCGATCGTGCTAGCTCCGGCGCGCGAGGACAACGGCCTGGCGGCCGGGCTGGCTCCCGGCCTCGCAGATCTGGGACTGATGCTGGCCTACAGCCCGTTGCACCACCAGCTGTTCGACGGGCCGCTCGACGCGCTGGTGATGACCTCGGGCAACCACCCCTCCGAGCCGATCACCACGGACAACGACGACGCGCTGGAACGGCTGCCGGCCGACGCCCACCTGCTCCACGATCGAGAGATAGAGGTGGCCAACGACGACAGCGTGGTGCGCACCTCGCCGCTGGGCGCGATTTTCGTGCGGCGCAGCCGCGGCTACGTGCCCGATCCGATCGACGCCTCGCACCTCCCGTGGCGCTCGGTGCTGGCGCTGGGAGCCGAGCTGAAGTCCACGCTCGCCACGCTGGCGCGCGGCGAGCTGGTGGTGGGGCGCTACCTGGGAGACCTGGACAACGCGCGGGCCGAGGCAGCGTTTTGCGCCGAGGTGGAGCGCATGCTCGCCTTCGGGCGGGTCGAGCCCGAAGCGGTCGCGATCGACCTGCATCCCGACCTGGCCTCCTCGGTTTACGCCGAGCGCGAGCTGGGCGATCTGCCGATCGTGCGCATCCAGCATCACTGGGCCCACCTGGCCGCGGTGATGCTCGAGCACGGCCTGGAGCCGGACGCCGAGCTGGCGGCGCTGTCACTGGACGGAGTGGGGCTCGGAGAGGACGGTACGATCTGGGGCGGCGAGGTGCTGGTGGGCGGCTACCGGGGCTGCGAGCGCGTCGCGGCTCTGCGCCCGGTGCCGCTTCCGGGCGGAGACGCGGCGGCGCGCGAGCCGGGGAGGATGGCGACCAGCTTGTTGTGGGACGCGGGCCTGGGCGGATCGGAGATCGAGGCCTGGGACGAGCGGATCGCCGGGATCTGCCCGCTGCGCTCGGTTTCGCCGCTTTGCAGCTCGGCCGGCCGGCTGTTCGACGGTGTCGCCGCGCTGCTGGGATTGACGGCGGAAAAACAGGATTACGAGGGCGAGGCCGCCTCGCTGCTGGAGGCGGTCGCCGATCAGGCCTGCGACGAGGCCTATCCACTGCCGCTCGAAGGCGACCGGCTCGACACCCGGGCGCTGGTGACCGCGCTGGTGGAGGACCGCGACCGCGTGCCGTTGCGCGCCGCGCGCTTTCACAACGGGCTGGCCGACGGGCTGGCGCGGGCCGCGCTGGAGACCGGCCGGCGGCTTGTCGCGCTCGGCGGAGGGTGTATGGTGAATCGGCTGCTGCTCGCCCGCCTGGTGCGCGGGATAGAGGCGGGAGGAGCCAGCGCCCTGTGGCCCCGGCGGCTGCCGCCCGGGGACGGCGGGCTGTCCGCCGGTCAGGCCGCCTGCGCGGCGTGCCTGCTGGAGAGCCAGAAGAGGTGAAGAGATGTGCATGGCGACACCGCTCGAGGTGCTGGCGGTCGGCGAGGGCACGGCCAGGGTGGCGTCCGCCGGCGTGGAGCTCGACGTCGCGACCGACCTGATCGAGGAGCTCGAGGTCGGCGACTACCTGATCGTGCACGCCGGCTACGCGATCCAGCGGCTCGAGCCGGAAGAGGCCGCCGAGACGCTGGCCGTGCTGCAGCGGCTGGAGGAGTCCTGGCGCCAGTGAGCAAGGCGAATTCCGAGCAGAGCCGCGGGCTGCTGGAGCGGATTCGCGGGCTGGCCGATCGGCCGCTGACCTTCATGGAGGTCTGCGGCACGCACACCATGTCCGCGGCGCGTTCCGGGCTGAGGAGCCTGCTGCCCGAGGGGATGCGGCTGATATCCGGCCCGGGCTGCCCGGTCTGCGTCACGCCGGTCTCGTACGTGGACCACGCGCTGGCGCTGGCCGGCGAGCGGGGGCTCACCGTGGCGACCTTCGGCGACATGATGCGCGTGCCGGGATCCCCGATCGACGGCCGGCCGCGCAGCCTGGCCGCGGTGCGCGCCGGGGGCGCCGACGTGCGGGTCGTCTACTCGCCGCTCGACGCGTTGGAGCTGGCGCGCTCGGAGCCGCGGCGGGAGGTGGTCTTTTTGGGAGTCGGCTTCGAGACGACGGCGCCCGCGCTGGCGGCCTCGCTTTTGCGCGCCGGCGACGAGGGGCTTCGCAACTTCTCGATGCTGGTCGCGGCCAAGACGATTCCCGGCGCGCTGGAGCTGCTGGCGACCGCCGACGACCTGGAGGTGGACGGCGTTCTCTGCCCGGGGCACGTCAGCGTGATCCTGGGCAGCGAGGTCTACCGCCCGCTTGCCGAGCGGCACGGCGTGCCCTGCGCGGTGGCCGGCTTCGAGCCGGTGGAGATGTTGCGCGGGATCGCCTCGCTGACCGAGCAGGCACAGCGCGGCGAGCCGCGCGTGGACAACTGCTACCCCGGCGCGGTGCGTCCCGAGGGCAACCCCCGCGCCCGGGAGATAGCCGCGCGCGCCCTGGAGCCGTGCGACAGCGTCTGGCGAGGCCTGGGGACGATTCCTCAAAGCGGCCTCGCGTTGAGGGAGGAGCTCGCAGACCGCGACGCGGCGCGTCGCTTCGAGGTCTCGCTGCCCGAGCCGGTGGAGCCGCCGGGCTGCCGCTGCGGCGACGTGCTCAAGGGCAGGATCGCGCCGATCGAGTGTCCGCTGTTCGATCGCGGCTGCACGCCGGAGACGCCGGTCGGGGCCTGCATGGTCAGCAGCGAGGGGTCGTGCGCGGCGGCGTACGCCTTTTCCGCAGGAGGATCGAGTTGAGCGGCGAACCGGGCGACATGATCACGATGGCCCACGGGGCCGGAGGACGTCTCTCGCAGCGTCTCGTGGAGGAGCATTTCCTGCCGCGGCTGGCGAACGCCGCGCTGCGCGAGCTGGGCGACTCGGCGATCGTCGGAGAGCTGGCGCTGACCACGGACAGCTACACCGTGGATCCGCGCTTCTTTCCCGGCGGAGACATCGGCAGGCTGGCGATCTGCGGCACGGTCAACGACCTGGCGATGGCCGGCGCGGAGCCGATCGGGCTGACCGCCGGGTTCGTGCTGGAAGAGGGGCTGCCGCTCGACGAACTCGATCGGATCGTGGACTCGATGGCTGCGGCCTCCCAGGAGGCCGGGGTCGAGGTGGTCGCCGGCGATACCAAGGTCGTCGCGCGGGGCGCGTGCGACGGGATCTTCATCAACACGGCCGGGGTCGGCCGTGTCGAGTCGGGCTTCCGGCCGGCCGCCGGCCGCGCGGAGCCGGGCGACACGGTGCTGGTCAGCGGTCCGCTGGGAGACCACGGGATGGCGGTGATGGCCAGGCGCGAGGGGCTGCCGCTGCGGGTCGAGCTGCTCAGCGACGTGGCGCCGCTGATCGCCCCGGTACGCAGGCTGAAAGAGGAGGGGATCGAGGTCCACGCGCTGCGCGACCCGACCCGGGGCGGGGCGGCGCAGAGCCTGACCGAGATCGCAGGCGCCTCCGGGGCGCGGATTGTGCTGGACGAGGCTTCGATCCCGGTGCGTCCCGAGGTGCGCTCCGCTTGCGAGCTGCTCGGCATCGATCCGCTGCACGTGGCCAACGAGGGTCGTTTGATCGCGATCGTTCCCGCCGCGGCGGCGGACGCGGCGCTGCGCGTTTTGAAAGCCGATCGTCTCTGCAAAGGCGCCGCGGCGATCGGTCGGGTCGAGAGGGGAGAGCCGTCCTTGCTGATGGAGACCGAGTTGGGCGCCACCCGCGCGATCCGCCTGCCGCTGGGAGAGCTGCTGCCCAGGATCTGCTGATCAGAGACGGGACAGCGCGGCGAGCACGTCCCGCATCCACTGCGGGCGCAGATCCGGAGATTTCTCCAGGCAGCGCATAACCAGCCGCTCCAGCTCGGGGCTCACCTTGCGCGCCTGGTCGCCGGCGCTGATCGGCAGCGGCCGCTGCTCGATGTGCATGCGCAGCAGCGTCTCGGGATTGTCGTGGGCGAGCGGCAGCGATCCGGTCAGCATCTCGTAGAGCAGCACGCCCAGCGAGTAGATGTCGGCGCGGTGATCGGCGTGAGAGCCCATCGCCTGCTCGGGCGAGATGTACTGGGGAGTGCCCATCACGTGGCGGGTGGTCGTGATCCGCGGCGCGTCGATGATGCGTGCGATTCCGAAGTCGACCAGCTTGGCCACGCTGCCCGCGGCGCTCCTGCGTGGGATCAGCACGTTCTCCGGCTTGACGTCGCGGTGGATCACGCCCTGATCGTGGGCCGCGGCCAGCCCCTCGGCCAGCGCCGCGGCGATCAGGACCGCGCGACCTTCGTCCAGCGGTCCGGCGTGCATCAGGCGCCTGAGCGCGCCGCCCTCGACCAGCTCCATAACCAGGCAGATTTGGCCCTCGCCGGTCATCCCCACCTCGTGGATGCGGACCACCGAGGGGTGGTCGATCCGGCCGGCGGCGCGCGACTCGTTGAGGAAGCGCCGGCGCAGCGCCGAGTCGAGGACCAGCTCCTCGTGCAGGATCTTGACCGCGCGCCGCTCGCCGCCGCGAATGTCGCGCGCCGAGTAGACCGAGCCCATTCCGCCGCGGGCGATCAGCGGACCGACCCGGTAGCGCTCCAGCAGCACGCGCCCGCAGTTGGGGTCGCGGGAGCTGCCGAAGGCGCGCAGCGCACCCGAGCCGACGCGACCGCGCGCCGGGTCGGGTGGAGTGGGCTGTTGGCCAGTGGTCATCGGAAGAGAAGAATACACCAGTTGGGCAAGTGTCCAAAGGGCTCAACAAAAAAAGAGATCAAAACGGACTACATGGATCAAGGCGAAATCATTGTTTATTTCGGCGTTTGGTCTTGGCTTATCCATACGGCTTGCTGGTTCTGTTGCGCTTGCTCGGCTCCAAGGCTGGCGGTGTCGGCTTCTGTTGACCTTTTCAGCCGGGGGAAGCTCGATGTTCACTCGCCGCGCCGCCCCGCCTGCCGCTTTTTCGCAAATGATCGCTCGAAAAGGCACAGCGGTGCGCCGGGCGTCCGCTTTTCGGCTCGCCTGCGCTCTTCGTCCTTGCCTCGGTCTCGATTCGGGCTCGCCTCAGCAGGGCGCGGCCGGGGCTCCCACCGGCCACAGCGAGGACGGCGGGTAGGTTCCCGGCGGCCAGTCCATCGAGGTGCGCCTGCCCATCAGCGCCGCCCGGCGAAACGCCCCGAACGTCTCGCGGTAGAGACCCGCCGCCAGCTTCTCCATTTCGAGATGCTCCGCCTCCAGCTCCCGGTCGCGGCAGAACACCTTGACCCGCGGGCTGCG
>JAWOBP010000195.1:0-16573 GCA_046484285.1 Polyangia bacterium
ACGGAACTTTCCAATCAACTGATTATCTACCCCCGCCGCGCTTCAGCGTGTCTGACACCCGCGCTTCAGGGTCTTCAGTTTGTAGACGCACGGGTCAAGCTGCGGAGGCTCTACCCGAACTTGGAGGCCTGACGTGCTACTAGTGCCGAGTCAATCGAAAACGTTCGATTAGTCGTCGGGCTGCAGCTCGAACGCGCCGCTGTCGCACGGCGCGTCGCGAGGCTCGCCCCGCGCGTCCACGCCGGGCGGCGGGCAGTCCGCTCCGAAACCGACGGCCGGGCTGGCCGGATCGAGCGCCGCGGTCGGCACGGGCCCACCGTAGTCGGCGAGCTCGCGCAGGAGCGGGTCGGCGAGCTCGATCCCCGGCACGCAGGGAGTGTCCTCGTTGCCGCTCGGCTTCTCGGCCGGCCACTGCATGTTGCCTCCCCCGTCGCTCAGAGGCTCGTGGCAGCTCAGCGCGCTGTACTGGTTGGGCGTGGTGTTGTCGGCCAGGATCGTGTTCTTCAGAGATATCTCGGCCTCCTCGCCTTTGAAGATCGCCGGAGCGTAGTCGGCCTCGTTGCCGGTCAACGTGCAGCTCTCGATCTCGACGGGGCTGGCGCCGGAGAACAGCGCCGCGCCGACCTCCGGCACGGTGTTGTTCGCGAAGGTGCAGTTGATCACGGTCGCCGACGATCCCGAGCCGATGAACACCGCCGCCGCGTGCTGGTTCGAACGATTCTCGGCGAAAGTGCAGCCGCTGAGCAGCAACGGAGCGGCCTCGTGGTAGAAACCTCCGGCGCCGCCGCCGGGGCTGCCGTCGAAGTTGTTGCCGCGAAACAGGCAGCTGCTCACCAGCGAGTGCGAGCCCTCGTAGAAATACGAGAAGACGGCGCTGCCGTGCTGAATGGCGCGGTTGTCCTCGAACGTCGTCCCGCAGAGGAACAGATCGCCGGGCTCGTCGTAATTCATGCCGTCGATGTAGAGCCCGCCCCCGTTGCCGTACTGCCCTCCGTCGGAATGGCTGGTCGCCTCGTTCTCCTGGAACAGACAGTCCACAATGGTCAGGTCGCTTCCGCGGTTGAGCAGACCGCCGCCGTTGGAGGCGCTGTTGCCCACCAGCTCGCATTCGGAAAAGACCGCCTGCTCCAGGCCGCCGGCGAAGACGGCTCCGCCGCCCACGTCGCTGGCCAGGCTCGTACAGTGGTTGTCCTCGAAACGCACGTCGATCGCGGTCAGCGATCCGTACCAGGGCATGTGGATTCCGGCCCCCGACTCGTCCGCCAGGCCACCGCTGATCACGAGGCGCTGCACGGTCAACTCGGCGTAGTGATCGCAATTGATCACGCGCGTCGCTCCGCCGCCGCTCAGCTCGATCAGTCCCTCGCCGTCGATCAGCAGCGGAAAGTCCACGAACAGCTCTTCGTCCAGCTCGATGGTGTGCGAAGCGCCGCAATCGAACAGCACCGTGCCGCCCCCTTCGACCTCGCGCAGGCTCTCCACCGCGGCCGCGAGGCGCTCCACCGTGCAGCTCTGCGCCGCGCCGTCTCCGACCACCTCGATCTGTCCGAACGGCTCGACCGGATCGAGCGGGTCGGGGCACTGGGACGGCACGTCCGAACCGTCTTCCGGCATCCCCGCATCCGCTGGAGCGTCGTTTCCGGAGCAGGAGATCGCGCAGGCGACGCCGTACAGCAACGCGACCGACAACGGGCAACGCCATTTCCCCATCGAGCTCTCCTTTCGCGTGAACGTACCTTTCGATTCTATCCGACGGGGCCTTGCACGTCACTGGTCGCGACGCGGTGCGCCGGTCGTTTCGCACTTCGCGCAAAACGGGTAGAATCGACACGTCTCCAACGGAAAGGAACGCCATGAAAGCCGAGCACTCGACCGTCGCCTCGCTGGTCGCGATCCTGGCCCTGCTGTCGGGCGCCGCGGCGTGCGGCGGCGGCGGAACCGGCGACGGCAGCGATGCCGACTCCGACGCCGATGCCGACTCCGACGCCGACGCCGATGCCGACTCCGACGCCGATGCCGACTCCGACTCCGACTCCGACTCCGACGGGGATACCGGCAGCGGCGCGCTCGCCGTCACCGACAGGGTCGAGTTCGTCACCAGCATGGGCTCGTTCACGATCGCGCTCTACGGAGACGACGCGCCGATCACGGTCGGCAACTTCCTGTCCTACGTGAACGACGATTTCTACGAGCAGACCGTTTTCCACCGCGTGATCGCGAGCTTCATGATCCAGGGCGGCGGTCTCGACGAGGAGCTGAACAGCCTGCCCACCGAGGATCCGATCGAGCTGGAGATCGTGCCCGGCCTGAGCCACCAGCCCGGAGTGATCTCGATGGCCCGCACCCCCGACCCGGACAGCGCGACCAGCCAGTTCTTCATCTGCGTGGCTGACGACTCCCACCTGGACGGGGACTACGCGGCGTTCGGCGCCGTCGAGGAGGGGTACGAAGTGGTGGAGGAGATCTCGCTGGTCGAAACCCACAGCACGGGCGGCTACGACGACGTGCCCGTCACCCCGATCACGATCGATTCGGTCACTCTTCTCTGATCAGCTCCCGGAATCGATCGCCTCGCGCACCACGGTCTTGCGCCCGGGCCTGACCTCGATCCGCAGCGACTTGGCGAAGTCCCGTTCCTCGTTGACCAGCATCACGCGGTGGGATCCCGCGGGCAGGCGGAACCCCTTGACCGGCGTGGTGCCCGCCGGCCGGCCGTCGATACGGACGTGAGCCCAGGGTCGGCAGTGGACCTCCAGCAATCCGAAACGCGCCGCCCGGCTCCCTTCCGCTCGCGCCGATCTCTCCGGCTCGCCGGGCGGTGAAATCCCGTCGCCGGCGTCGCTCACCCTCTCCGATCCGGCGTCCGGAGCCGACAACACGGTCACCAGCGGCTCGGGATCCCCGCTCTCGTCGGAGCCGGCAACCTCCCCGCCCGAGCCCGCCGCGCTCGAACCGACGGCGGAGGCGAGCTCCTCTTCTTGCCGCGTCTCGTTCGACTCCCTCGGGGAATCATCGGCGAAGCGCCCGCGCAGCAACAGCACCGCCAGGATCGCCAGCAACAGAGCGCCCAGGCCGGCGGCGGCCAGGCGCCGCGTTCCCGATCTCGCGCGCCGCGGCGGGATCGATCCGCCCTGTCGCTGACCGGTCTCGATATCCGCCGAGACCTCGCTGCTCTCGCGGGGCGGCTCTACCTCAGCCGCCGGCTTCCTTGCACCGGAGGACGGCGCGGAAACTTCGTGCATGCGCGTCGAGCCGGGCCCGCTTCTCAGCGGGATCACGGAGCGGACCAGCTCGCCGATCTCGGCGTCGGAGTAGCGCGTGTCGTCCAGCTCGTCGAGCCTTGCCAGTGCCTCCGAGGCCGTGCCGATCCGCCGGGTTGGATCGCGTTCGAGCAAGCCGTCCAGCAGCGATCGGATCTCGGAAGAGAGGTGGGTCAGCGGCGGCACGTCGGCGGCCAGCACTCGCGCCACCGATTCCTGGTCGCTGCCGCCGCCGAACAGACGACGCCCGGCGAGCATCTCCCACAGCACGATCCCGGCGCCGAACAGGTCGCTGCGCTCGGTGGCCTCCTCGCCGCGCGCCTGCTCGGGGGAGAGATACGCGAGCTTGCCCTTGACGACCCCCTCGCGCGTGGCCGACGAAGTGCCCCGCGCCTTGGCTATCCCGAAATCGGTCAGCTTGACGTGCCCGTCGACCGAGATCAGGAGGTTGTGCGGCGAGACGTCGCGGTGCACCACCGGCCCGGCGCGTCCCTCGACCTCGAGCTCGTGCGCGCACTTCAGGGCCGCCAGCAGCCCGCGCGCGACGGCGAAGACGAAACCGATCGGCACGCGCAACCCGAGCGACGACGTCTCCTTCAGCACGGCCCTCAGATCGAGGCCTTCCACGTACTCCATCGCCAGGAACAGCTGTCCCTCGAAACGATCGAAATCGAAGACCTGCACTATGTTGGGATGCTGCAACAGCGCGGCGATCCTCGCCTCGCGCTCGAACATCTCGACGAACTCCGGGTCGTCCCCCAGCTCGGGGCGAATCCGCTTGAGACAGACGGGTTTGTAAAAGCCGGACGGTCCCGTTGCGCTGGCGCGAAAGACCTCGGCCATCCCGCCGCGCGCCAGCAGGGACTCGAGCCGATATCTGCCCCACTCGCCGAGCACCGCATCCTCCTTGCAGCAAAGGCCGGCGGCCGCAAGCTACCAGAACCCCGCGCCTCGCGCCAGCGGGGTCTCGGTTCTACCTGTTCGCGGAAAAATGATCCCAGCCGGAGCGTGCCGGCTCGATCGGCACTCCGTCGCGCAACACGCAAACACCGGGCTCTCCCCCGGCAACCTCGCCGATCACCTGCGCCGCGACCCCGGTCTCCCGCTCTATCCTCTCGACCAGCTCACCGGCGGCTCCCCGTTCCACTGCGAAGAGCAGCTCCAGCTCCTCGCCGCTGGAGAGCGCCAGCTCCAGCGGATCGCGGTCGCAGGCGCGGCCGACCCCGATCGCCGCCTCCGAGAGCGGTACGCGCTCCGCATCGATCCGCAAAGCGACCCCGCCGGCGCGGGCGAGGTGCCCCGCGTCGCGCAGCAGACCGTCGCTGATATCGATACAGGCCGTGACGGATTTGCTCGTGGCCAGAACCCTGCCGACCGCGATTCGCGCTCGGGGCTCGAGATGCCGCTCGATCGCCGATCGTCGCGCTCCCTCGTCGATTCCCGCCTCCGGGCTTTCCAGCGCGAGCAGGCCGGCGGCCGATCCTCCCAGCTCTCCGGTCGCGCAGAGCAGATCGCCCGGAGCCGCTCCGCCGCGGGTCAACAGCTCTGCGGCGCGCACCTCGCCGATCACGGTCAAGTCGAGCGAGATGCCCCCGCCTCCCGAGCGGACCGTGTTGCCGCCCACCAGCGCGGCGCCCGTCTCTTCGAGACCCTCGATCAAGCCCTGGAACACGCCCTCCAGCTCGTCCAGCTCGGCGTCCGGCGGAGCGGCCAGCGCGGCGACGGCCCAGCGGGGCTCGCCGCCCATCGCGGCCACGTCGCTGACGCTGACCGCCGCGGCGCGGCGTCCGACCCGCTCGGGGGAGGTCCGCTCCATCACGAAGTGCACCCCCTCGACCTGCGAGTCGCAGGTCACCAGCGCCAGCATCCCTTCCGACGGCGCGACGGCTGCGGCGTCGTCGCCCACTCCGAGAACGACGCCGTCACCACCGGGACGGCGAGATCCGACCAGCCTCTCGATCAGCGCCGTTTCTCCGAACGATCCTACTTTCATTTCTCGACCTCGTCGTGCTCGCGGCCGCTGCGCGAGCACTGGAATCTCCTTGCGACAACAGTAAAAACCTTCATTCGAACTTGAAACAAGGCCCCTCCTTTGGGAAAATCATAAAAAGAGGCAAGCTGCGAATCCAATCAACAGGAGGCCGATTGCCCGGCCCTGTCTCGAGAGGATGTAAAAATGTACGAAATGTTTCGTTATTCAGCATTGATCGCGGTCGCATCGGTGGTCTGGGCCTGGTCGGGATGCGAGTCCGGCGGAGGGACCGATATCGACATCGGGGATGACACCAGCGCGGACGCAGATGCCGACTCGGACACGGACATGGATGTCGATTCCGACACGGACGCGGACACGGATAGCGACACGGACGCGGATTCGGACACCGATACCGATGCAGACAGCGACGCGGATACCGACACGGACACGGATGCAGATTCCGATTCGGACTCCGACGCCGACGGCGACACCGACCTTCCCGACTGCGTGGACCAGGACAGCGACTGGTGGTGCGCTCCGCTGGACTGCGACGACGACGATCCGGACGTCCATCCCGGCGCCGAGGAGATTCCGGGCGACGGAATCGACAACGACTGCGACGGCCAGACCGACGAGGCCTCCCAGCAGGACCTGGATCTGGACGGGGACGGCTGGACCCCGGCCGAGGGCGACTGCATGGACGTGGGCGATGACGCCGAGCTGGTCAACCCGGACGCGGTCGAGGTGCCAGACGACGGGGTCGACAACGACTGCGACGGACAGACCGACGAGACCGAGACCTGCGACTGCCCCTCGGTCGGCACCGGAGCCTGGGACTACGTCTCGGCGATCGGCCTTTGCAACACCAACTTCGTCGACAGCGTGGAGCTCTATTACACCAGCACCAGCGGCGAGCAGGGCTTCGACACGATTCCCTCGCAGGGATCGAACAACTGCCTGGTCGCCCAGGAGGGCTGCGAGATGGCCGCGATCAGCTCCGGTCCGGTGGGTCAGGACAGCCCCGATCCCGGCCAGTCGATGGGCGGCCCGGAGAGCATCAACTTCGACCCCCAGCCGGACTACATGGGCACCCTGCCGACCACCACTCCGACCTACGAGAGCTGCGATCGGTGCGACATCATACTCAACCTGACCGCGCCGTCGAACGCGCTGGGCTTCTCCTTCGATTTCCTGTTCGCCTCGGCCGAGTACCCGGAGTGGATCGGAGACGGGTACAACGACGCCTTCTACGCGATCATGGAGTACAGCGAGCTCAACGGTGGGGCCACGACCAACATCTCGTTCGATTCGAGCAACATGGAGATCGAGGTGGACAACAACTTCTTCGAGAACTCGCAGTTCCCCTGCGACGAATCCGGATCGGGCTGGGCCCCGGCCGACGACGCGGGATCCACCGGCTGGCTGAGGACCACCTGGAACGTCGACCCGGGCGACTCCTTCCAGCTGACCTTCTCCATCCACGACGAGGGCGACTGCATATACGACTCGATCGCGTTTATCGACAACTGGCAATGGTTGGCCGAAGAGGTCGACCCCGGCACGCATCCCGTCGAGTAGCTCTCACACACGAAATCCATCGAGATTACGCGCACCTCTTCGACGGACTGGTGCGTACTCCTCTATGCACCGAAGGACCTCGCCGCATACGGATGTATCCACTTGACACACCATGCCTCGCCTTTTACTGTCCGCCACGATTCGGGACGGTCGGTGGATCGGTGTATCCGGTGCGCCGCGCTAGGAGCAGACGAACCTTGGCACTCGCTCCGGAAAAACCGCTGCTTTGCGTCTCTCTCGAAGAGCTGCGCTCCGGACCCCGCAGGCTGAGCGGCGCGATCCCGCTGGCCTGGCTCGCGGAGGAGCTGGAGTGCTGCGAGTACGACGCCGAGCCGGTCGACGCGAACGTGGACATCACGGTCGAGGCCGTCTCGGACGGAGTGCTGGTGCACGGCGACGCGCACGTGGGCATCCGCGCGGAATGTGGCACGTGCCTTGCTATCAACCGTTTCGATGTGCATTCGGTCATTCATTGCTACCTGCTGGAGGAAGACGGCGACGACGACGCGGGCTCCGGCGGGGAGCTGACGCCGGATGATCTGGAGAAGGAGCGGTTTACAGGCAGCTCGGTCGTGCTAGACGGCCTGGTGAGAGACGGAATCATGCTCGAGCTGCCGATCAATCCGCGTTGCCCGGAACCTTGCCGGGGTCCGGCCGCGAAGTGGCTGAAATCACCGAACGACCGAGAAGAGATCGATCCTCGTCTGGCGCCGCTGGCCGAGATCGGAAAGACACTCGAGGAGAATTGAAATTGGCGGTTCCGAAAAAGAAGACATCTCGTCCCCGCCGCAATCGCCGTCGTGCCAACCACGACCGGATCGCGGCACCCGTCCTGTCGGATTGCAGGCAGTGCGGATCGCCGGTGCCTCCCCACTGCGCTTGCTCGGAGTGCGGGACCTACCGCGGGCGTCAGGTAATCCGCGTGGAGGAAGAAGCGGAGGAATAACCGCGGCTCGTTGAACGCGAAGTCGTTTGCGCGGCGGGGGTCGAGGTGAATCGGCAATGACCACCGGGATTCGAAGCAGAATCGTCGGCACCGGCAGCTACACCGCCGAGGGTGTGCTGACCAACGCCGAGCTGGAACGCATGGTCGACACCACCGACGATTGGATCGTCGAGCGCACCGGCATTCGCGAGCGCCGGATCGCCCGGGAAGGCGTGGCCACATCGGACATGGCCGCTCACTCGCTGAGCCGGGCCCTGGAGATGGCCGGGCTGCGGCCTGACGATCTGGACATGATCATCTGCGGTACGGTGACGCCCGATCGGCCGCTGCCCGCCACCGCGGCCTACGTGCAGCACAAAATCGGCGCGACGTCCCATTGCGCCGCGTTCGATCTGGCTGCCGCCTGCGCCGGCTTCATCTACGGCATGTCGATCGCGGACAGCTACATCCGCCTGGGCAAGGCCAGGCGCGTCGGCGTGATCGGAGTCGAGCTGCTCTCGCGAGTGCTGGACTTCCAGGACCGCAATACCTGCGTGCTGTTCGGCGACGGCGCCGGAGCGGCGGTGATGACAGTGGAGAAGGGCGAGACCGATCGGGGCCTCTTGACCACTCACCTGTTCACCGACGGCTCTCTCACCGATCTGTTGATGATCCCGGCGGGCGGCTCGGTGACCCCCACCAGCGAGACGTCGGTGGCCGAGCGCCTGCACTACGTTCGAATGGAAGGCCGCGACGTCTACCGCTACGCGGTCCGCTACCTCTCGGAGGCCGCCAGGCTGGCGATCGGAACGTGCGACACCGAGCCCGAGGAGGTAGATATCGTGGTTGCGCACCAGGCCAACCTGCGCATTCTCGACGCGGTCTCCAAGCGGGTCAGGATTCCGCTGGAGAAGTTCGTCTTGAACATCGAGCGCTACGGCAACACCTCCAGCGCCTCGATTCCGCTCGCGCTCGACGAAGCGGTGCGCACCGAGCGCGTCGGCGAAGGCGACAAGATGTTGATGATCGCCCTCGGGGGCGGGATATCCTGGGGCTCGGCCCTGCTGAAGTGGTGAAGAGATGAAAGCAGCATTCGTATTCCCCGGACAGGGGGCGCAGAAAGTCGGGATGGGACGCGATCTGTTCGAAGGATCGGCCGCTGCGCGCTTTGTGTTCGAAAGAGCGGACGCCGCACTGGGCGAGAGCTTCTGCAAGCTGCTGTTCGAAGGACCGCAGGACGAGCTGACGCTGACCGCCAATGCGCAGCCGGCGATCCTGACCGTCTCGATCGCGGCGCTGGAAGCCCTGCGCGAAAAAACCGACGAGCAACCCGCGCTGGTCGCGGGGCACAGCCTCGGCGAGTTCAGCGCTCTGGTCTGTGCCGGCGCCCTGAGCTTCGAGGACGCCGTGCGCACCACGCGGGCGCGCGGCAACTTCATGCAGGACGCGGTTCCGCCGGGCGAGGGTGCGATGGCCGCGGTGATGAAGGCGGAGCCGGACGCGGTCGAGTCCGCCTGCGAGCGAGCGGCCGAGGGGGAGGTCGTCGCTCCGGCCAACTTCAATTCGCCGGGGCAGATCGTGATCTCCGGCCACGCACCAGCGGTCGGGCGCGCCTCGAAGCTGCTCGAGGCGGACGGCGCGCGGGTGATTCCGCTGCGCGTCAGCGCCCCGTTCCACAGTCAACTGATGGCTCCGGCCGCGGAGCGCCTCGACGCCTTCCTCGCCGAGCTCGATATCAAAGAGCCGCGAGCTCCGGTCGTGGCCAACGTCAGCGCCGAGCCGAACAGTCAAGCCGGCGCGATCCGCGAGCTGCTGGTTCGCCAGGTGACCTCGCCGGTGCGCTGGACCGAATCCGTGCGCAACATGATCGCGGCCGGAATCGATCGTTTCGTCGAGCTGGGGCCCGGCACCGTGCTGGCCGGGCTGATCAAGAAAATCGACCGCAACCAGCAGGTGATCTCGGCCGGAGACGGCGAGGGAATCGAAAAAGCGGCCTCTTTTTTGGAGGGCAGTTGACGACTGGTCTTTACGCGGCCTCGGGCCGCGCAACCGGGAGCGGGGCCCGGCCCCGTTCCGCTTTTTGCCGGGAGGAAGAGGATGGAAATCGAAAACAAAGTACGTGAAATCGTGTGCCAGCAGCTCGACGTCGACCCCAAGGAGGTCAAGACTGAAACGTCTTTCGTCGATGATCTGGGCGCGGACTCGCTGGCCGTGGTCGAGTTGGTGTTGGCCCTCGAAGAGGAATTCGAAATCGACATTCCCGACGAAGACACCGAGAAGCTGGCCACGTTCAAGGACGCCATCGAGTACATCGAAGCCAAGTCTTCGAGTTGAGGAGAAGAGCCGTGACGAGCAAGCGCCGGGTAGTGATCACTGGCATGGGCTGTGTCAGCCCGCTGGGTCTCGACGTGGCCTCGCTGTGGGATGCATTCGTGACGGGCCGCAGCGGCATCGGTCCGATCACCCGCTTCGACGCCAGCGACTTCGCCACTCGGATCGCCGGCGAGGTCAGGGATTTCGATCCCCTGAATTGGGTAAAGAAGCGCGAGACCCGCCAGATGGATCGTTTCATCCTGTTCGCGGTGGCGGCCGCGGACGAGGCCGTCCGCGACTCCGGGCTGGAGATCGACGACGAGCTGGCGCCGCGAGTGGGCACGATCGTCGGCGTCGGCCTGGGCGGGCTCGAATCGATCGAGAACACTTATCGGATTTACGAGCGCAAGGGCCCGCGCCGCATCTCCCCCTACTTCATCCCGATGCTGATCTCCAACCTGGCTCCGGGGCAGATCTCGATGCGGCACAACACCAAGGGGCCTTCGATCACCGCCACCTCCGCCTGCGCCTCCGGCTCCCACGGAATCGGAGACGCGATGCGCTGGATACAGCACGGAGAGGTCGACGCGATGATCACCGGCGGGGCCGAGGCGACGGTGACCCCGCTGGGCATCGGAGGATTCAACGCGCTCAAGGCCATCTCCACGCGGAACGACGAGCCGGAGAAGGCCAGCCGGCCCTTCGATCGCGATCGCGACGGCTTCGTCGTCTCCGAGGGCGCCGGGATCCTGATCATGGAGGAGTTGGAGCACGCCAAGAAGCGCGGTGCGAAGATCTACGCCGAGCTGACCGGCTACGCGGCGACCGCCGACGCCAACCATATCACTCAACCCGCGCCGGGAGCCGAAGGGGCGGTGCGCAGCATGCGCTACTGCCTGGAGAACGCCGGTCTGAACACGACGGACATAGACTACATCAACGCCCACGGCACCTCCACGCCGGTCAACGATCCGCAGGAGACCGCGGCGATCAAAGCGGTCTTCGGCGACCACGCCTACAAGCTGTCGATCAGCTCGACCAAGTCGATGACCGGACACCTGCTGGGGGCCGCCGGCGCGGTGGAGGCGATCGCGGCCTGCAAGGCCCTCGTCGAGCAGGTGGCACCACCGACGATCAACCTCGACAACCCGGACGAGGAGTGCGATCTGGACTACATTCCGCACGAGCCGCGGTCGATGAAGATCCGCCACGCGCTGTCCAACTCGCTGGGCTTCGGGGGCACCAACGCCACCTTGATCTTCTCGCGCTACGATGGCTGACAGCGGAGCCCGGAGAGGAGATCCAATGGCGATTCGCCTGGTGATAGCCTGCGACCACGGTGGCTTCGAGCTCAAGCGGCAGCTGCTTTCCACCCTGGAGGACCTTTCCGCGATCGAGGTCGAGGACCTGGGCGTTCACAGCGCGGACTCGGTCGACTACCCCGACCTGGCTCACGCGCTCGCCGCGGAGATGACCGCCGGCAAGGCTGAGCGCGGCGTGCTGATCTGCGGGACCGGCCTCGGGATGAGCATCGCCGCCAACCGCCACCGCGGCGTACGCGCCGCGCTTTGCACCGACCCCTACATGGCCCGCATGGCGCGCGAGCACAACGACGCCAACGTGCTGTGCCTGGGCGGCCGCGTGGTCGGCCCCGGACTGGCCGACTCGATCCTCGAAGCGTTTCTGGGAGGCGAGTTCGCCGGCGACCGGCACGCCCGGCGAGTCGGCAAGCTAGATCCACCGTCATGAGGTGCCCCGTCTGCGGTGCGGAGGACACGCGAGTCATAGACTCGCGCGCGAACAAGGAAGGTCGCGAGATCCGCCGCCGGCGTCTCTGCGAGGCGTGCGCCCATCGCTTCACGACCTACGAGCGCGCAGACGGAGTCTTTCCCATGGTGGTCAAGAAGGACGGTCGTCGCGAGGCCTGGAACCGGGACAAGCTGCTCAGGGGGCTGCACAAGGCCTGCGAGAAGCGCGCGATCCCGGTCAGCGCGGTGGAACGAATAACCGACGACGTCGGCCGCGCGGCCTGCCGCACCGGAGAAAACGAGATCCCGTCCGAGCGAATCGGCGAGCTGATCATGAACGAGCTGCGACAGCTGGACGAGGTGGCATACGTACGCTTCGCCAGCGTCTATCGCTCGTTCAAGGATATCGACGCCTTCATGAGCGAGCTGAGCGAGATCATCGAGCAGCGCAACGACGAGCGCCACGAGACCGAAGGAGAAGGAGACTGACCTTGAGCGTCGTGCACGGCGATATCGGCAGCGCGCCGATGGTGGAGGCGATCGAGCTGGCTCGCCGGAGCCGGCCCAGCCCCAACCCGCGAGTGGGCGCGGTTCTGGTCAAGGACGGCGCGGTCGTGGGGCGGGGTTTTCACCGCGCCGCCGGGCTTCCCCACGCCGAGATCGAGGCGCTTTGCGATGCCAAAGGCTCGGCCCGCGGCGCCGACCTGTTCGTCACGCTCGAGCCCTGCTGCCACACTGGACGCACCAGGCCGTGCACGGAAGCGATCATCGCGGCGCGGCCGCGGCGCGTGGTGGTCGGAACGATCGATCCCGATCCGCGCGTCGACGGCAACGGCATTCGCGCGTTGCGCGAGGCCGGGCTGGAGGTGCTGGTCGGCGTGGAAGGCCGCGCCTGCCGCGAGCTGATCGCGGACTACGCCGTGCACCGGATCGAATCGCGGCCGCTGGTGACGCTCAAGGCCGCGGCGACGCTGGACGGAAAGCTCGCCACGACCGGCGGCGAATCCAAGTGGATCACCTCTCGGAAATCTCGCACCCTCGCGCACCAGCTGCGCGCGGACAGCGACGCCGTGCTCGTCGGGCGCGGCACGGTCCTGGCCGACGACCCGTTGCTGACCGTTCGCCTGGCCGAGGGCGACAATCCCTTGCGGATCGTGCTCGACTCCGATCTGAGCATCACGACCGATTCCCGCCTGCTGGGCAGCGCTGGGGACGCCGGGCTACTGCTGGCCCATACCGGTGGGAATTCGCGTCGCGCCGCCGAGCTGAGCAGCTCCGAAAACGTGGAGACGCTGGCCTGCGAGGCGGACGAGCGAGGACGAGTCGAGCCGCGCGGACTGCTGCGGGAGCTGGGCAAGCGATCGCTGCTCTCTTTGCTGGTCGAGGGCGGTCCCACCGTGCACGGCTCGTTTCTGCGCGCCGCGGCCGCGGATCGCGTCGCTGTGTTTCTCGCTCCCAGACTGCTCGGCGCCGGCCGCGGCTGGCTCGCGGAACAGCTGGCAGAGCACCTGGCCGACGCTCTCGAGCTGAGCGAGATGTCATGCGCGCCGGTCGGTGAGGACCTGCTGATCAGAGCCTGGCTCTCCTGCTCACCCGCGCTGCGCTGGCTTCGCGGGTAAAAAGCCGGCCTTCGCTACGCGAACTCCGCCAGGTCGCACCAGTCTTCTTCGTCCTCGACCCCCTCGCCCGCCAGCTTCGACAGCCCCGACATCTCCAGCTGCCGAATCCGCTCGCGTGTGAGGTTCATGATCTCCCCGACTTCCTCGAGGGTCACGCCGCCCCGCTCCGCCACATCCAGCGCGCAGGAGTCCTTCATCTCCCACACCTCGATGTCGGGGAAGTTCATCTTGACCGACCCCGTGTTGGGGTTGACGTCCAGGTAGAGGTTGTACTTGCAGCTGACGAACGGACAGGGGCGCTCGACATTCGCACACTCGGCGCGCGTCCCCGGCCGATTGTGATCGGCGACGGGAAACAGCATGCGCCCGATCCGCATCTGCTCCTTGGTCATCTTCTTGACCGGCACCGTTCGTGCACGAACCGGACGCTTGCGGCGCGTGTTGCGCCTGCGCCTCTCGACCACTCGCTGCTCCTCTGCCTTTTTTTCGATCTTGCTCGCCTCCGACATGTTTCGCCTCCCGGGTCTCGCCTGCCGTTTTGGGGCACTTCGCCCCGCATTCCCGATCAGACCGCGTCTCTCGCGATCTGCGCCTGCTCTCTAATCCGCTCGGCCGCGGTCTCCAGCCGCTGGACCAGCTCGCGCGCCAGCTTGCGCACGTCTTGCAACTCCCGCCGCATTCCCTCCGCGGCCAGATCTGTTCGCCCCTCCGCCGCGATGCTCTTCTCGAGCCGATCCAGGATTCCCTCGACCTGCCGTCGCAGCTCCTCGATCTCACCGCCGACGAAGGCGAACTGCTGCGTGATCTCCTCGATCGTGTAGTCCAACGACATCATTCTCTTGATCTCGTTGATCTGCCGCAGCGTGCCGATCGGGTAGATTCCGCGCGAGCCGCGGTGCTTGCCCTTGGAGCCCACCCGCCGGCTGCGCGGCAGAAGCCCCAGCTGGACGTACTTGCGAAAGGTCGCCTCCGAGAGCTTGATCCCCCTGCCGCTGAAAACCGCGACGATCTGGGCGGCGCTCATCCCTTCCGGGTGCTCCGCCTCGATCGCTGCCAGCTCGTCGGAGTCCAGCAGGTTGCGGCTCTTCTGCTGAACCTTTTGCATGTAATCCATTGAGTATCCTCTACTCATGCTCTTCTTCTGTGTGCTTGATACAAAATGTATTCTATTGAATGGATTACTGTCAAGAGATTTTTTTCGCCGCCTTCCGGCCTGCCGGATCAACGGTTGTCGAGCTTGCTCAGCAGCCTGCGGGCGCGGGGGCGCCAGTGCTCGCCTTCGCGGGCCCAGCGCCCCACCTTGGGAGCGGAGAGCACGTTTCTCAGCTCGGCGCGAGCCTCGCCGAAATCCCCGGCCTCGATCAGCACCTCGGCGCGAACCATGTGGTTCATCGGGTAGTTGGAGAGTTGCAGGGCTCTGTCGGCGTATTCCAGAGCCAGGTCGATATCGCCGATGCTCGTCGGCCAGGGAGGAGCCTTGGCGTACAGCATCGCCAGCAGGCGATAGGGAGCTCCGTCCTCGAAGGAGGGATCGATCTCCACCGCCTTCTTTCCCAGATCCTCGACCTCTTTGGCGAGCTTGATCGCGCTGAATCCCAGCCCGGAAAGCTCGGCGCGCCTCCCGAGCAGCGCGGCGGAGAAGTAGTAGCCCTCGACGCGGTCGAGGCGCTCGCGCATCGCCGCCCGGGCCGCGTCCTCGCCGCGCTGAATCCAGAGCAGCTTGTCCGACCGCTCCTCGCTGCGCTCGCTGGCCAGGAAGCAGGCCCGGCCCAGGCGCCAGTGGATCTCCCAGAGCGGAACGCTCGACCTGCTCTCCGCCACCTGATCGGCGGCCTTTTCCAGCGCGGAGACCGCAACGGTCAGATCCTCGATGCTGGAGTTGGCGCGCGCCTCGCGGTCGGCCAGGGACAGAAGCGAGTCGATATCGTCCGGCAACTCGTCGCTGGCCGTCGTGGGCTGCCGGGGCGGAGCCGGCGAGCTGAACAGCCAGCAACCGGAAAGAGAAAGGCAGAACAAGGCAAGGACCGCTACCGGCGCAGCCGGTTGCAGCAGGTCACACACTGTCGAATACACTCGCAAACCAGATGCCGCTCCGCGCTGGAGCCCCACACCGGCCGTGCGTGCCCTGCGAACGGATTCGAGAGCGCAATCGCCGCCGGAGCTAGTGCCGAGTCAACCTCTCCCGTTCGGGTGAGAGCGGCCCCTGCCCACGATCCCGGCGTCACTCCTCCTCGACGTGGCGCTGCCACGCCTTCGTCGTCCTTCCTTGGCCTCGCGGACAGTTGCTCGCTCTACCCGAACGTTTTCGATTGACTCGGCACTAGTGAATGCCGATCTCGCGGATGCGCGCGGCCTTGCCGCTGCGCTGCCGGAGGTAGTAGAGGCGCGCCCGGCGCACGCGGCCGCGGCTCTTGACCTCGAGCCGCTCGACGCGCGGAGAGTGGAGCTGGAAGATCCGCTCGACGCCGATACCGTACGACACCTTGCGAACCGTGAACGTGCCGCGCAGCCCGCCGCCGTGCCGCGAGATCACGACGCCCTGGAAGACCTGGACGCGCTCCTTGTCTCCCTCGCGGATCTTGTAGTGCACCCGCACGGTGTCCCCGGCCTTGAACTCCGGCAAGGGGTTCGCGCGAAGCTGCTCCTGCTCGATCTCGTATAGTTTTTTCACCGTGCCGCTCATCTCAAGCACCTCTCAGTCGGCCCCCGGGTCGCGAGGCGAATGGATTATGCGCATTTGGCGGCGCATGTCAACGAAAGAGAGCCCCCCCTCTTGCCACGGCGCGCCCATGAACGTAAATTCGTGCGCCGGCGCGGGGCGTAGCGCAGTCTGGTAGCGCGCCAGCTTTGGGAGCTGGATGTCGGAGGTTCAAATCCTCTCGCCCCGAAACGGCGGCCGAGTCCGTTCATAAAGGCTCGGCGTTCAGGCGCGAGCGAGATTCGTGCGCCCCCGCAGGCGGCGACGAACGCGTACTTCGGCGTACGCGGAGGAAGCCGCCGAGGAGGTAAGCCGAAGATCGCCGCGACCAGCGTCGGTAAAAAAATCGGCGTTCAGGCGCGAGCGAGATTCGTGCGCCCCCGCAGGCGGCGACGAACGCGTACTTCGGCGTACGCGGAGGAAGCCGCCGAGGAGGTAAGCCGAAGATCGCCGCGAC
>JAWOBP010000102.1:0-28354 GCA_046484285.1 Polyangia bacterium
ACGGACACAGATACCGACACGGACACGGACACGGACACCGACACGGACACGGACACCGACACGGACACAGATACCGACACGGACACGGACACCGACACGGACACGGACACCGACACGGACACAGATACCGACACGGACACGGATACCGACACGGACACGGACACGGACACGGACACGGACACCGACACGGACACGGACACGGACACGGACACGGACACCGACACGGACACAGATACCGACACCGACACGGACACGGACACCGACACGGACACCGACACCGACACGGACACCGACACCGATACGGACACGGACACGGACACGGACACCGACACGGACACCGATACGGACACGGACACGAACACCGACACCGACACCGACACCGACACGGACACCGACACCGATACGGACACCGACAGAGAGCTGAGCCTCGGCGCCTACCACACGTGCCTGAGGGTCGAGCAGCAGGTGAAGTGCTGGGGTAGCGGCAGCTTCGGCCAGCTCGGCTACGGAAACCCGGACCGCATCGGCGACGACGAGCTGCCGTCTTCGGTGGGCTTCGTCCAGGCCGGCGGCCCGGTGACGCAGGTCGCCGCGGGCGGCCACCACACCTGCGCCCTTCTGGACAACGGCGCCGTGCAGTGCTGGGGCCGCGGCGACGACGGGCGCCTCGGGCACGGCAACACCGAGGACATCGGCGACGACGAGCTGCCCAACTCGGTCTACCTGCTGACGATCGCGGACGAGGGCGACTGGGTCGTCCAGATCGCGGCCGGTTACTCCCACACCTGCGCCCTGCTCAACACCGGCGCGGTGCGGTGCTGGGGCGACGGCGCCTCGGGCAAGCTGGGATACGGAAACACCGACGACGTGGGCGACGACGAGACGCCCTGGGACGCCGGCGACGTGCCGCTGGGCGGGACCGCCGTCCTCCTGGCCTTGGGAAGGGATCATAGCTGCGCGCTTCTGTCCAACGACGAGGTCGTCTGCTGGGGTCGGGGCAACGAGGGCCAGCTCGGCTACGGCGACACGAGCAGCATCGGCGACGACGAGACCCCCGACACCGCCGGGTACGCCTCGATCGCCGACGAGGGCGACGCGGTCGTGGGTCTGGCGGCCGGCGACGACATGACGTGCGCGCTGCTGCTGAGCGGCGGCGTGCGGTGCTGGGGCAAGTCGTCCTACGGCCAGCTCGGCTACGGAAACACCGACAACATCGGCGACGACGAGACGCCTTCGAGCGCGGGCGACCTGGTGCTGGGCGACTTCGCCACCGGGATCGGCGTCGGGGACATCCACGCCTGCGCCGTGCTCGACGGCGGGTTCGTGCGCTGCTGGGGATACGCCGGGCAGGGCAAGCTCGGGTACGCGAACGAGGTGGACATCGGCGACGACGAGACCCCCGCGAGCGCGGGCGACGTGAACGTCGGCGGAACCGTGGTCCAGGTAAGATGCGGCGCCCAGCACACCTGCGCCCTCCTGTCGGGAGGCGCCGTCCGCTGCTGGGGCAACGGCGGCTCCGGCGCGCTCGGGTACGGAAACACCGACCACATCGGCGACGACGAGCATCCCTCGACGGCCGGAGACGTGGACTGCGAATAGAGCCTCGGGGCTGTTTTTTCTGTTAGAATCCTCTGAGATGAGACGGACATTGATAATCGCGATGGCGCTGCTACCGCTCGTCCCGGCTGGCTGCGACGACGACGACGAGGGCGGCGGCGGAGACGACTACCTCGCCCAGGAGACCGTGAGCGGCCTGCCGGAGGGAGACGCGAGCGGCGACTGGGCCTCGGGGTCCTACGAGCTGGAGATGTACACCACCGCCTGCGACGGGGTCTGCTCGGTCGAGGAGTCCGACTGGGTCTACTCGATCTGCGAGGTGGGCAACACCGAGACGGTCACGGTCGAGGTCGAGCAGGAGGACGGCTTTTTGAGGATCGACATCCCGAACGACTCGTACTTCGTGCAGCGGCTCGAGGGCGGGATCTTCGCGGACGGCTCGTTCGACGTGGGGGGCTACGCCACCGATCTCGGCGGAGACATCCAGTCCACCGCGCGCGCCGAGGGCAGCATTTCCCAGGACCGCCAGCTCGAGGGAACCGCTCGCTCGCACGTCTGGGGCCAGGCCTACGGCTACTCGGTAGACTGCGAGATGACCCTGGAGATAGAAGGATCGGCCGACTGATCGTTTTTCTGTCTCGATCCGAGCGGGGGAAGCGTTCCCGTGCGGAAAGGAGCATGGTCATGAGTGTTTTTTGGCGTTTTTCGTCGGTCTTCTTGGCCCTGTCGCTGTTGCAGCCCGGCTGCGGGGACGGCGGCGGGTCGGGCTCGGACGCCGACTCGGATTCCGACTCCGATTCCGACTCGGATTCCGACTCGGACTCCGACTCCGACTCGGACGCCTCGCGGGTGATCGGTCACGACTGCACCGATCTGTCCGCAATTCCCGGCGACGCGATCGACGCGGCGCAGGACGAGCTGCACGTGGTCTACCAGCACACCTCGCACGGCAGCCAGCTGATCACCGGGATGAACGCCCTGGCCGCCTTCCCGCCGTTCGGCGACGACTACGCCTGGGACGACTCGGGATCGGCCGCCGGCGCGTTGGACCTGGACGACTACGGCATTCCGGCCGACTGCCCGGATCTGAGCCAGGGCGACTGGGTCGACGGCGACGGCGACACGCCCTGGGTGGTCGGCACCCGCGAGCTGCTCGACGATCCCTCCAACAGCCACGTCGACGTGGTGGTCTGGTCGTGGTGCAGCATCGACGGGCACGACGCCCAGCGCTACGTGGACAACATGGAGAAGCTCGTCGCCGAGTACCCCGAGGTGACCTTCGTCTTCATGACCGGCCACGCCCAGGGCCAGGGCGAGGACACCACCCCCGACAGCGTGCACTACAACAACGAGCTGATCCGCCAGCACTGCCTGGACAACGATCGCTGGCTGTTCGACTTCGCCGACATCGAGGCCTACGACCCCGACGGCGAGTACTACTGGGACCAGGCGCTCCAGGACAATCTCGACTACTCGGACGGCAACTGGGCCGCGGAGTGGATCGCGGCCAACCCGGACAGCGAGCTGGCCCGCCTGACCACCGGCGAGGGGGTCGACGGCTACGACGGCTGCAGCGGCTGCGCTCACTCGGACAGCCCGTCCGAGGCCAACCTCAACTGCGTGCTCAAGGGACGCGCCGCCTGGTGGCTGTGGGCCCGGATCGCGGGCTGGGAGGGAAGCTGATCGGCGCCGCAGCCAGCGAGCGGCGTGCAGGACTCACTGGATCTTCTTGACGCTGAACATCACCTGCTGGCTGCCGCCGATCCAGCCCGCGCTGACCCCCTCGCCGCACATCTCGCCCGAACCGCTGCGGCTGACCGTCCACATGTTGAAAAAGGCGATCGCGCCCAGTCCCAGCTGCTGCAAGACGTCGGCCGGAATCGTGAACTCTCCGTCGTCCTCCACCACGCAGACGTGCGGCGTGCCCGAATCCGCGATCGCGCCGCCCGCCAGGTCGATGCGGACGATCCCGTCCGGGTTGGAGCCGCTCCACTCCAGCGTCAGATCCTGGGTGGTGTCGACCTCGATCGCCGGCCCGGTCTGGGTGTCGACGAACGGCGGCGAGGTGACCTCGAGCTGCGCCGGCATGTAGAAATGTCCCCAGTAGGGTCCCAGCCCCTGGGCCTCGTCGCCCTGGCCGATCACGACGTACTCGGTGTCGTAGGCGATCACCGACGGGTCGGCCAGCTGGGCTCCGGCTCCCGGGTAGGTGTAGGCTCCCGACTCTCCCGGGTTGTAGGCGAAGGTGGTCCACTCGTAGTCGAACCCGTAGACGCCCATCGGACCCACGTCCAGCGGATCTCGCGGGGTGACGCAGTGCTCCGAGCCCTCGATCGGCTGGTTGTCGCTGTCGTACTCTGGCACGCAGACCTGCTCGGGCGCGCAGTCGTCGTCGGTGGCGCACTCCGGGGTCGGCTGAGAGCTCTCGACCGGCACGCAGGTGTCGACCGGCACGTCCTCGCCGCCCTGCTCGCCCTCGGGAAAGTCCTCCCGGGCGGCCGGCAGCACCATCGCGTACGAGATCGCGTTGGGCTGGCCGAGGATGTCGATGTTCTGCACGGTGAAGGAGAGGTTGATCCCGGGATCCTCCTCCATGAAACCGGCGTCCGGATCCGGGCAGGGCAGATCCGCGTAGGTGTCGGTGTCCAGCTCCTCCCAGCTGCTGGTGTCGGCCTCGCTCGCGGTGTCGGTGTCGCTGTCCGCGTCGCTGTCGCTGTCCGCGTCGCTGTCGCTGTCCGTGTCCGCGTCGCCGTCCGCGTCGGGCCCGCCGTCGATCTCGTCGTCGGAGCCGGACTCGCTGCACGCGGCCAACCCCAGCAGCAACGCCAGTGTCATCAAAAAGATTCTCTTCATCGTCTCACTCCCGTCTCACCCCTGCTCGCCGGTCTTTGCAACGTTGACCAGCAGCGTCTGGATCACCTCGACGTCGTCGAAGGTGACCCCTTCGCCCTGCACCGAGCCGGTCCCGCGCCGGTCGATGGTCAGCATGTTGAAAAACGCCACATCACCCAGCCCGGCTGTCTGCACCATCTCGGCCGGAACGACGAACTCGCCGTCGTCGGCCACGCGGCACTCGATCGGAGTCCCGCCCCCCTGCGGCCCGCCGGCCAGGTTGAAGACCAGCTCGCCGTCCTCGTTGGCCCCGGTCCACTCCAGGACCAGGTCCTGGCTCGGGTCGACCTCGATCCCGGGCAGATCGCCCATCGGCAGATCCACCATCTCCGGGCTGGTCAGCTCGATCGCGGGCGCCACGTACAGCTCGCCCTGGAAGGCTCCCAGCCCCTGGGCCGGATCGCCCTCGCCCTGGAAGGTGTAGGTCGTGTCGTAGACCAGCTCGCCGGGCGGCAGGGTTCCGTCGCCGGGGTCGGCCGTGGTGTAGGCCCCGGACTGCGACTCGTTGTAGAACAACTCGAGCTGCCCGCTGGCGAAGCCGTCCATGGTGAACGGTCCCACGTCCATCAGCTCGCGCGGCGTGGCGCAGTGCTCGCTGCCGGGAATCGGCTGATCGTTGTCATCGTACTCGGGCACGCACTCCTGCTCCGGGTAGCAGTCCTCGTCGGTCTCGCACTCGGGCTCCGGATCCGGCAGCTCCTCGACCACGGCGCAGCTGTCGAGCGGAATCTGGTGCTCCTCGTCCGGCGGGTCGAAGTCCTCGCGGGCGGTGGGCATGAAGCCGCCGATGCAGAGATCCACCGGCTGACCCATCATCAGCACCGAGCCCATCTCCACGAAGACGTGGATTCCCGGATCGTCGGGATCGAACCCCGTGCTGGTGTCGGTGTCGACGTCGGTATCCGTATCCCCGTCCGTGGAGCCGTCCGGGCCGCCGTCTGGGCCGCCGTCGGACTCGGAGCCCGACTCCCCGCATCCGATCGCCGCCGCCGTCGCCATCATTGCGATCAACACGAAAAAGCGCATGGCGATATCCTCCAATTTCGATTCACTTCCCGGCTTGTATTTTAGTGTATTTCACCCGGTAAAACAGATGTCACCGCGCGCTTTTCGACCAGCGGTCAAAGTAGCTACGAGGCAACCGAAGCATCGCGAACAGGGTGGCGACGTAGCGGCCGTCCTCGCCGGCGCGGTGAGGATTGATGAACTCCCAGACGATCTTTCCGCCGCGGGTCACCTCGAGGACACGCCCCGCGTCGGACTCGGTGATCAGCGTGTTGCCGTTGGGCAGGCGTTGCGCCGTGCCGCAGGTGGCGCTGAAAAACGGGCGCTGCTTGGAGCCCCGGTACTTCCAGATCTGTCTCATCGAGGCGGGATCGTATTCCCGCACCGCGGAGTACCTCCCCTTTGGACCGGCGTTGTCGAACAGCAGCAGCCGTCCGTTTTTCAGAATCGTGGGGTCGTGCTGCCTGGCGAACTCGCCCCGAGCGGCCCAGACGATCTTCTCCCGCTCCGGGTCGAGCACGGCTATCGCGTCGAGAAAGCGGCTCGAGATCATCACGTTGCCCTCGGCAAAGGCGGGAATGCGATTCGCCAGCCGTCCGTCCAGCAGCTCCACCGCGTTGGTGTGGAAGATATCGCCCGCGCGCCGCTCGGACTCCTCCCAGATGCGCCGGTACTCCTCGGGCGCGCGCTCGAAAGCCTCGAGCAGCGAGACGCGGTGCAGCTCGTTGCCGCCCGGTCCGAGCACCACGAGGAAATCCTCGAGGATCGGACTTTTCTCGTTGACGCGAGGCACCACGTGCGCCTTGCGCGTCAGCGTGTAGATCGCCCCCGACGGCGCCAGCTCGGCCTCGTGGTGCGCCCGGTTCAGAGCGGCCCAGATCACGTTCGATTCGGCGTCCAGGCGCGCGATGCCCTGGCCCTCCCAGATCACGATCAGGCCGCCGTCCGGCAGCGGCTCGGCCCAGCGCCAGAAGCGCGTGTTGCGCACGTTGCCCGGCACCTCGGCGTCCGGCCACACCTCGCGAAAGCCGCGCGCCCAGCGATGCAGGACGTTGCCCCGCATGTCGATCAGCAGCGCCTCGGCGGCGTGCCCCGAAACGTAGAGGTTGAGGCCGGAAAACGCCGCGGCCTTCTCGTGAATCGTCACTCCCGAGCGGCTCGGCGCCTCCCTGGATCCCTGCATGTACCCGATCGCCTCGAGCTGCTCGATCTGCCTTTGCTGCTCGGCGTCGAGCGTGCTGCGGCGATACTGGCTCCGCAATCGCCGCCAGCGGCCCCTGCGCGGTCGGCTGTGGCGCCGCGAGGCGACGCGCCGGCTCTTTCCGTCGAGCTTCTTCACCGCCGGGGGGCGGGGCCGCGGCGGCCGGCGGGTGGCTGTGCCGGCGTCGTCGCTCTTCTCCTGGTCGTTCTCCGCGGCGGGCGGCTCGCCCGCCGCGACGGTCGCGATCTCTCTCGTTTCCCCGGCGTCTCCGCACGCCAGCGCCAGCAGCGCGACGAGAACCGGCGACGATCTCCGGGCCGCGCGAGCGATCATTGCTCCTCCGAGCCCGATCCGGCATCGCCGGCGACCCCCGGCCAGCCCCCCAGCTCCTGGATCGTGAAGCGCTCCAGGTCGAGCGCCGGGCTGGACTCCAGCGGCAGGTCCGGCTCCTTGACCGCGAAGTGGAGCATCATCCTCAGGTAGGTCAGGTAGAGGTTCTTGCGCGCCAGGCGCAGATCCATCCTCCCGATCCGATCGCGCAGCTTCGAGACGGCATCCTGGTCAAGGCTCGCCAGCGGCAGCTCGTCCGGCAGCAGGGGCCCGCCCTCGCGCGGCTCGGTCAGCACCTCGACGGTCCGCTCCAGGTCGCGGCGAGTCCCCTCCCCGCGATCGCCGAAGGACTCCCGAAAACGGGCGATCATCTCTCCGACCGTGCCGCTGGAAGAGCCGCCGGTGACGGACGGACCGGAGAGCCGAGGCTGGACCGCGGCCGGTCGTGCTTTGCCTGTGCGCTTGTTGGGAGGACGTCCCGGCCGGCGCCTGCGCGGCCCGTCCGGCGGAGGCTCCTCGATCCCCAGCCCGGCCGCCCGCTCGCGCAGCATGGCGCGGAACAGGGCCGTGATCCCGACCCCGTCGCGCTCGGCCAGCTGATCGAGCACCGCCCGCTCCCCGGGCGTGAGCCGGAACGTAACCGTCTCGCTGGCCTTCTCTCCCGGTCTGCGAAAGTTGACCACGTCCCTTGGGTTTCTATTGGTTGTCGAGGCCGCTGTAAAGATCCCAAAACGGGCTCGCGGGCGCTCTCCTGTCCGGCCGAGCTCTAACGCCGGCCCGTGGGAGTGGTCGGTTTTCTCAAAGCGCGAAGAGTTCAAACGCTCCAATCATTGAGCGAGTCCGTCAAATCGGCTATTCTATCCACATGATCGACGCCGAGCAGATCGAGCAGATGACGCGCGAGGAGAAGCTCCGCACGATTGAGGCTCTCTGGGAGGCTCTCTCCAGGGACGAGAGTCGGGTTGCGTCTCCGAGCTGGCACGAAGAGCTCCTGCGAGAAACAGAGGCGAGCAGGAAAAACGGCCGGGAACGAATCGAAGACTGGGAGGAGGCGAAGCGGGAGCTGAGAAAGCGTTCCGAATGAAAATAGAGATCCTGTCATCGGCGATAGAAGATCTGCACAGCGCTCGATTGTTCTACGAAAAACAGGGGAAGGGCCTGGGCGACTATTTTTTCGATTCGCTTTTTTCTGATATCGATTCGCTCGTTCTGTACGCCGGAGTCCACCAAAAGGTTTTTGGTTACTACCGTCTGCTGTCGCGAAGATTTCCATATGCTGTATATTATCAATTCTCCGACGACGTTGCGGTTGTTTGGAGAGTTCTTGATCTCCGGAGAAATCCGAGCAGGATTCGTTCTGCTTTGAAGACAGGTGACGAACGCGAACAGGGTTGACTGACAGCCCGGGGGACTTCGCAATTCGGACGGGGCGTCCCTGCCACGAGGATTGGCCTCAACGCGGGGCCAGGCGTTCTATCTCGGCCTTGCGGGCGCGGGTCTGGAGGGCGTTGCGCCTCTCGGCCTCCCAGACGTCGGCCTGCCCTTTCTCCGGCACGTCGCGCACCACCTCCAGATCCTGGTAACCGCGCAGCACCAGCGACAGCGTGCCGTGGTCGGCGGCGAAGGCCAGCAGCTCGGCCTCCTCCATGCCCACCGAGAGCGTGGCCGTGTCGTAGCGCCTCCGCCCCTCTTGCCCATCCTCCGCTCCGCGCAGCTTGGAGCCGGTCGCCAGCACGGTCACGTTCTGCAAGAGCGTGACCGTCACCTTCTCGTCGCGACCCTGCTTGCTGAAGGTTCCCAGGATGTCGACGCGGTGGCCCGGCCTCAGCATCCCGCTCATCGACAGCGAGGAGTCGACCGGAATAGCCATCGCGCGCTGCCCGGGCTCGATCAGCCGCGCCAGATCGCTCTGTTTCGGATCCGGACGCTCTGCGAAGTCGCTCCACAGGATGCGCTGGCCGGCCTCGATCTCGATCGAGGTCTCCAGTCCGAGCACGTCCTCGACGCGGTCGGCCGGCACGGCGCGCCCGTCGGCGAACGCCGCCGGGATCGACTGCACCGCCACCCGGCGCTCGGCGAGCACCTCCCCGCGCGACACGTCGGCCGCCGCGACCAGCACCTCGACCGGCTCGCCGCCCCGCTCCTCGGCCGCCAGCGCGCGCAGGTAGGCGAGGTGCAGCCCGCCCGCGACCAGGCCCAGCGCCAGCGCCGCGATCCATCCCCGGTTGCGAAAGCTCATCTCCTGGCTCCTTTCCCGCGCAGGGCCGCGCCGAACAGCAGCACGCTACCCGCGCGCTTCCCGTCGAGAGCGGCGACGCTCAGCGTCCACCCCCCGCGCCGGGCCTCGAAGGCGGGCAGCCCGCCGGCGCGGCTCCTGGCCAGCCTCGAGGCGGCGCTCTCGCTCCAGCCCCTCTCTTCCAGCTCCCGCGACGCCGCGGCGATCGCCTCGGGCCGCGCAGCCTCGAGCCGCGTGATCCACAGCGCCCCGCCGCGCTCCGCCCCGATCGCGGTCAGCACGTGCTCGCCGGGCAGACCCACCGGGGGCCCGCCGCAGCGGCAGCCGCCCGTCCCGCGTCGCTCTCCCTCCAGCTCCCCGCCGCCCGCGGATCGCTCTTCGCGCAGCAGGTCGACCTCGATCCCGGCCAGGCAGAGACAGACCACGCGCGGCCGCGGCTCGGCGGTCGAGGCACCGGCCGCGCCCCGCCAGCCCAGCACGGCCAAGGCCAGTCCGGCGGCCAGCGCTCCGGCGACCATTCTCTTCGACCTACTCATCGTCCAACCCCAGCGCGTCGCCGACCACGTCGGCCACCAGGTCCAGCAGGCCGTCCACCGGCTCGGTGGTGCACATCAGAACCGCGTCTTCGGCGACCTCCAGCGTGGGCCCGCCCAGCTGGGCGGGCACGCCGTCCACCTCCTCGACCGCGACGATTTCGGCATGGGCCCAGGAGAGCGGATCGCAGCCGGCGATATCGGCCAGCATCCCCGCGATCGAGGTGTCCATTCCGGTCTCGGTTCCGCTGGTCTGCTGCATGTCGTCCAAAGACATGTCCGAGTCTCCGCACTCGCCGGTCGAGGCGGTCGCCAGCGCCTGCGAGTCGGCCGCCAGCCGCGCCTTCAGCCGTCCCTCGAGCAGCGCGTGCACGCCGATCAGCCCGATCCAGATCGCCAGGAAGAAAGGCACCACGATCACTCCCTCGCTCATCGCGATGCCCTGCTCGTCTTTCAGCAGTCTCGACACTCCCATCGGTCGCTCCTTTCAATGCAACACGAAGTCCTCCAGCCCCGGCGCTCCCAGCGAGCCGAGCAGACCGTCCTCGCCGCCGCCGTCGATCTTGTCCCCGACCTGCCCGCACTCGCCGGCGAACTCCCCACCGCACTGCGAGCCCAGGTCCAGCCCGCCTGCGGGCAGCCGAAAGCGGATCAGCCGGCCCCGCCAGTCCATGTGCCACAGGTCCATCTCGCCCGAGAGGAAGTCGGCCCCGGCAAACGCCAGCCGCCCGGGCAGCACGTCTCCCGGACCGGCCCCGGCAGCGATCGCCACGCCCCGCCGCCTCTGCTCGTGGTCGGTCCCGGCCAGGACGAAGCCGCGAACTCGCAGCCCCTCGGGGAGCAGATCCTCGTCGAGCGCCCGCGGCCTGGCCCACTCGTCCGAGTCGAGCGGCTCGCCCTGGACCTCCATCTCGATCTCCTCCTCCACCAGGCAGCCGTGCAGCTCCAGGTAGACCGTGCGGGTCACGATCTCGGCTCCCTCCGGGTAGGACCCGTCCGCATCCTCGCGGGTCTCGCTCTCGCAGATCGTCTCGCCGGCGCAGCCGCCCTGACCCTCGCAGGGGTCGTCCTCCAGCCAGCTCGAGCCCTCCTCGCCCGAGCCGAGCGTCTCCACGTGCGTCCCTCCCACCGCGTCGACCCACTCCACCCAGCGATCGCGCCGCCAGCCCCACAGGCCGCGCACGTAGTCGTCGTCCGACTGCGCGCCGAGACAGAAGGCGCAGCCCCACTCGGAGCACTGCTCGCACTGCGCGCTGTAGCAGCGCCCGCTCGCCTCGTCCGGCCGCGCCGCCCCGTCGTCGCACTCGTAGTGCTCGTTCAACGGATGGGAGACCTCGCGCGTCATCGAGTCCGGCGGCGGGGAGTCGGAGTCGCCGCAGAAGAACTCGGAGAAGGTGCCGGCCATTCCGCCCACCAGCTCTCCGACCGTGTCCTGCGCCATCTCGGGCAGGCCGCCGGGTAAAAAGAAGGTGGTCATCACCACCACGTTCTCCCCGGCCTTGGCGCACAGCTCGTCGAAGCTGCCCTTTTTGGTCGGCAGCTCGTCGGTCACCGGCCAGGCGAACCCCACCTCGACCGGGTCGTAGGTCTCGCGCGTCGAGATGTAGACCGCTTCGGCCTCGGCGAGCAGCGGCGTGACCTCGTTGATCACGTCGGACGCCTCCTCCAGCCCGTCCAGGATGTCCTGGATGCGGGGCTCCACGTCGTCGGCGATGTCGGTGATCTTGTTCAACGCCTGGCCCAGCGGAGCCATCGCGCCGCAGGCCGCGCCCTGGGTCACGATGCAGGCAACCCCCACCGCGGCGATCGCCACCGACAGGATCGCCTGCAGGGTGCGCAGCGCGACCATCACCGACAGCGCAGCGGCCATCACCAGGTTGATCAGCGCCAGCAGGTTCATCCCCCGCGCCTTGGCCGTGGCGTTGGAAAATGCCACCGCGTCGGCGCCGTCCTGCACGATCTGCTGCTCGAGCGCGGCCAGCCCCACGCCCAGCAGGTGGTAAAAGAGGCCCACCATGAACAGCGCCACGAAGACCGAGATCACCATCACCGCGCCGCCGTCCTGCTCTCTTTGCACGCCCATCGCTCACCTCCCCTGGTTGGGCAGAGTGCGCTGCGCCTCGATCGTGATCACGTCCCATTCGCCCAGCACCGCCATCGAGGCCAGCGCCCCTCCGTTCTGCGCCAGCAGAACGCGCTGCTCGTCGCCCAACCCGGTCCACGGACCGCACAGCAGCTTCCTGCCGAGCGGCACGGCGCAGCGCGCCAGGTAGGTGACGCGCACCGTGACCGGACCGCGCGGCTCGAAGCTGGTGCGAAAGCCCCCCTCGCCGTCCGGAAAGCCGACCGCCACGGCCAACCGGCTCCAGCCGAACAGCCCGGCCAGCACGTCGACGCCGTCCACCTCTCCCAGCGCCGCGGCCACGCTGTCGCCGCCGAACGAATCCAGCGTCGGCGCCAGCGGCGCCAGCGTCAGCCGGGCCGCGTCGCGAATCGCCTCCAGCCGGCCTCCGCCGGGAGCGGTGGCGTAGCCGAGCACGCCCTCGACTCCGTTGCCCACCTGGTTGAGCGGCACGCCGGCGTAGTCCGCCTCTTCGTGGTCGTCGGGCAGGATCACGATCGCGGCCCGCGCGGCCCTGGCCGCGGCGTGCCCGACCATCAGCTGGGTGGCGTACAGCAGCGCCAGCTGCGTCAGGCCCAGAAAGAGCGTCAGCAGCGGACCGATCACGGCCAGGAACTCCACGTAGACCGCGCCGCGCCGGCAGCTGGAGATCGAGGCGCTCACCGCTCACCCCGCGATCCGCAACAGCAACGCCAGCGCGGTTCCGCACAGCACCGACGGCCCGAATCGGATCGTCAGCGCCGCGGCCTCCCCGACGCGCGGGTCTCGCCGCAGCCGGCGCCGCGCCGGGGGGATCGCGACGCCGGCCGCGGCCTTGAGACCGGCCGCGAGCTGACCGCGACGGGCCCAGGCGACCAGCCCGTGCGCCGCGCCGCAGAGGAAGACCGCGCTCTCGACCTCGATCGCGACGCCGACGCCGAGCAGGGCGCCCAGCGCGGCCAGCAGCTTGACGTCGCCGCCTCCCATCGCTCCGGCGCGGAACAGCAGCAGCGGCACCAGCGCGGCGGCCAGGGCGCCCGCCGCCGCGGCGAACAGACCCCAGCCGCCGTGCGCGGCCCAGCCGAGCGCCAGCCCCAGCAGCCCGCCGGTCGCGGTCAGCGCGTTGGGGATCCGCCCGCCGCGCCAGTCGAGCAGCGCGGCCGCCGCGGCCACCAGCAGCGCCGCGATCCAGGCGATCAGCTCGCCGCCTGGCATCACAGTTCTTCCTGGACGGCGTTTTTGGCCTCGCCGACCTTCTCGGTGACCGCGTCCCCGAACTGGCTCCACAGCGCGATTCCGGCGACCGCGATCAGCATCAGGATAATGATGTACTCCACGGTCGACAGCCCGCGCTCGTCGCGCCGCAGCCCGGCTCGCTCCTCGAATCCGCTCGCCTTTCGCATCGCTTCTCTTCTCGTCTCGCTCTTCATCTCTCTCCTCCTGGTCGGTTGGGGCCGGCTCGGCCGGCCGTTTATCGCTCACGGAATCGGCAAGGAGAGCACGATCTCGATGCCCTCGTGGTAGGCCAGCAGCCGCGGTCCCAGTGTCAGCGCCGCCGCGGCGAAGCCGAGCGCCACCGCCATCACCAGAACCAGCTGCTCGACGTAGACCGAGCCGATCTCGCATCGCGCGCTGTCCTTTGCCGGTCTTCCGCGTCGCACACCAGCTACATCGACCGCTGGGCGCCTCCGGTTGCAAAAAAGATCGGCCCCGAGCCTGGAAAATGAGGTGCCGAGAGGAGATTCAGTCTTTGATTACAGGTGGTTGAGGCGAACAATTTTTTTTTGAGAAAAGACTTTCAGAAGCTGTCCGGATCGGAAATCTCCACCGGCGAGCAGCGTTCTCGCACCGCCTCCCAGTCGCTGGCCAGCGGCTCGGTCTCCGGCGCGCCCCGCTCGCGGATCCTGTCTGTGAGCCGCTCGGCGCGCTCTTCGATGTCGGGGTGGGTGGAGAGCAGCTCTGGCACGTAGCCCGCGGCCCCCTCCCGCTCGGCCAGCTCGCGCAGGAAGCGCGGCAGCCCGCCGGGGTCGAGGCGGGCGCGGTACATCATCTCCAGCCCGCCGGCGTCGGCCTCGCGCTCCTGGTCGCGGCTGAACGACATCGAGGCCAGCCCGGCCGCGTTGCCCAGCAGGAAGCGCTCCACCGCTCCCGCGTCGCCGGCGACGGCGTAGACGATCAGCATCAGGCCGATCTCGCGGGCCATGTTGTGAATCCCGTGGCGCTCGAGCACGTGCTGGCACTCGTGGGCCAGCACGCCGGCGACCTGGTGGGGGTCGCCGGTGGCCTCGATCAGACCGCGATTGACGAAGATGTAGCCGCCCGGCAGGGCGAAGGCGTTGACCTGCTCGTCGTCTAGCACGAAAACGCGCCAGCCGTAGTCGGTGACGCCCATCGCGGCCACCAGCCGCCGGCCGATCTCGCCGACCGCGGCGCGCAGCTTCGGATCGGAGCAGACGCGCTTTTCGGCCAGCACTTCCTCGGCCGCGGCGCGCCCGATCTCGGTCTCCCATCCCGGGGGAATCTGCTCCACCGCGGCGTCGACCGCCCAGCCGAACGCGGCCCGGACCAGCAGCGCGACCACGACCAGCGCCCCGCCGAGCGCGGCCAGCAGACCCAGCCGGCCGATCCGCCTGCGCGAGCGCGTGCGGCCGGCGGCGCCGAGCTGGTCCAGGATCGATCGCGGCGCCCCGATCGCCCCCAGCTCGCCCATGATCCGCTTGTCCGGAATCAACACCCGCAACGCGCCTTCGTCGCTGTCGCGCTCGAAGCAGAGGTAGCGATCGTCCACCCCGGTCAGCGAGACGCGCGCGCCGAAGTACGGCAGGCTCGCGACCACCTCGCCCGCGACGCGCACCTCCAGCGAGTCGCCGCGGGGCAGCACGCGGCACGACTCCCCGGATCCGCCGCCGGGTCGAAACAGAATTCCGCCGTAGCCGTCCTGCTCCACCTCGACCTCCCGCGTTCAATCCACTGACTCGAGCTCCCTGGCAGAGCCGGCCGGCCCCTCTTCTACCCCAGCTATCGGCGTCGATGCGAGACCAAAAACCATCCGAGGCGGCGTCCGCCTTTGCCGGCGGACAGCCCCTTCGGGGCGGATCTGCTCTTGGCGTGTGCTCGCTGTCTTCGGGTCGAAGCGAAGATCGGGATCTACGAGCTTCTATTGCTCTTCTTCTGCTCGTATGTCCGTCTCTTGCGAGGGGGTGTCGCTGGGGGACGGTTTCCGCGGCTCGACCAGCGCCGTGTCCGCGGCCAGGCACAGGGCGGTGTCCCGGCCGGCGCTGCGCTCGTACATCTCGCCGAAGGCGCGCGTCTCCTCGGCGTCCACCTCGGCCAGGTTGCGCGCCCAGCGGTGACCGATCGGCTGGTAATACAGCCGCGCGGTGACGCGCAGCGGACCAGCCTCCGGCTCCACATCGATCGCGTAGGCGAGGCGATCGCCCCCGGCCGCGAAGCTGTCGTCCTCGCGCGCGGCGCCGTGCACGGCAACGTCCCCGGCGGCGCTCGCCTTGTCGAAGCCGAGCGGCAGCAGGCGATTGTCCTTGAGGTAGCGCGTCGCTTGCAGCAGGCCGGTGGTCACCGCTCCGTCCGGGCGGCCCATGATCGGCTCGTAGATCTGCACCTGGTCGGCGCCGGTGATCTCGTCGTAGTGGGGCTCGAAGCGCGCCGCGTCCTGGTCGTTGTCGTTGCCCGCGATCGAGCCGTCGGGCCGCAGCGCGCCCGAGGAGAACAGCTCGTCTCCGTTCTCGTCCTCGACCCGCAGCTCGATCCAGGCCCGCCGCGACGGGTAGGCGGTCGGCAGCTTGTGCCCGGCCAGGTTGCGCACCGCCACCTCGACGCGCAGCCGCCCGCCTTCCAGCCCCGTCCGCGAGGGATCGATCTCCAGCTCGGCCGCGGCCGACTCCAGATGCTCGCGCGTGCGTTGCCCGCCGAGGGCGAGCTCCCGGCTGTCGGCGCGGGCGCCGACCTCGCCGCGGTTGTCTCCGATCAGCTGCAAGACGAAGAAGTTGCCGCCGCGAAAGGAATGCTGCGAGAAGTGCTCGCGCGGCTTGCCGATCACGCTCGAGATCGGGTTGTCCCGCTCGGCGGTCGCCATGTGACACTGCTGGCAGGTCCGTTCCCCGGCGCGGCCCTCGGCGTAGTCGCTGTGCCTCCACTCCAGGTAGGGAACCTGCTCGGGGAAGCGACCGATCGGGTTGCCCTCGTCGTCGAGCGACTCGGTGTAGAGGGTGTGACAGGTGGCGCACAGCTCCGGGCTCTGCAGGTGATCGGCCTCGCCCGGCTCGAAGCCGGTCGCCGAGCGCATCACCCGCTTGGTCGCTTTGGCGATTTCGTACGGAGCGTCGATCGTACGTCGCCCGGCCGGGGCGGCGCGGTCGACCTCGAAGCCGCCCACGAAGCTCTCCTCGCTGCCCAAATTGTCGGGCAGGATCTGGTGGCAGATCGTGCACGAGGCGCCGTCCAGCGCGAGCGGGCCGTCGGCCGCGGTGGCGGGATCCCGCTCGGCCCCCGGCGCGGGGAAGACCCTGCCCTTTCGCCCCAGCTCGCGGTTGACGTAGCGCTGCATGGGCTTGTGGCACTTGGAGCACTCGTCCTGGATCGCGGCTCCGGCCGCGGGGTGATCGCCGATCTCGCGCCGCACTCCGGCCCGCCAGTAGGGATCGACGGCGGATTGGGCCATCATCGTCGCCCTCCAGGCCAGCCCGATCGACAGGTCCTCGCCGTCCTCCATGCCCAGCTCGTTGTGGCACGACTGGCACTGGTCCGAGCTGGCGAACAGCTCGCGCGGATCGGTCTCCCCCTGCCCGCTGGTTGAGACTCCGGCCAGCAGGACGGCGCCCAGCGAGGCCCCGCCCAGCAATGCCGTCGCGACTCGGCTCGTGCTGCTTGTTCTCGCTCTCATCGCTCCACCTCCTACCATCCATCCGCGAAGCCGCCGTCGAACCAGTCCCAGAGCAGATGCAGCATCGCGGTCACCTGGCGCCGCTCGAAGCGCGTGACCGGAATCTCGGCGCCCAGCACCAGCATCACGTGCTGGCGCTGGTTGAGCGCCACGTGCAGCTCGGGCACCACCGACCAGTCGACCGGGTAGCCGCCCTCCAGCTCGGTCTTGCCCAGCACCTCGACCATCGGCGACCAGGCGCTGCCGAATCGCCCCTGGGTGAAGGTGTGGCCGATCGCGCCGCGCCAGAACAGCTCGTGCGGCGCCACGTCCAGGTCGGTGGACAGCTCGGCGCCGCCGTGGAGCTGGACGAAGTTGTCGCCCGGCAGGATCTGGCCGATCGCCAAGAAAGGCTCGAAGCGGAAGATCCCGTCGGAGAAGCCGTCGGACTCGTCGCCGACCGGAAAGAAGACCTCGCCGCCCAGGCTGCCGATCGTGCCCAGGCGCAGGCTGTGCCAGAGCACTCCCTTCCAGGCCAGCCCCAGATCGCCGAGCCCCTCGCCCCAGCGCAGGCTGGTCTCGCCGTCGGACCCGGTCTCCTCTACCTGCTGCACGCCGACCGGCAGGATCAGCTCCAGCTGGTTGCGCTCGCCGATCCGCTTCTCGGCCACGAACTGGAGCTGGATCGAGACCGGTTCGTCGACCGTGCCGGACAGCTCCCAGACGAACTCGTCCTCCGGGAACGCCTTGCCGGTCGCCAGCGCGCGCGGGAGGTTGAAATCCCCATCCGGCCAGTTGTCGTCGGTGCAAAACGACTTGAGGTGCCCGGCGGCCGCGGAGATCTGCTCGTCGCTCAGCGCGCCGCCGAAGGCCGGCATCATCTCGGCGAAACCGCGCGTGGGACCGCCGTTGTGGGCGATCGCGAACCAGTCGCCGTGCGGCTCGCGCGAGGCGAACGAGCAGTCGGTGAAGTCGGGCACCGGCGTCTCGAAGCCGAGTATCCGCTGCGCCGTGCCGGTGCCGTCCAGGCCGTGGCAGGTGGCGCAGGCCGCCTCGTAGACCTCTTCGCCGCCGCTCAGCTCGGACCAGTCGTCCCTGGACGGAGGATCGCCCTCCTCGCTCGCCGCGCCGCCCACGCCGGAGACGAGCAGGGCGAACACCAGCGCGAACGCCCCCGGCACCAGCAGAGCCAGCTTTCCAAGCTCCATGCTTTTCATCCGACCTCGCAGATCTGTTCGTTCAATCCGATATCCAGAGCATGACACGGGAATCACAGGTCAGCAATCTGAGGAATAATATTCCTTGTTAAGGAAAAAACATGCAATCACATTCACCGATAGCCCAGTATGCTCTAACTATTAAAAAAAATTAACAAAAAATGCTTTCGCGCCGTCAAAAATTCATTGCAAGTGCACTAATTACACAATGGCAATAAAGATAAAATTCATTTCCAGTGGCCACGGGGAGAACACGGGACGGCCCGGTGCGCTCGTCCCGCAAAAACATTGGAGGCGAAAATGAAGTTTGTCACGAAGGGTCTGATCGCAATCGCAGCGCTCCTGCTCACGGCGGGTCTCCTCGCCGGATGCGAGGATGACGAGAAGTCCACTTCTCCCACCTGCGGGGACGGCACCGTCGACGAGAACGAGGAGTGCGACGACGGCAACGTGAGCAACCTGGACGGCTGTCTGAACAACTGCCTGGAGGCGCGTTGCGGCGACGGCTTCGTCCAGCAAGGCGCCGAGGAGTGCGACGACGGCAACTTCGATAACAACGATTCGTGCACAAACGAGTGCAAGCTGGCCGTCTGCGGCGACGGCTTCGTCCAGCAGAACGTGGAGGCCTGCGACGACGGCAACGACGACGACAGCGACGGGTGCACCAACCAGTGCGCGCTGCCCACCTGCGGCGACGGGGTAGTCCAGGAAGGCGAGGAGTGCGACGACGGTAACCTGAGCAACTCCGACGCCTGCCTCAACACCTGCCTCGAGGCCAGCTGCGGCGACGGCTTCGTGCAGGACGGCTCCGAGGAGTGCGACGACGGCAACTTCTTCGACGGCGACTCGTGCACCAACGCCTGCGAGCTGGCCGTCTGCGGCGACGGGTTCGTCCACCAGGGTGTCGAGGCCTGCGACGACGGCAACGACGACGACAGCGACGGGTGCACCAACGACTGCGCGCTGCCGACCTGCGGCGACGGAGTGGTGCAGCCCGGCGAGGAGTGCGACGACGGAAACCTGAGCAACGCGGACGCCTGCCTCAATACCTGCCTCGAGGCCTCCTGCGGCGACGGCTTCGTCCAGGACGGCTCCGAGGCCTGCGACGACGGTAACTTCTCCAACAACGACTCGTGCACCAACGCCTGCGAGCTGGCCGTCTGCGGCGACGGGTTCGTCTGGAGCAACGCGGAGGAGTGCGACGACGGCAACGACGACGATGCCGACTCCTGCACCAACGCCTGCGAGCTGGCCGCCTGCGGCGACGGGATCGTTCAAGACGGCGTCGAGGAGTGCGATGACGGAAACGACGACGATACCGACGCCTGCCTGACCAACTGCGTGGCGGCGTCCTGCGGCGACGGCTTCGTCCAGGACGGCGTCGAGGAGTGCGACGACGGCAATACCGTCGGAGGCGACTGGTGCAGCGCCGGCTGCCAGCGCGAGTGCGATCAGGCCGATTTCTACCTGGGCGAGGCGAGCGCCACCCACGAGGACAGCTGCTACATCCTGTTCGAGACGCAGCTGAGCTGGGCCGACGCCGAGGCAGCCTGCGACGTGATAGGAGCCCACCTGGCATCGATCGGCGCCGCGGCCGAGAACACCACCGTCTACGACATGATCACCGCCGACTCGTGGGTCGGCCTCACCGACCAGTTCGGCGAGGGAGCCTTCGTCTGGTACGAGGGCCCGGGCGAGGTCGTCGTTCCGACCTACACCAACTGGGCCGAGACCCAGCCGGACAACGACCCCGACGGCGCCGGAGACTGCGCCGCGATGCTGAGCGCGGACGGCACCTGGGTGGACGACACCTGCTCCACCGCCAGGGCCTACGTCTGCGAGCACGAATGGAAATGAGAACCACGAATGGGAATCGAGGTTCACCATGATTGAGATCAAATCGAAAACGCCGCGCGCGCTCGGCGGGGAGGCGACACGGTTGGCCTCGTTGTTGTGCGCGCTCGGCCTGGGCCTGCTCTTCGTCGGTTGCTCCGGCGACGGAGGAAGAGGCGGAGAAGAAGGTGCCTCGACCTGCGGAGACGGCATCGTGCAGGACGGAGAGGAATGCGACGACGGCGACCTCGACGAGACCGACGAGTGCACCACCCTCTGCCTGCTTCCCCGTTGTGGTGACGGCTTCGTGCAGGACGGCGAGCAGTGCGACGACGCCAACTTCAGCAACAACGACTACTGCCTCAACGATTGCACCGCGGCCAGCTGCGGCGACGGCTACCAGCACGTCGGGATCGAGGCCTGCGACGACGGCAACGATATCGATACCGACGAATGTCGCAACGACTGCTCGTTGCCGACCTGCGGCGACGGCGTCGTGCAGGACGGAGAGCAGTGCGATGACGGAAACCTCGACGAGACCGACGAGTGCACCAGCATGTGCCTGCCGCCGGCCTGCGGGGACGGCTTCGTGCAGGACGGCGAGGAGTGCGACGACGGCAATTTCAGCAACAACGACTACTGCCTCAACGATTGCACCGCGGCCAGCTGCGGCGACGGCTACCTCAACCTGGAGTTGGAGGAGTGCGACGACGGAAACCTGATCGATGACGACGGCTGCCGGGCCGACTGCACGCTGCCCGACTGCGGCGACGGAGTCGTGCAGGACGGCGAGCAGTGCGACGACGGAAACCAGAGCAACTCCGACTCCTGCCTCGACAACTGCCAGCAGGCCTACTGCGGCGACGGCGAGGTGTGGCTGGGCGTCGAGGAGTGCGACGACGGTAACCTCGCCCCCGGAGACGGATGCAGCCCCAACTGCACACTGCCGGCCTGTGGTGACGGCGTGGTCCAGCCTCCCGAGGAATGCGACGACGGAAACGCGCTCAACACCGACGGCTGTCTCAATACGTGCCAGCTGCCGTGGTGCGGCGACGGTTTCGTGCAGCCCGGCGAGGAGTGTGACGACGGCAACGGCTCCGACAACGACGCCTGTCTCACGGACTGCACGCAGGCCTACTGCGGCGACGGCGTGGTCTGGAGCGGTGTCGAGGCCTGCGACGACGGCAACGACATCGATACCGACGAGTGCCGCAACGACTGCTCGTTGCCGACCTGCGGCGACGGCGTGGTCCAGCCTCCCGAGGAGTGCGACGACGCCAACCTGGACAACACCGACGGCTGCCTGATGAACTGCCTGGAGTTCGATTGGTGCGAGCAGTTCGACATCGAATCGATCGAGCCTCCGGTCGTCTGCACCGGCCAAGTCCCGGCGCAGCTGACCCTCAGCGCCTCGGGTCTGGGCTTTCTCGAGATCGAGGGCGAGGAGCCGGCGGTCAGCTGGGACGGCACGGAAATCACCGGCGCGCTGGTGGACTCGACCTGCCAGTCGATCTACGGGGTGATGATCGAGGCGCGCGCCTGCACCTCGATGACGATCGAGGTCCCGACGCTGCCCGATTCACCGGGCGACATCGCCGATTACGAAATCACGGTCACCAACCCGGTCACGCAGGACTGCACGGCGACCGCCCTGTACAGCGTCGCCCCCGCGCCCTCTATCGATACTGTAAATCCCCAGGAAGTCTGCTCGGACACGGAGATCGTGCTGGATATTACCGGCAGCGACTTCATGGCCTCCACCCAGGTGTGGCTGACCCACCAGGAGACCAGCGACGAGTACCCGGCCGACAGCACCAGCGTCGCGTCGGACGGCACCAGCATGCAGGCCACCTGGGAGTCGGGTCTGCCCGCCGGAGACTACGACCTGACGGTCTCCAACGGCGAAGGATGCGAAAGCACCCTGCTCGGCGCGCTCTCGGTCTACCCGCGGCCGATCATCTTCTTCATCGATCCGCCGGTGATCTACAACGCGATCGATTTCCAGGCCACGCTCTACGTGGCCAACATCAACGGCGGCGCGATCAGCGAGGTGCTGGCCAGGCGGCTGCCGAGCGGCACCTTCGAGGTGCTCGATCACACCTACGACCCGGAGGAGCCGTGGAAGGTGCAGGTCACCTTTCCGGCCGGCATGGTCGGTCCCGGAGAGCAGTTCTCCTACGAGGTTACGCTGGAGGACGCCCTCGGCTGCGAGGCGACGCTCAACGGCGTCGTCGACCTGACGCAGGTCGTTACCCTGGCCGACTTCGAGCTGAGACCGCCGTTCGGCGGCGCGACCTCGAGCACTCCGATTTCGATCGTTATCGAGGACACCAGCAGCGGAGACCTGTTCCAGGAGATTCCGCGCGTCTACCTCAACCCGACCACGGGCGGCGGGATGGCCAAGGGTCTCAAGAGCGTCGGCTTCCTCGACGCCACCGAGCTGTCCGCCGTGGTTCCGGCCGGCATGTCCACCGGCGAGTACCAGGCGATCGTGGTCAACCCGGACGGAACCGTGGGGGTCAGCGATCCGCCGATTCCCGGCGGCTTCACCGTCAAGGCCGACGACCCGCCCGTGATCGACTACATCGCCCCGGGCTCGGTCCCGGGGGCGGGCTCGACCGTCTACGTCTTCGGCGAAAACCTGGACGGCACCGCTGTCACGCTGATCTGCCGCGCCCCGGACGACACGGTCGCCGAATTCGACGGCACCGCGATCAGCACCGAGACCTACGGCCTCACGTTCGAGGTTCCCAACGGGATAACCGAGAACTCGGTGTGCGTGGTGCGAGCGATCAACGCCGACGACGCATACTCGGATTACTCGGCGCTGGTCTTCCTCAACCCGGCCGAGAACATCCTGCCCGGAGCGGAGTCGGCGCACTCGATGAACAGCGCGCGGCGCGCGCCGGTCTCGCTGGTGGGGAACGTGACGAGGACGTCGCGCTTCCTCTACGCGCTCGGCGGTGACGACGGCAGCGCGGCGGGCGCTACCGCGAGCTGCGAAGCGGCGCCCCTCTCCCCGTTCGGCGAGATCAAGGGCGATTTCGAGCCGTTGCCGATCGATCTTCCCGAGGAGCGCACGCTGGCGCAGGGAGCCTCTATCGGTCGTTTCATCTACGTGGTCGGGGGCGACGACGGCACGGGTCCGGTCGAGAGCGGCTACCGGGCCGAGGTGTTGCAGATCGACGACGCGCCCGAGATCACGGGTGATCTCTCGATCGATCTGGAACCGGACGGGATCGGTCCCGGCCTGTGGTACTACCGTGTCAGCGCGGTGATGGACGCCACGGATCCCGACAACCCCGGCGGCGAAACGCTGCCCAGCGAGGCGCTGCCGATCACGGTTCCGAGCTGGGCGCCGGACGACTTCCAGGTCACCCTGCGCTGGAGCCCGGTGCCGGGCGCGGCCTCCTACCGCGTCTACCGCAGCCCCGCGGCCGACGACTCCCTCTCCGAGGTGGCCCTGATCGGAAGCACCTCTGCGGGCGATCCGGGCATCACGAGCGACGACGTGCTCGAGCTGACCGACGACGGCCTGACCGCCGGCGCCCAGCTCCCCAGAAAGCAGGGAGACCTGGGCGAATGGATCGCGCTGCCCCAGATGGGAGAAGCGCGTGCCGCGTTCGGCCTGGCCGTGGGCACCGACCCGGTGGACGACAACGTCAAGTACTTGTACGCGGTCGGCGGCGACGACGGGAGCGGACCGCTCGGCACGTACGAGTACCTCGACGTGACGATCCAGGCCGACGGCTCCCAGCAGGTCGGATCCTGGAGCGCGGACGCGACCAACACGTTCGACGCGAAGCAGGAATGCTCGGCCTACACGGTCGACGCCTTCGTGGCTCCACCGCCCACTTTCGCCCTCGACGAGACCTGGATCTACATCGGCCCGGGCAACGGTAGCGGCTTCGAATCGACCCGCTTCCAGTCGGCCGCGGTGCAGGCGGGCGGCCAGCTGAGCAGCTGGATCCTCGCGTTCTTGGGCGACGTCAGCATCAGCGGCTACGGCGGAGTGGCGGTCTCGAGCCAGGTCTACACCCTGGGCGGGCTGGTTGAAGGCACGATCAGCGCCAACCGCCAGAGCGGCTTCGTGGAGGCCGGCGGCACCCTCACCAACATCAACGACACCCCCGGTGACCTGGCGGTGGCGCGCGAGCTGATGGGCTGCACCCTCGGCAGCGGCCGCATCTTCCTGGTGGGCGGCAACACCTCCAGCGGCCCGACCGATTCTGTGGAGAGCATGGTCTGGTAGTACCGGCCTTTGCGGCCCGCCTCGCGGCGAGCCGCCGGCTCAACCTTCCGGCACGCAGACCTTGCGGTTCTCGTCTCCTCCGCCGGTGGAGCGGCAGATGAACTCGTGGTGCGCCCAGCTCTGGCAGTAGTCGTCGGCGTCGTCCTGGCCCTCGCAGCTGATGAAGCAGTACTTCTCTCCTGTGGACTCGAACGGCGCGCAGACGTAGTCCAGATCGTATTCGGGGTCGCACTCGCCCTCGACCGCGCAGCAATCGGCGTCCGTCTGGCAGTGGTGGGTGCAGTAGCCGCCCTCGACCCGGTCCATGCAGACCACCTCGCCGGCCAGCTGCGAGGTGTCGAGCTGCGGGTAGCAGTCGGCGGCCACCTCGCAGGGCTGACCGACCGCGTCCAGCCCCGAGCCCCCGTCGTCGTCGCAGGCCCAGGTCGCGACCAGCAGCGAGGCGAGCGCCGCGGCGGCAATCGCGATTCCTGGCCCGGCCGATCCCGCAGATCCTCTCATCAGCTGCATCTCTACCCCTTTCATTCGAGTTTACGCTTGGAATGATACCACAAACAAAGACGAGCGGCGTCGATCAGCCGTCGCCGCCTCGGGGCATCTCCAGGCGGGAGATCACCAGCCAGGCGGTGACGTCGATGTGGCGCCAGCTGTCGCCGCCGCTGTAGATCATGCCCTGGTAGTAGCCCTCGTACTCGAAGAGGCTCTCCTCGCCGGGAACTACCTGGTCGGTGACGTCGATCGTCACCAGCGGGACGTGCTTGCCCGGACACCAGCCGCCGCGGCCGTACCACCAGGTGCCGTACTGGTTCGGCACCGTGCCTTCCGAGACCTGGTCCTGGCAGCCGAACAGGCTGCCCGCCTGCGGAAAGTCGCGCACGTTGTCGTTGCCGTTCACGTAGAAGTGGTGATCCGTGTTGCAGAACTCGGCGCAGTTTCCCGGGCTGGACATCCCGTGCCCGGTGACCAGCGTGGCCAGCTCGACCCGCGCCGCGTCCGCCGGCACGCTCAGGATCACCGGCTCGAAGCTCTCGTTGTAGGCCTCGTCGAAGGTCGGCGCCTCGTGCCAGAGCAGGATCGTCTCCGAGGGCCTCACCTCCTGGCCGGTGCTCGAGAGGCGCAGCTCGAGGGTCAGCTCGTAGGGCTGCTCGGTCTGGAAGGCGAAGCGCCGCTCGCCGCCGTCCGCCAGCAGCGGCAGCAGCCCGCTGATGTCGTGCACCCAGCGACCCTCGCGGTGGTAGGTCGTGATCCAGCGCCCCAGCTCCAGCTCGCAGAGATCGGGATCCTGCTGGTCGCAGAGGTAGAGGTGGACCAGGTAGTCCCACTCCGGGCAGGTGCCGAACTCGCCTTCCCCGTCGCAGCGCAGCGCCAGGTCGAGCTCCAGCCTGTCGAAGTCGGCCATCTCCACGGCGTGAGGCAGCTGCGCCTCGGCATGGACCGTCCCGGAGGACAGCTCGCCGTCCCAGAGCGTGACCACCTCGGCTGCGGGATCCAGCGCCGCCTCCCGCTCGGCCTCATGGTTGTAGTAGATCGCCTCGTTGGCCGCCATCGAGATGTTGGGCCCGAACCAGCCCGCCCCGTCGTCGTAGCGCGCCGGATCGGCGTAGCTGCCGATGTAGCGCACGCGCTGGAAGCGATCGATCCCGACGCCCCAGCCGGGAGACTGCATGATCTCGCCCAGCCAGCCCGGCAGCTCGGTCGCGGTCTCGGTCACGTAGTGCACGCGCCGCTCCCACCACTGGCGAGTCTCGTCATCCATCTCGGCGAACGCCGCGTCGACCAGCTGCTCGATTCCTGCCAGCGCCGTCTCGATCGCGTCCGGCTCGGTCTCGTAGCTGACGAAGAACAGCTCGCTGTTGAGTGGCAGGCGCTCGAACAGCTCGGCCACGTCGGCCTCGCGCTCCCAGATTCCGTAGCCGAACGCGCTGGAGTTCTGGTGCGGGCGATCCTGGATCCACAGGTAGCTGTCGCAGCCCGACCAGCGCGCGGACAGGCTCCAGGCGCCTTTGGTGGTCGGCACGGTGAAGTCGGTGGCCAGCGCGTACAGCGCCGCCGAGCCGTCGCCGCCGCCGTCGAAATCGCGCGCGGGCAGCCCGAGCTCCTCGCAGAACGACGAGGGGTCCACGTAGTCGCCGGTGTCCGTGTCCGTGCCCGCGTCGTCGCCGGCGTCGCTCTGGGCGTCGTCCTTTTTTTCACTGCCGCAGCCCAGCGTCGCGATTAGGCAAACGGCGATCGAAATCCACATTCTGTCGTAGAGCATCGGTCCTCCAGAAGTCATGCGCCTTCCGGCGCCAGCTCGAGCAACAGGGCCGGCAGACCTCCGCCGGACGATCTCGAGCCGACGGCGCGGCAGTCGCAGGAAGAGTCCGACCCGTCCGACCCGTCCGACCCGTCCGACGTGTCCGACGTGTCCGACGTGTCCGACGTGTCCGACGTGTCCGACCCGTCCGACGTGTCCTCCCCGTCCGAATCGCTGTCGGTATCGGAATCAGAGTCCGCATCCGCATCCACATCCGCCGAGGTGAAATCCACGTCCATCACGTAGGCGCCCGAGTAGACGGTGCTGTCCGAGCCGACCCAGCTGTCGGCGGTCAGGTAGTACGTGCCTCCCACCGTCACCTCGTGCTCGAGCTCGATGTGCGCGCGCGCCAGGCAGTCGTCCGCGTCGAGCGAGCCGAGCAGGTGCAGATCGATGTCCACCTGGGGCGCGTCCAGCAGCGAGGCCGTGACCGTTCCGGCCGAGGGCAGCTCCATTGCGTAGACGTACTCGGGCCCGCTCTCGTCGATATCCGGCGCGGCCGAATAGTAATCGAACACGTCGCTGGCGGCGACGCGCGTGTTGCGCCAGTCGCGAAACGGCAAAGAGCCGATCTCGATCGGGTCGGCCGTGGTGCCGGCAAAGCCGGTCACGGTCGCGGTCTGGACGTAGTCGGCGTCCGGCGCGCGCGGGGTGTAGCCGTCGAAGTGGCTCCAGCTCACGCTGCGCCGGCAGACCCCGTTGCAGTAGCCTCCCGACTCGCTGATCAGCGCCTCGCCCGAGTCGTCCTTGCCCAACCACATGATCACGTGGCTGCCCGCGTCGTTGTAGACGTCGCCCGGGTACATGTCGCGCACGTCGATCGCGTCCGAGACCTCGTGCAACGTAGAGGTGCCGTGCTTCCACGGCAGCTCCCACAGCACGCTGACGTAGCCCGAGCAGTCCAGCCCGGTCGTGCAGTCGAGCACCCCGTCCCAGGAGTGGGAGCCCGCGCCCTGGCCGGCCGCGATGTCCGCGTCGAACTCCTCCCAGCTGACGAAGCCACCCCAGTCGTAAGGCAGGCCGTAGTAGGTGCCCGGTGTGAAATCGCTCTCGTACCAGTCGGGGCAGTCCACCCCGGTGACGTTGACCGCCTCGCAGACCCACTCGTGCTGCTCGTACTCCGGAGCCTCGCCCAGCATCGCGCCGCGCTCCACGGCCGCCGCAGCGACCGGAATCGCGACGGCGAGGAGGATCGCCGCGACGGCTTTCGATTTCGCCGAGGCGCTCACGGCCGCAGCTCCCAGCGGGAGAAGACCAGCCCGTCCTCGCCGGTCAGCATGCGGTACAGCGAGCCGTCGTCGGCGAGCAGCAGCTCGCGGCGCTGCGCCACCTCGGGCCCGCCCTCGAGCCGCACGCGGTCCAGCAGCAGCCCGTCGTCGCGGACCACCAGCACCTCGCGGACCACCTCGAGCTCGCCCAGCTGGCGGAAGCGCTCCAGCAGCACGAAGGCGCGGCCCTGCGCGTCGACGCCGATCAGCTCCAGCGAGGCGAGCGGTCCGCCCGCGTCGATCGCCACGCTCCGCTCGGAGGGACCCTCGCCGAAGATCACGGCGCCCGACTCGGCGCTGGTCTGCGCGGTGCGGACCGCTGGCCCGCCGTGCTCCCTACCGTAGCCGCCGGGCGGCGCCCCGCGGGGATCGAGCGACCCGACCGCCTCCAGCGAAATCGGATCGGCCGACTCGGGATGCAGCTCCAGAAGCTCGCGGCGCACCCGGTCGGCGATCAGGATGCTCCCCTCGTCGGTCACCTCGAACCAGTCGGGACCGAGCGCCTCGTGCTCGTTTCCGGCCGGCACGAAGGCCGGCGACCCCTCGTCCTCGCCGTAGGCGACGAGTTTGTGACCTTCTCCGTTTATTTCTGATACAGTGCCTCTTCTGCCGATTGTTTCGTCCATACTTGGATTCCACCAAGTTCCGAATTCAAGATAGTCTGTTGATGGTTCGTGTCGTCGTTGTGATGTTGGTGTTCTGATTCGGACAGGTTGTCCGAGTGAGAATGAGTGGACTTTTCGGAGTTTGACGT
>JAWOBP010000162.1:0-30212 GCA_046484285.1 Polyangia bacterium
GGCGAGCGCGCTGCGCTTCGAGCTGGACCTGGCCGAGAACCTCACCCGGCTCGGGGAAGAGCTTGGATCGGGAGCCTACCGCCCCTCTCGCTCTGTCTGCTTCGTAAACGAGCGACCCAAGCCGCGCGAGATCTTCGCCGCCGACTTCCGCGACCGGGTGGTGCACCACCTGTTCGTGCGCGAGGTCGAGCCCTACTGGGAGCGGGTCTTCGTCCACGACTCGTACGCCTCGCGTCGCGGCAAGGGTACCCACGCCGCGGTCGACCGCCTGGCGCGTTTCGTGCGGCAGGCCACCCGTGGCGGGCGCCGCCGCGCATGGTTCCTCCAGCTCGACGTGGCCAACTTCTTCATGAGCATCGACAAGCGGATCCTCTTCGAGCGGATCGACAGAGGGCTCAAGAGACAGTATCGCGTTCCTGACGCGACGCTTCCGCTCTTCTGCGAGGAGTATACGCGCTACCTGGCCTTCCGCGACCTGGCGCGGGTGCTGATCTTCCACGATCCTACCGAGCGCTACGTCCGCAAGTCACCGACCGACAAGTGGCGGCTCGTGCCGGGGCACAAGAGCCTGCTGAACCGGCCGCCGGGCAAGGGGCTGCCGATCGGCAACCTGACCAGCCAGTTCTTCGCCAACGTCTACCTCGACGCCCTGGATCAATTCGCCAAGCACGAGCTGAAGGCGCGGCGGTACGTACGCTACGTCGACGACCTGGTGCTCGTCCACGAGTCGCGCGAGGCGCTCGTTGGCTGGAAGAGAGAGATCGAGGGCTTCCTCGGCCGCGAGCTCGGGCTCGCGCTCAACGAGCGGCGCACGCGGCTGCGCCCGGTCTCCTCGGGCATCGACTTTTTGGGCTACGTGGTCCACCCGACCCACCGGCTCGTCAGGCGGCGCGTGGTGGGCAACCTGCGCGCGTCGCTCGATGGGTTCGAGGGGCGACTGGCGCGCGCGCGCCGGGACGGGACGCGGGCGCTGGCCAGCACCGCGGACGAGCACGACCGCCTGGTGGCGACGATCAACTCCTACCTCGCGCACTTCGCCAAGGCCGACGCTCGCAAGCTCACGGCGTCGCTGTGGCGACGTCACGGCTGGCTCGGGTTCTTTGTCGGGCCAGACGGGCACAGGGTCTTTCGACGGGATCGGCCGCGCCGGATCCCGGCCGGGTTCCGGAAACAATACCGCTGGTTCGCCCGCCGGGCCGGCGGCGGGGCGCTCTTCTTCCAGGCGGGCCGCTACTTCGAGCTGTACGACGGCCAGGCCCGCGACTTCGGGCCGCTGCTCGGCCTGCGCGAGATCGCGCCGCGGCCGGGATTCTCGCGGCGGTGCGGGTTCCACCGTCGGTATCTGAAGCGGTACGTCGACAAGGCGAGAGAGGCCGGGCTCCCGGTCACGGTGGTGCGCGAGACCCGGCGTCGCGGAGCCAAGGTGAAAGAGAGAAGGATCGCGCAGAGACGCGGTCCGTTTGCAGATTGCCCGCCGAAGCCGAGCGCCGTGGTGTCCCGGCCAGGGCGAAGGCGGGACTCCGTGTCCGGCCGGTCCATCGACTGTCGCTTGTCCGCCTCCGCCGGGCCTACGGCGGGACCTTCGACTTTCGAAGGTCGAAAAACCGCGCCGTAGTCCGCGGAGGCGGGCGGCGGGATGAACGATTTGGAGGAGTGAGATGAAAAGATTGGTGATAGTTGTTTTGTCATTGGCGCTGGCGGCGCTTCCCCTGGCGGCCCAGACCCCGCGGTTCACCCGGGACACGTCCACCTCGGGACAGCCGACGGTCCACGACGACCGGACCGGGCTCGAGTGGCAGGGGTGCGCGCGGGGGCTGAGCGGCGACTCGTGCGGCGCCGGGGAAGCGACCGGGATGACGTGGCAAGAGGCGCTCGACTACTGCGAGGGGCTCTCCTGGGGAGGCGACTCGGACTGGCGGTTGCCGAACGTCGACGAATTGTCGAGCCTGGTGGACAACCGCAAGACCTCCTCGCCGTTCATCGACACCGCGGCGTTTCCGGCGACGCCGTCGAGCTGGTTCTGGTCGTCGTCGTCTCGCGCGGCTGGCACGTCCGACGCGTGGGTCGTGTACTTCTACTACGGCAGCGTGTACAACGACGACAAGGCGTTCAACAACTGCGCTCGCTGTGTTAGAGACCATTGACCGTTCTCATCCGTTCTTCTGTCTCTACGGTTCGGAGCGGACCGTGAGATTGGCTCTTTGATCCTTTGATCCTTTGACTCTTTGAACGGCGACCTTGCTATAAAATGGCTCATCCGGATCGAGGCTTGTCTTTCGAAGCCGGGCCGTCCGTTGCGGCGAAATCTCGCGGCGAACGGCGGCGACGCCGGTCGCCGCCGCCGTTTTTCGGCCCTGTGCTCGGAACTTTTCTCGAAATCATTGCGCTTTATGAGTTGGTACGATTTTCGCTCCGCCCTCCGGGAAAAGGAGGGCACATGGGTGTTCACGACAGCGGCTACAAGCAGATCTTCTCTTTCCCGGCCATGGTCGAAGACCTCATCCGGGGCTTCGTCAAGGAAGACTGGGTCGACGACCTCGACTTCCAATCCCTGGAGCGACAAAACGGCTCCTTTGTCTCCGACGACCTGCGCGAGCGCGAGGACGACATCATCTGGCGCGTCAAGTGGCGCGGCTCGGACCGCTGGATGTATGTCTACCTCCTCATCGAGTTCCAGACCGAGCACGAGCCCTTCATGGGCATCCGCCTGCTCACCTACATCGGCCTCCTCTACCAGGACCTCCTCAGGACCGAGGGCCAACCTCGCTCGGGGCGGCTCCCGCCGGTTCTTCCCATGGTGGTCTACCGGGGCGAGCGGGAGTGGACCGCTCCACTCGACGTCAAGGACCTCGTCGAGCCTCCTCCGGGCCGCCTCGGCGCGTACACGCCGTCCATGCGCTACCTCCTCATCGAGGAGGTGCGGCTGGATTCGGACGAGCTCGAGTCCATGAGCAACCTGGCCGCGGAGATCTTCCGCATCGAAAAGAGCCCGGACCTGGTCTCGTCGGTCCAGGCGTTCTGGTCGCTATGCAAATGGACCGTCAAGGCCGGTCCCGAGCAGAGGCGGCTGATACGCGCGATCAAGGTCTGGTTCATCCGGGCTCAGAAACCTGCTAAACTTCTCTTTGAGGACGACGCCATCGAAGAGATGGACCTCAAGGAGTTGGAACCCATGCTGTCCGAGCGCATCCAAAAATGGCAAGACGAGCTCCTCGCAAAGGGCAGGGAACAAGGCCTCACAGAAGGCGAGACCAAGGGACGGGAACAAGGCCGGGAACAAGGCCTCACAGAAGGCGAGGCCAAGGGCCGAGAAGAAGGCCGGGAACAAGGCCTCACAGAAGGCGAGGCCCATGCCCGCCGGATGATGGCCTCCAGGATGCTCGCCGCGGGCATGACCATCGAGGATGTCGCCCGCCTCACCGAACTCGACGAAGAGACCCTCCGGAGCCTTTCGGGCTGAGTGAGCTTGCCTATCTTTGCCGCTCTGGGGCCGCGCCATGAATGACGCGGCGTGGATGTCGCCTCCGGCGTGGGGCCCTCCGGGCTGTCGATTGGACGGGAAAGAGTGGTTGTCTTCGAAGCCGGGCCGTCCGTCTGGAAAGGTAGTAGTCGCGTTTCTCGTAACGATGCTGGTTGCCGCCGCGGCCTGCACCGACCTGGAGGATCTCCCCGACCACCCGGAGGGGGCCGTGGACGCGGATACGGATGCGGACTCCGACACGGACACGGATGTAGATATGGACACGGACACCGACACCGATTTCTGCCTGCCCGAGGAGGTGCGGCAGCCCATGACCGAGCTGTGCTGGCTGCGCTGCCCGCTGGGTCAGACGTGGAACGGGAGCTCTTGCGAAGGATCGAAGGATTCAATGGACTGGTGCGACGCCAGCGGCGAGACCGCTTCCGGTTGCAGCCCGGACAACCCCGGTCAGGACATCTGCGAGCTGAGCGCGGGCGCCGGGTACCGTCTTCCGACAGCCGAGGAGTACTCGGTGCTGCTGGAGGAGACGGGATTGGGGAACCATGACGGCAAGGACTGCGACGGGGATGATGGGGGCACGCTGTGCACGGAAATGTTTGAAACCGATGGAAATTGGTACTGGTCGTCGACTCCCTACGTCTCGGGTTACGCGTGGTGCGCGGACTTAGGATACGGCGCCGTGACCAGCTACAGCGTGTACCATGGCAGCTACGTGCGTTGTGTGCGCTCGGGACCGCGTGATTTGATCATTTGGTTCTTTCGGGAGGGGGCTAAGCCCCCGGCGATTTTTTCCCGGCAGATGGCCGAGCACGGCTCACGCGGATCGAGCCGCATCGCGCCTCGGTGGCGAGCGCGGCGCTCTCTGGTCCCTGGCTCCGGCCGGGCACCGCGGCCACGAGTGCCGCGGCAGACTACGGGAGTAGCTGGGCGAGCAGCAGCCAAGGCGGCCGGGTGCTCCGTCGCCGGCCGGCGGCGCGGCAGCCGCAGCCTCCCTTGCCGCTTTCGTCCGCGGGCGAGGTGTCTAGCGCCACGTCCAGGAAGACCTGCTGCACCGCGGCCTGGCGCCGGGCGTTGGAGATCGCCACGTACCACTCGCTGCCGGCCGGGACCGGCAGCTCCAGCAGCTCGTCGCTGACGGCCGTCTCGGCCAGCGCCGCCTCGAACGGCTCGCCGGCGGTCAGCGCCTCGAAGTTGGCTGTGTCCACGACGTAGACGTCCAGCTCGCCGGCTCCACGGTTTTCGGCGAAGGTGCGTCCGGAAAGCGGGCTGGTGCCGCGCAGGATCTCGCGCTCGGCTGTCAGGCCCAGCGCCAGCAGCGGATCGCCCGCCTCGAGCGAGGCGTCCGGGGGTGCAGGCTGGGGCTCGGGCGGCAGCGGCATCAGCGACTGGTCGTAGCTGAGCGTCTTGGAGAAAACCTGTCCGCCCTCGGCCGTCTCCTCGGCGGTCAGCCAGGGGTCGTCGAACGAGAAGCCGATCGTTCCCAGCGAGCTTCTGACCTGCACGCAGTACTTGTTGTTCTCGCCCGCCGGAATGGAGGCCAGGCCCAGGCGATCGGTGTAGTCCCAGGCGCAGCCAACGGCGGAGGACGAGTCGTAGTAGTCTTCGGTTATCACCATCACCTCTGCGCCGTCCACCGGCTCGCCCGCGGCGTCCAGCACCGTGACCTCCAGCGTCACGTGGCGGGAGTAGTCGCCGTCGATGTGGTCCTCGTCGTCGATCACCTCGCTCTCGTAGCGTCCCAGCAGGTTCTCGGACCAGCCGTCGCCCCTGAAGCCCATCAGCCCGGAGATCGTCTTGCCGCCGCTCACGTCGGCGTCCATCCCCACCGAGTAGTCGTCCAGGTGCCAGCCGGCGTCGCTCCAGCTGACTTGCAGCGGATGCCAGCCGTCCGCGAAGAGGAACTCGTTCCAGACGTGGTCGTCGGCGAGCGTGGAGACCGGCATCACCGGGATCAGCGCGGTGCGTCCTGCGGCGGTCAGCATGTCTTGCAGCTCGCCGCAGTTGCCGAAGTGGTTCCAGCCGATCCGCTCCGGCTCGACCGCGCGCTCGACCCAGCCGCTGCGCGACCAGACCTGCTGCTCGGCGATCCGCATCGACAGCATCTGGGAGACCCACCAGCCGAGGCGCTCCAGCGCGGTCATCTCGTCGTCGAGCGGCAGCGTTCCGGAGCCTCCCTGCCCCGGGCTGATCCTGCTCCCGTTCCACAGGTGTTCCGCCTCGCCCATCGTCTCGGCCAGCAACGGGTAGCCGCCGGCCTCGATCGCGACAGAGGCGTCGGCGGCCGACTGTCCGGCGCAGGTGATTCCGGTCGGCATCCGCATTCCCGACCAGTCGTCGGACGGCCTGGTGGCCAGGTGCAGCTCGAGGATCCCGCCGGCCTCGACGAACGCCTCCACCTCGTCGCTGCGCTCGACCAGCGCTTGGTAGAGCGCGAGCGGCTGGTCGGACGGGATCACCAGCTTGAGGTGAGCGGAATAGGTGCGCGTGTATTCGTCGCCCTCGCTCTCCGGATCGGGGTCGATCAGCTCCTCCACGACCAGCGGCGTCTCGAGGAACGCGGCGGAGTCGATCACCTCGACCTCGTACATCATCGACTCCAGCAGCGGCGGAATCGGATCCTGCGCCAGATCGAACGGAATCCGATCGCGGACCTCCAGCACGCTCGCCGGCGAGCCGATGTAGCCGGCGTTGGAGGTCAGCACGTCGTAGGGCATCTTCAGGTTGCCCCCGCCGGCCGCCAGCATGTTCTCCAGCAGCTCGTCGTGTCCCGCGGCGGCCGCCGCCTCCAGCGGCACGGTCGTGGCGTAGACCCAGCCGCTGGCGTTGGGCTTCGAGGCCGAGTGGCAGCCGTTGCCGCCCCAGACGAAGGTCGCGGCCACGGTCTCGCCCGTCTCGGAGTCGAGCAGCAGTTCAATCGGGTCGACCTCGAACGAGTCGAGCGGGCCGAAAGCCGGCGCCTGGCCGCCGAAGTCGACGGAGTCCAGCAGCTCGGCGTCGATCAGGTTGGGCTCTCTCAGCGCCACCTGCAATCGATACGAGCGCTGGTCGAAAACGTCGAGCCAGAAGTACTCGCGGAAGAACTGGCCGTCGGGAGGACCGAAGTCGCCGCCCGTGCTGGGATCGATGTAGCGCAGGAGGCCGTCCTCGCGCTGCGGGTGGACCACCCAGCGGTAGTACTCCTCGCGGGTCAGCTCGAGCTGCTCCTCGACGCCATCGAACAGGATCGAGTAACGGCAGGTGGTATAGCGCTCGTCTCCGTCTCCCACCTCCACGAGGTCGACGTAGGGCAGCGCGGGCGCCGCCTCGTAGATCATGTCGGCGTTGATCGCGATCAATTCCAGCTTGGCTTGTTCCAGGTCCTCGGGCGCCATGTGGGCGACTGTCCAGCCGACCTCGTCTGCGACCTGGTCGCCTGCGCCTGCGATCAACGCCGCCAGCTCGTCTTGCAAATCGGCATCGAGCCGCCGCAGGTTCTCGGCCAGGGCGGGGGCCAGCCAGCCGGGCACAGCCGAGACCGCATCCGCGGCCGCGCCGATGAGCTGCATCTCTGATTGCGAGACCACCGAGACCTCGCCGTCGGCCGCCACCTCGAGCACCAGCAGCCCGCCGGGGTCGACGAAGCCGTCGTAGGTCGTCTGGGCTCTGGCGGCCGAGCCGGCCGCCAGAGCGCAAAGCGCCGCCGCGATTGCGAAAAGGCGTTGCATGCGAACCTCCGTGATTGGAGCCTCGATTCCAAGGGCGATGGTAACACATCCAGCGGCCGCCCCGGGGAAAACGGGCTTGCCGTCGGCGGCGGATGGTGGTACGAACCGCGTCCGAATCGCGGTTAGGGCGGTTAGAGGAGATCGAAATGGCGAACAAGTGCGAAATATGCGGTCGCGGGCCGATCACCGGTTGCCGGGTCAGCCACTCGAATCGCAAGTCCAAGAAGGTCCGCCTGCCCAACATCCAGCGCGTCAAGGCCGAGGTGGACGGCCGTCCGGTGCGAATTCGCGCCTGCACCCGCTGCATCCGCTCCGGCAAGGTCACCAAGCGCGCCGGATGAGCCTCGGATTCGGCTCGGTTTTCGTTCCATGACAGACGATCTGTTCAGCCGGGTTGCTCAGGGCGATCCCGAGCTGACTCCGCTGGCCGACCGGGTCCGTCCGCGATTGCTCGAAGAGGTCGCGGGGCAGCGCCACTTGCTGGGTCCGGACCGCCTCCTTGCCCGCGCGATCGCCGCGGATCGCGTGCCCTCGCTGATCCTGTGGGGACCGCCCGGGACGGGCAAGACCACCCTGGCCCGGGTGCTGGCGCGCGATACCGGCGCGCGCTTCGTGCCGTTCAGCGCGGTGGACGGCACGGTCAAGCGGGTGCGCGAGATCGTAAGCCGCTCCGAGGTGGAACGCCGCGACCTGCGCCGCCGCACGATCCTGTTCATCGACGAGATCCATCGTTTCAACAAGGCCCAGCAGGACGCCTTGCTGCCCAGCGTGGAGAGGGGGGTCGTCACGCTGGTGGGCGCCACCACCGAGAACCCGTCCTTTTCGGTCATCTCCGCGCTGCTGAGCCGCTGCAAGGTGCTGACTCTCGAGCCGCTCGAGCGGGACGACCTGCTGGACGTGATGCGCCGCGCGCTGCGGGTGGACGAGCGCGGCCTGGGCCGGCTCGAGCTGGACGTGCGGGACGAGGCGCTGGAGCACATCGCCGAGCTGGCCCGCGGAGACGCGCGCTACGCGCTGAACACGCTGGAGCTGGCGGCGCGCCACGCGGCCGAGACCGATCCGCCGCGGCCCCTCGACGTCGAATGCGTGGAGGAGGCCGCCCAGGCCAAGGCGCTGCTCTACGACCGTGGCGGCGAGGAGCACTACAACGTAGTTTCGGCCTTCATCAAGAGCATGCGCGGCTCCGATCCGGACGCCGCCCTGTACTGGATGTTCCGCATGATCGAGGCCGGAGAGGATCCGCTCTTCGTGCTGAGACGGATGATCATCTTCGCCTCGGAGGACGTGGGCAACGCCGACCCCCGGGCGCTACAAGTGGTGGTCGCTGCCGACGCCGCCTTTCGGCGCGTGGGGATGCCGGAGGGGGCATACCCGCTGGTGCAGGCGTGCAGCTATCTGGCCTCGGCGCCAAAATCCAACGCGGCGGTCGAGGCGATATCAGAGCCCAGGCGCGACATTCGCGAGCGCGGTCCCCTCCCGGTCCCGGCCAGGCTGCGCAACGCTCCCACCGGGCTGACGAAGGAGCTGGGCTACGGCGAGGGCTACCGTTACCCGCACGACGAGGGCGGCTACGCCGCCGGGGAGACCTATCTGCCCGACGAGCTGGCGGGCAGGCGCTACTACCGGCCCCGGAGTTCCGGTTTCGAGACCAGAATAGCCGAGCGGCTGGCGCGCCTGCGCGGCGAGGACGAGGAGAGCTGAGCTTCGAGCAAGGCTTTCGCAAGGGAAAGGCTGATTGATGGAAGACGAGATGACGATCACTTTCGCCGGCGGCCTGCGCGTCGACGCGGTCCAGGACGGGATCAAGGTCGAGACCGACCAGCTGCCCTCCGAGGGGGGCGAGGGGGCCGCGCCTCCGCCGTTTTTCCATTTCCTGGCGTCGATCGGAACCTGCGCCGGGCTCTACGTGCTGCGTTTCTGCCAGGTGCGGAAGATTCCCTCGGACGAGATTCGTCTGGTGCAGCGAATGAAGCGCGGCAAGACCGGGCGCCTGGAGGAGGTGCAAATAGAGATCGAGGTCCCGCCCGAGTTTCCCGAGAAGTACCACCGCGCGCTGGTCGCGGCGGCCAACGCCTGCTCGGTGAAAAAGAGCATAATCTCGCCCCCCGAGTTCACCGTCCGCACAGTGGTGGTCGACTGATCCGTTTTTGCGGTTTGACAACCTCCGCTCTCGGACAAGGCTGGGGGCATGGTACGTTTCAGCGGAATTTCCAGCACGAGAACGAGGACTCGCCGCGCGGCGGCGCTGGCGGTGCTGGCCTGCGCGGCGCTGGCGCTGCTGCTGGTCGGCTGCGCCGAGAACCAGGCCGCGGCGCAGGGCACCACGCCCGGGACCGCGGTCCAGGAGGGAGCGGGCCAGCCGGCTGTTGGAGACCCGACCGCCGGCCAGGGCGGAACCGGGCCCCAGCCTCCGGATTCGCCCGCCGATCCGGAGACCCTGGAGCCGGACAGACCGGTGCCGCCCGATCCGACGCCGCCGGAGCCGCCGCCCCCGCCGCCGGAACCCGAGCCCTGAGCGATCGGCGCGCCTACAGGCGGTCCCTTCCCACTGAGGTGTCAGGCGCTCGCCGCTTTTTCAGCTGCTGGGAGGCGCTGGCCGAGGGCGAGGAGCTGAAGTACTGGCACATCGACTGGGAGGCCTACTACCTGGCCGGCGGGACGCGGTCGAAGCGGCACCGGTTCAAGGACTACATTCGCTGGGAGGAGCTGGAGATCTCTCCTCTGCCCTGGCAACGGGAGTGGAGCGAGGACAGGCGCCGAACGTGGGTGCGGGTCAACGTGCGCGAGATGGAGGAGGGTTTCGCCAGTGAGCGGCGCAAGGAGGGCCGACCGGCCCGGGGCGTGCCCGCGCTGTACGCGCTGGACCCGCGGGACCGTCCGGGCAAGCCGCGGGAGCAGAACGGGCCCATCCCGCGGGTGCTGGGCTCCGACCCCGAGCTGAACCGGCCCGAAACGTTTTCCCCACAGCGCGGAGTGCTCCGGGCGATATTCTCTTTGCTCTCGGCCGCTCCGGGGGTATGCTGGCAGGCAAAATACCGAGTCGGCTTTCGGCGGTAGCTCGAGCACGACGGCCGCGACAGTAGGGGAGGAACACCGATGAAAAAACTCGTATTCGCAATCGCCCTGGGCGCCGCGCTGCTGGCGCTGCCCGGATCGTCGCTGGCCGGCGTGCCCGGCGGAACGCTGCGCGCCCACCTGGAGACCACCTTGTTCTCACTGTACGCCGGGGAGTACGATCCCGACGTGGGCGGCAACACCGACTTCAACCAGCTCTCGTTCGGGCTGGGCGCGCCCAACGACCACCAGATGAACGTCCTGATTCCGACGGGCCAGGTCTTGCTCGGCTTCGGCGGCGCGGTGATCGACAACCTGCTGGTCGGAGGACGGGTAGCCATGTTCTTCGCCCGCCACGAGGACGACTATCCCGGCGGCGGAGGTGACGTTACCTACAAGGCCTTTCACTGGGGCGTGATCCCGTACGCCGAGTACCTCTTCCTCGACGGGCCGGTGCGGCCGTTCGTCACCGCCGAGCTGGGCTTCCACGGCGTGGTGGGAGAAACGGAGTACTGCGGCGGCGGAAGCTGCAGAGACGACGACTACCACGGCTGGTTCTTCCGGATCGGGGCCGGCGGCGGGGCCCACTTCTTCCTGGCCGAGAGCTTCTCGCTCGACGCCACCATGCTGCTGGGCTACTCCCACGGTGGAGGGGAGTGGGACGACGACGACGACTGGAAGATCGACCTGTTCCGCATGGACCTGCTGCTCGGCATCTCCGGCTGGATCTGACCGGATTCGCGCTCTTCACAGCCGAATATCGTTGAATTCGTGTGCACAGGATACGAATTTCGCCGATATTCATGTTGAAAATCACACGAATTCGCAGATACGCAATCTGTTTACAAAACGATTCGATTTCTTCGCGGCGGGCACCGCGATCGGGGCACGGCGCTACTTCCGCTCGCCGAACGCCTCGCTCACCGCCTCGCGGACCAGGTCCCCTGCCGCGCTCTCTGCGAGGGTGACCCGCATCCGGGGCTGATCCTCCATCGCCTTTCGCACGGCCCAGCGCGCGCCATCGTTGCCGGCCCAGGCGCGGCGGGCCAGCCCGTTGGAGACGTCCCAGGAGAGCATCTCGCGCGAGCGCCGCTCGGCGTCGTCGCCGCCGTCCAGCACCAGCCCGAAGCCGCCGTTGATCACCTCGCCCCAGCCCACTCCGCCGCCGTTGTGCAGCGAGACCCAGCTCGCGCCGCGAAAGGCGTCTCCGGCGAAGTTCTGCACCGCCATGTCCGCGGTCAGCATCGATCCGTCGCGGATGTTGGCCGTCTCGCGGTACGGCGAGTCCGTGCCCGAGACGTCGTGGTGGTCGCGGCCGAGCACGATCGGGCCGCGCACCTCGCCTGTGGCGATCGCCTCGTTGAAGCGGCGGGCGATCTCGACCCGCCCGCTGCGGTCGGCGTAGAGGATGCGCGCCTGCGAGCCGACCACCAGCTGGTTCTCGCGCGCCTCGCGAATCCAGCGCGCGTTGTCCCGAAGCTGCTGCGCGATCTCGTCCTCGGCGCTCGCGGCGCGCCGCTCGAGCACGCCCGCGGCGATCTCGTCGGTGGCGCCCAGGTCCCGGTCGTCCCCCGAGCAGCAGACCCAGCGAAAGGGTCCGAATCCGTAGTCGAAGCACAAGGGGCCCATGATGTCCTCGACGTAAGAGGGGAAGGCGAAGCTCCCGTCCACAGCGACCACGCCCTCGGCGCCGGCGCGCGAGGCCTCCAGCAAGAAGGCGTTGCCGTAGTCCCAGAAGTACATACCGCGCTCGTGCACCTGGCGGATCGCGGCGACCTGGCGGCGCAGCGACTCGCAGACCCGCTCGGCGAACGCGTCGGGATCGTCGACCATCATCCGCTGCGACTCCTCGAAGGAGAGCCCGGCCGGGTAGTAGCCGCCCAGGTAGGGGTTGTGCAGCGAGGTCTGGTCCGAGCCGAGCTCGACCTCGATCCCGCTTTTGGCGATCCGCTCCCAGAGGTCGACGACGTTGCCCAAATAGCCGATCGACGCGCCGCGGCCCTCCTTGCGCGCGCGCTCGACGCGGGCCAGCAGCTTGTCCAGGTCGGTCTCGTACTCCTCCAGCCAGCCCTGCTCGTGGCGCTTCTTCAGCGCGGCGGGGTTGATCTCCGCGATCACTCCCACCGCTCCGGAGATCACGGCGGCCTTGGCCTGGGCGCCACTCATCCCGCCCAGCCCGGAAGTGACGAACAGCTTGCCCTCCAGGCCCTGACCGGGCTCCAGTCCGCAATGCAGGCGACCCGCGCCGAGCAGGGTGATCGTGGTACCGTGTACGATTCCCTGCGGACCGATGTACATGAACGACCCGGCGGTCATCTGCCCGTAGGAGGTGACGCCCAGCGCCGAGAGCCGGTCGTAGTCCTGCTTGGAGGAGTAGTTGGGAACAACCATCCCGTTGGTCACCACGGCCCGCGGCGCGTCCGGGTGCGAGGGGAAGAGCCCCAGCGGGTGCCCGGAGTACAGCACCAGCGTCTGCTCATCGGTCATCTCCGCCAGGTACTTCATGGTCAGCAGGTACTGGGCCCAGTTCTGAAAGACCGTCCCGTTGCCGCCGTAGGTGACCAGCTCGCAGGGATACTGGGCCACCGCGGGATCGAGGTTGTTCTGGATCATCACCATGATCGCCGCGGCCTGGCGCGAGCGGGCCGGGTACTCGTCGATCGGCCGTGCCCTCATCTCGTAGCTCGGCCTGAAGCGCCGCATGTAGATCCGGCCGTCCTCGGCCAGCTCGCGGGCGAAATCCGGGGCGAGCCGCTCGTGCATTCGCGCCGGGAAGTAGCGCAGCGCATTGCGCACGGCCAGCTCGCGCTCGCTCGGCGAGAGCACCTGCGGGCGGCTCGGCGCGTGGTCCACGCCCGGCGGCTCGGGAGGCGGCTGGGGAATCTCGTCCGGAATGCCCTGGCGAATCCGTTCTGCAAAGCTGGTCATCGCATCCTCCAATGGTGGCTCAATGCGCTCCCGCCCGCCCCGCTGCGACGCGCCGCCCGCCGCCCCGCCCTTTCGAGGCGAGCGAGCCCGCGCGCCCGCGCACCCGGATTATTTTTTCTCGGACATGTCGCGTCAAGCGCCTCGTGCGAGCCGCCGCCTTTTCTGGACGACCGGGGCTACTGCTGGCGTTCCAGCGCCCCGATGTCGGCGTAGCTCAGGCACTCGTCTCCATAGGCCGAGCAGTCGAACACGTCGACGGCGGAGTCGATGTCGATCCGCGGGTTGCCCCACAGGTCGGTCTCTGTCCAGGCCAGCCCGTCCGCCGCGTCGATGCAAAAAGATCCGGGGCCCAGCCGCGGATCGACGATGTTGTAGGTATCCCCGCCGCCGGCCAGCTGCTCGAGGTCTCCCCAAACGACCAGCCGATCGCCGGTGTTTTTCTCGATCGAAACGAGCTCCACCTCGCCGCCCTTGGGCTGGACCAGCAGATCGACCAGCTCGCCGGGGCTCCAGCTCGCCGTGCCGTCCACCAGCTCGGTGGTATGGGAGGCCGGGTCGTAGGTGACAGAGGTCCAAACGCCGGCCAGCAGCGGCGTGCCGGCCAGCAGCGGGTTGACGGCCAGGTTGCCCTCCCCGCTCCAGCCGCCTTCGACGTCGCTGTAGGTCACCTCGAGCAGGGGCCCCGGTCCGGCTCCGTCGAGGTGGATCTCCTCGATCTCCGCGTTCCAGAGGATGCTGCTGACAGCGGTCAGCTGCGTGGCGTCGCGCAGGTAGATCGCTCCGGTCGAGGCCTCGTTGCCCCACAGCGTGGCGTGCACCAACAGCGCGCCGCCCTCGCCGCGGGCGTGCAGGGCCGCGCCCTCGCCGGAGTAGTTGCCCGCGATCAGGCTCGAGACGATCTCGGTCTGGCAGTCGTTCTCCTGGTAGATCGCTCCACCCCGATCGCCGCCCCGGTTTCCGGCGAAAACGCAGCTTTCGAAAAGCGCGTGCGAGCCCTCCCTGAGGTAGGCCGCTCCGCCGCGACTGGACTCGTTGAGCTGGAACGAACAGCCGGCGAAGGTCGCCGAGGAGGACGCCCTGAGCTGGATCGCGCCGCCTTCGTCTCCCCCAAAGTTGCCGGCGAACTCGCAGTCGGCGAAGCTCGCCGAGGCGCTTTCGACGTAGACGGCGCCACCGCGCTTGTTGGCGTAGTTGGAGGCGAAGACGCAGTTGGCGACCGAGATTTCCGTGTCGTCGAAGTGGTACATTCCGCCGCCCCTGTCCCCGGGAGCGCCGGAGTTCGCGGACCCCTTGGCGATCGTGAACCCGTCGATCAGCGAGCCGCCGGCGCCGGTCACCACGTGGGTCACCTGCTCGGAGCTCTCGCCGTCCAACCGGCCGTCGAGAACCGTGCGATTGATCTCGAAGTCGCGCTGTCCGAGCTCGGTCTCGTCCCCGGCAAAGCCGCCGTAGAGATCGACCGCGCCGTCGAGCCGGATCGTGTCCTCAACCGCGGCCTGGTAGACGAAATAGGTGCCGGCAGCGACCCAGACCTGGCAGCGATCGATGCTCTCGTCCGCGGCGACGACCTCGGCGGCCGCGTCGATCGCCGGCTGTACCCGATCGAACGCCGTGGCCCAGGACGCGCCGTCCTGCTCGCTGGAGGACGAGCCCAGGTCCACGTAGCGCACGCAGGGCTCGACCGCGCTGTCCGTGCCGGTATCGGTGTCCGTGTCGGTGTCGGTGTCCGCGTCCGTGTCCGTGTCCGCGTCCGCGTCCGTGTCCGTGTCCGTGTCCGTGTCCGTGTCCGTGTCCGTGTCCGCGTCCGTGTCCGCGTCCGTGTCCGCGTCCGTGTCCGTGTCGGTGTCCGCGTCCGTGTCCGCGTCGGTGTCCGCGTCCGTGTCCGCGTCCGTGTCCGCGTCCGTGTCCCCATCCGTGTCCGCGTCCATTCCAGAATCCGAATTGAACTCCGGCGCCTCGTCCGCGCATCCCGCGCCCAGCAGCAAAAGCGCCACCAGCGCCACTTCGACTCTATAGATCATCAGAACCTCCCCGCTGTCGAAACCGCTCCCGCGGCCCGAGCTGCTCCTAGTGCCTCGTCAACCCCACAATGCCGGGTCGGGCCGGCCCTCATCGACGATCCCTGCGTCACTCCTCCTCGAATTGGCACCGCCAGTCCTTCGTCGTCGTTCCTTGGCCTCGCCGATGATCTCTCGCCCCGTACCCGAAATCGTCGGGTTGACGAGGCACTAGACGGCTTTGGCCTCTCATTTTAACAAAAAAACCGGATCTCCGGCGGAAAAGGATTTCACCCTGGGTAGACCATCTCCCCCTCGCTCATATCCAACGCCGCTTTCAGACCAACTCCATGCGCGCCAGCTCCTCGATGCCGGCCTTTTCGAGCTGCTCGTCCAGGTCGTCATTCGTACCGGCGTGTTCCGCGGCATACTCGGCGATCTGCTGGGAAATGGACGGCGCGTTCGTCTCTCCCGAGGCCAGCAGCAGGTCGTGCAGCGCTCTGACGGTTGGCTCGATCTCCTCCTCGTCCACCAGCAGCGCCACGTTGATCTCGCTGGCCGAGTGGCTGACCATCCCGGCCTTGATCCCGCTGCGCGACAGCGCGCCGAAGATCTTCTCCAGCGCTCCGACCGCACCGGCCAGCTCCTCGCCCACCACGCAGACGATCGCCTTGCTCTTCTCGATCTCGACCTCTCCCAACTCGCCCAGATCGGCCCGCGCGGCCTCCAGCAGCTCCGCATCGCAGCCGCTGGCCGTGACCAGCGAGACCGTCGCCTCGGAGGTCGTCGCGGTGTGGATCCGGATCCCGTGATTGGCCAGCCTGGCCAGGGCCAGGGCCAACAGCTCGACCGAGGAGGTGAGGCGCGGCGACGCCAGCGTGATCAGCGCCACGTCCTCCTTGTAGACCACCGACTTGGCGATCCTGGCCAGGCGCCGGCCGCGATCCAGGATCAGCGTGCCCTCGTCTCCGGGCTTCTGCGTGTTGAGCACGCGGACCGGGATGCCCGCGCGGATCGCCGGCACCAGCGTCGAGGGATGCAGCACCGCCGCGCCGTAGTAGGCCAGCTCGCTGGCCTCCTCGAACGAGAGCAGGGGCAGGCCGGCGGCGCGCTGGTCCAGGCTCGGATCGCAGCTCATAACCCCGTCCACGTCGGTCCAGATCTGCACCTCCTCGGCGCCGACCGCCGCGGCCAGGATCGAGGCGGTGTAGTCCGAGCCGGACCTGCCCAGCGTGGTCACATCGCCCCGCTCGTCGCGGGCGATGAAGCCGGTCACCACCGGTACCTCCTCGCGCCCCGAGAGAGCCTCGGCGATCCGACTCTCGATACCCGGCAGCGGGCTGGCTTCGCCGTGCCGGGAGTCGGTGACCAGCCCCGCGTCCCAGGCGTCGACCGCTGTCGCCGGCACTCCTTCGGCGGCCAGCGCCGCGGCGACCACGCGGGCCGCGAGGCGTTCGCCGTGGGAGAGGAGCAGGTCGCGCGTGCGCCCGGTCAGCTCGCCGATCAGCGCCACTCCGTGCAGCAGCGTGGCGAGCTGCTCGATGAGCGGCTCGATCGGGACGTCTCGCAGGCCGAGCTCGTCGACCAGCTCGCGGTGCCTCCGCTCGATTTCTTCCAGCTCCACCTTCCCGGCCAGCGCCGCTTCGCCCGCCGCCAGCAGTCGATCGGTGGTGTCGCCCAGCGCTGAGACCACCACCAGCGGTTTTCGCTCCAACTCGCCGCGTACGATTCGAGCCGCGCCGCGGATCCTGTCCGCGGTCGCCAGCGAGCTGCCGCCGAACTTGATCGCGATCATCTTCCTTCTCCTCGTCGCGGCCGCTCCTCGAGCAGACCGGTTCTTCTCTTTGAGCCGACTCCGGGCAGCGGCTCGGCCGGCCGCGAGACGTAGAAGCGCCCGGACTCGATCCAGCGCTTCAGCTCGCCGGCGATCTCGCGAGCCTTGGAGTAGCTCGACAGGGCCGCCGCGCGGACGCGCCGGCCTCGCACCTCGATCGTCCCGGAGCGCAGCTCGGCGTAGCTGACCAGCGCCAGCGGCTCGCCCTCGTTGTGCGGGTAGTCCCGCGAGTAGTCGACGACCGGCGCCGTGATCTGCTCGTCGCGCACCGCCGTGGCCCGCGCCAAATCTGCGTCGAGGATCGGAATCGGCACGCCCACCCCGACCGCCAGCGAGGCGCCGTAGCCGGTGATCGAGACGCCGCGCAGGTAGCTGGCGCTCATCTTCTTCAGATCGCCGCTGAGCATCAGGTTGCCCGCGCCGCCGAGCGGCACTCCGTTCTCGCCGCGGGGCGCGTTCGGATCGTGCTGCGTGCCGTGCCCGGCCACGAAGCCGATCCCGCCGCCGAGAAAGACCCGCGTGCCCGGCCCAATCGTGCGGTAGTGCGGATCGTTGAGCAGCGGCGAGAGCTGACCCGCGCTGCTGTAGCCTGCGTTGGCCAGCTTCGGCTGCAGCACGCCCATGTAGGTGTGAATCGGCCCGGCCGCGGTGGCGTTCACCGCGACGTTGTAGTTCTGGTAGGCGTTGCGCGGGTTGAGCAGCAACGCGTCGTTGAGATCGGCCAGCCGCAGCCCGGTCTCCAACTCGCGACGCGGGTAGCAGTCCGTGCCGTACGCCTCGGCGCGCAGAAAGACCTCGCGGCCGCGCACCAGGTCCTCGATCACGTGCCCCCCACCGCGCTCGAAACGGCCGGGAAAGTCCCGGTTGGCCGGATCGCCCGCGGCCAGCTCGGCCGCGCCCAGGTACAGATCGACCGCGGCGATCCCGGCATAGGCCGGCACGCCGTCGATCCAGGCGCGCGAGATCCTGATCCGCGGCGTGGCGTGCCCGGTGTTGAGCAACGCCCCGCTCGAGCACATCGGACCGAATGTCCCGGTCGTGACCACGTCCACCTCGCGCGCGGCCGCCGTTGCGCCGAGATCGTCGACCGCGTCGCACATCTCCTCGGCGGTCAGCACCACGGCGCTCCCCTCGCGGATCTTGGCGTTGATCTCCTCCAGGCTCTTGCCACCGCTCATCTCACAGCTCCCTTCTCCCGCCTGCTCGCTCGCCGAGCAGCTCCAGCGCGCCGTACGAGCAGGCCGGAACGCACAGCTCGCAGGCGACGCAGCGCTCGGGGTGGAACCCCACGCGCCGCTCGCGCCCCTCGACAGTCAGGGCTCCCGAACGGCACTGGCCCACGCAGGCCCCGCAGTGAACGCACAGCTCCTCGTCCCTGATCGGATAGCGAGCAGCACTAATCGCGCTTTGTCTCATCGCTCTCTCCTGTTCTCCTGTCGAACAGCTCCAGCGCGCCCCGCGCGCCGAGCCGATCCCCGCAGCAGACCACCAGGCCCAGCAGCCCCCGGCGCGCCCCGTCTTCCGCGAGCGCGCGCTCCACGTCCCGCGGTCCGCGCACCCGGTTGGCGATCGCGGTCGCCGCCGCGTCGGCCACAGCTCCGCTTCGCGCCACGGCGGTCACCGCGTCGGCCCGGCCCAGCGACAGCGAATGCCCCACACTCGCGCTGGAGGTGCAGACCGCGACTCCCCCGGCGGCGTCGACCCGGATTCCGATCCCGTCACGAAAGGGCGAAGCCTCGCCGGCGTAGAGCGCCAGCCGTAGCCGGCCTTCGAGGCGGGCGAAGACGTCCCCGCCGTTTTCCACGATCACCTCGCCGCCGCGCGCCGCCAGACGGCTGGCCACCGCCTCGGCCACCGCTCCGGCGACCGCTGCCATCGGCCCCACCTCCCAGGCCGCGCCGGCCGCCAGCATCGAGCGCACCACCGGCCCGTCCTCGGCCCGCGCCTCGCGCGGGGCCAGCGCATCCACGAAGCCCGGGTCGGCGGCGATCCGCGTTTCGATCTGTCGTCTGGCCTCGTCCAGCGCACGCTGTGCCGCAAAGCGCAGCGGACGATCGGCCAGCACCAGCAGGTCGCTGGCGCCGCGCGCCACCCGAAAGCGCGCCGGCGGGCCGCCCCCTGCCCAGTCGCGGTAGAACCTGGTCGTGTACTTGGTGCTTTGCATCTCCGGCAGCTCCCGATCGCCGCGGTGCTCGGCGGCGGCGAAGCAGACCCTCGGCTCTCTTCGAAAAAACCTGGAAAGCCCCGGCGGGGGAACCGCGATATCTCGGAACGCGAGCTCCGAGGCCTGCGCGGTCCCCTACCGGGGCCTGCGCATCGACATGCGGCGATGGGGAACGAAGCTCATCTCGGCGCTCTCCTCGGCCCGCGATCGACACGGGCACGATGGAGAACATTATTCGGCCATTTGACAGCAGAAGTCAAGCCTCGGCGACTAATTAATTCAAAAAGCCTGTTCTAGGAAAACTTGATGCGAGATAGAGCTCAACCGGAGGTGAACTCCAACGCCAGCGCATCCTGCCAGTTGCCGCCGTCCTCGCTGACCACCAGGTAGACGAAGAAGTCCTCGGCGGTGTCGTTGATGAACGACAGGCTCTCGGGGTACTCGGCGTAATCGAGGCAGCTGCCGGTCGAGCAGTCCGCCACGTACCGCAGGGTCACGTTGGAGCTCGTCGTCTCCTCGACGGTGACCGTGGTGAAGGCGGGCACTCTCAGCGAGAACCAGATATCCTCACCGCCCCCGCCGTCGCCGCAGCTCGAGTCGCCGGGGACGAAGGTGTTGTCGAAGTCGCTCCAGTTGCCGCCCCAGCTCGCCGGGTAGCTCTGGATCATGTTCGGGTTGCTGCACGCGTTCTCGGTTCCCAGGCAGTCCAGGTAGTCGTTTTGCGCGTCGTAGCCGCAGCTCCCGTCGCACTCCCTATTTTGCAGCGTCGTCCCCTCGCACCAGTACGACATCTTCATGTCCTGTGTGCAGCATCCGTAGTAGGAGCTCTCGGGCGAGAAGCTCCACTCGGAGTCGCTGCATCCCGAAGGCGGCGGGTCCGGACAGCAGACGATGTGCGGATCGATCTGCGCGGCCTGCTCGCAGGCCGAAAGCGGCGCCAGGCAGTCGACGAGCAGGTCGTCCACGTACCACTCGTCCGCGTTGTCCCCACCGTAAACCAGCGCGATCCTCACCTCCGAGGAGCCGGCGTAGGCCGAAAGGTCGACCTGGACCTGGTACCAGGTCTGGTCGACGTAGTCGCCGGAGTAGAGTTCTGCGACCATCTCGAAGTCGACGGCCGTGGCTCCCGGCACGTCCGTGGCGTACAGGTAGTGCCCCGAGTAGTAATCGGCCCAGTCGACTGCCTCGTAGAAGACCGCGCGCGTTTCGGTCAGGTTCGACAGGTCGATCACCGGGCTGACCAGCCAGTCCCAGCATCCCGGAGAGCTCACGTTGTCGTCGTCGTGCCAGGCCACCGAGCTCGACGCGGGCGGCGGGTTGGCCCCGGTTCCGAAACGCCAACCCGGTGACGAGGAGTCCCCCATCTCCCAGGTCTCCCACCCGTCGGGTTGAGACGATGACTCGAAGTCCTCGAAAAGCCGCTCGCAGCCGAGACCCGTGTCCGTGTCAGTGTCCGTGTCAGTGTCCGTGTCGGTGTCGGTGTCCGTGTCAGTGTCAGTGTCCGTGTCAGTGTCAGTGTCAGTGTCCGTGTCCGTGTCCGTGTCCGTGTCCGTGTCGGTGTCAGTGTCCGTGTCAGTGTCCGTGTCAGTGTCCGTGTCAGTGTCGGTGTCGGTGTCCGTGTCGGTGTCCGTGTCCGTGTCGGTGTCAGTGTCGGTGTCAGTGTCAGTGTCAGTGTCAGTGTCCGTGTCCGTGTCAGTGTCCGTGTCCGTGTCCGTGTCCGTGTCCGTGTCGGTGTCGGTGTCCGTGTCCGTGTCGGTGTCGGTGTCCGTGTCGGTATCCGTGTCCGTGTCGGTGTCGGTGTCCGTGTCGGTATCCGTGTCCGTGTCGGTGTCGGTGTCCGTGTCCGTGTCACCGTCGGAATCGCCGTCCGAGTCGGCATCCGTATCCGCGTCCGAGTCGGCATCCGTGTCCGCGTCGGTGCTCGCGTCGGGCCCGAATGGAGCGGGCGTGGACCCGCTGCAGCCTCCCGCCAGCAAGACCGCGAGCACGATCAACGATGAAGCACAAGTAAAACACCTGGACATGGATCACCTCCTTGGGATCGGCTTTGGGCCGAGGTAAAAAACAACTCTTTTGAAATTTTACCGCAACATGGACATCGATGGGAAGCGAGAACTCTCCGATTTTTGAAATCTCGTATTCTCTTTTGGAAGCGCCTGAGGTATTCAAAAAAGGGTTTCCGAGGACAGAAAAGGAGCAACGATCATGAAAAGGCTATCTTTGCTCGCAGCGCTGGCGCTCGCGCTGGCTTGTGGCGCGGGGTGCGGAGACAGCGAAGCTGAGACCGACGCCGGTATCGATTCCGGACCAGACGCCGACGCCGATTCCGACGCGGACGGCGATTCCGACGGCGATACCGATGCGGACTCGGACGGCGACACCGACGCGGATTCCGATTCGGACACGGACACGGACACCGATACCGATGCCGACACCGACACCGGCACGGACGGCGGCCTTCCCTGCCCCTACGAGTGCAAGCTGTCGATGATGTGCGGCGGCATCGAGCACCCGGAGTACATCTGCGACGACTTCTGGGACGTGTGCTGCGAGGAAGGCGGCGACGCCGGCCCGGACTCGGGCGCCGACGCGGGTCCGGCCTGCCCATGGAGCTGCGAGCTGCTGACTAGCTGCTCCGGAATCGGCCACAACGATTACGACTGCGGCCTGGGAGAGGTCTGCTGCGAGCCGGTCGAGGAGCCGGACGGAGGCTTCGGCACCTGCGCGCAGGCCGGCTACGACTGCTTGACCGCCTGGGACGTGCTGCAGGGTGCCTGCGAGGAGGGCACCTATCACTTCGAGCTGCTGTGCAACGGGATGGAAACCTGCTGCGACCTGGGAGGCGGTGACGCCGACACGGACACCGATACCGACACCGATACCGATACCGATACAGACACAGACACAGACACCGATACCGACACCGATACCGACACCGATACCGACACCGATACCGATACAGACACCGATACCGATACAGACACAGACACATAGGACGGACGGGATCAATTGGACCCATGGGAGGGGAACTCGGATGACTGACTTTCTGCCAAAGAGCTTGCTCTCTTGCGCGATGATCGCGGCGCTGTCCTGCAACGAGGGCGGCAGCACCGGCGGCGGGGACGCAGACGCCGACACCGACGCGGATGCCGACGCCGACGCGGATGCCGATACAGACAGCGACGCAGATTCGGACACCGACGCCGACACAGACGCCGACACCGATACCGGGGATCCGGACTCCTGCGCCGCGGCCGGCGGCACCTGCACGCCCGATCCCTGGGCGATGTGCGAGCCCGGATACGAGCCCTACGCCGGCGACGATCCGCTCGACTGCGACTACCGCTGCTGCGTTCCGGCGCCGAGCGGCTACTCCTGCAACGAGGAGCCGGGCATGAACTGCATCGAGGGAGCGTCGTGCCATGGCTGCTGGGCCGATCCGTTCGGACCTGGGAGCCACGACTGCGAGCCCGGCCGCGTTTGCTGCACCTGGATCTGCGAGTAGCGAGCGACACCCCGCCCCCGATCGGCGCGGTCGTTCCGCTCAGAGGCCGTGGCCCGGCCGGATGCGGTGGATTCCGTGCAGGTGTCCTTCCAGCCCGGGCGCGCTGACCGGGCAGACAGAGAACAGCGCGTCGCAGGCCTGCTCCGACTCCCCGGCGCGCACCGCCGCCCGGCGGCCGGCGATTCTGACGCCGGCCAGATCAGCGTCGCTGCGATCGAGGACGATCGCGCACTCGCCCTCGATCGTTCCGCCCGTGACCCGCGCTCTCGAGCCGCGCGCCTCGAGCGCCACCCCCTCCGAGAGCAGACAGGTTTCCTCGATCTCGATGTCCGAGTCGCGCACCGCGATCGAGCGGGCCCGCACGCCCGCCAGCAGCGCCCCCCGGCAGCTCTCGATCTCGACCCGCTCGTACTCGCCGCTCAGCCGGGGGTTGCGTTCGCCGCGCAGGCGCTCCACGCGGCCCGAGCCGGGCGGGGACGGGGCCTGTCTCTCCGCGTCCGCCGGCAAGGGCGCCTCCAGCCACTCGTCGAGCAGCTGCTCGAAACGCGGCGCGGCCTCCTGCATCGGCACGTGCCCGCAGCCCGGGATCAGCTCCAGCCGCGCGCCTTCGATCCTGGAGCGCAGCAGCTTGCCGGTGCGCGGCGGAGCGATCCGATCCTCGGCGCCCCAGACGATCAACGGGCCGGCGCGCACGCCGTCGATCGCCTCTCCGAAGTTCTTCAGGATCAGCGCGATCGCCGCGATCTTGACCGGATCGCCCCCCAGCAGCTTCGATCGCACCGCGCCGATCTCCAGAAGCGCCGCCGGCTCGGGCTCCAGGCGCGTCAGCGGTCGCATCCAGCCGTGCAGCAGCTTGCCCAGCAGACCGCCCGCCGCCTCGCTCAGCAGCTGCTCCAGCCCCGGAATCGAGTCGATCCCCGGAATCGAGTCGACGCCGAAGTAGGCCAGCTGCTCGGCGTAGGCCTGGCGGTGCAGGATCCCGGCCGCGTCGACCAGCAGCAGGCGGCGCACCGACTCGGGATGCGTCCCGGCCAGCAGCAGCGCCACCGAGGCGCCCAGCGAATGGCCGGCCAGGTCGAACGGACGGCCGAGGCGCTCGGCGGCCAGCCAGCTGACCAGCTCGGCGTAGCGATCCGGAGTGTAGGCCTCGCCGGCGTGCGAGGAGCGCGCAAACCCGGGCAGATCCGGGGCGATCACCCGCCGCGTGCGCGCCAGGCTCGGGATCAGCGGCGCCCAGCCCCCTGGCCCGTCGTCGCCCAGGCCGTGCAGCAGCACCAGCGGCTCGCCGTCCTCGGGCCCGGCGTCGACGACCCAGAGGCGGTTGCCGAAGATCGGCTCCCTGACGGCGCCCTGCTCGAAGCGCGCGGAGGCATCCGTCACAGCGTCTCCTTTCGAAAATGCATCGTCCTGTTCATACCAGAATCCACCGGGAGGTTCATTGCCCGGGCGACCGATCGGGCCGGCCGTGGTACACTCACGGCCATGAGAACCGAGCGCGTCACCGCCGAGGAGCTGGCCGGGATGCTCCGGCGCAGCGGGTTGATCGACGAGGATCAGCAAAGAGAGATCGAGGTCCAGGCCGCGAGCCAGCGAGCGAGGCTGCAGGTCGAGATCGAGGCGGGCGGAGGCCAGGGCAAGGGTCGCGCCGCCGAGCCGTCCGCCGCCGAGGTGGTCGCCTCGATGCGGCTCTGCCCGGCAGACGGAAAGGGCGAGTCGCTCGACGAGGACCGGATCGTCCGCTGCCTGGCCGAGCAGAGCGGAATTCCTTTCGAGAAGATCGATCCCCTCGAGCTGGACAGCGCGCTGATCACCGGCACGCTCTCCTACCCGTTCGCGCGGCGTCACGCCGTGCTGCCCCTGCGGCGCAACGACGGCACGCTGGTCGTGGCGGTCACCGATCCCCACGACCACCAGCTGCTCGACGAGCTGCGGCGCATCACGCGGCTCGAGATCGAGCCGGTGCTCAGCCCGCGGGGCGACATCCGGCGCATGATCACCGAGGTCTACGGCTTCAAGCGCTCGGTGACCAGCGCCGCGCGCGAGATCTCCCCCGGCGGGATCGACCTGGGCAACCTGGAGCAGCTGGTGCGGCTGGGGCGGGTCGACGAGATCGAGGCCAACGACCAGCACGTGGTCAACGCGGTCGAGTACGTGCTGCACTACGCCTTCGACCAGCGCGCCTCGGACATCCACATCGAGCCCAAGCGCGAGCACAGCCAGGTGCGGATGCGGATCGACGGGGTGCTGCACGACATCTACCGCATTCCGCGCCAGGTGCATCCCGCGATCGTGACCCGCGTCAAGATGATGTCGCGCCTCGACCTGGCCGAGCGGCGACGCCCGCAGGACGGTCGCTTCAAGACCGACAAGCAGGGCAGCGAGGTGGAGATGCGGGTCTCGACCCTGCCGGTGGCGTTCGGCGAGAAGATCGTGATTCGCATCTTCGATCCCACGGTGCTGATCCAACAGATCCGCGAGCTGGGCTTCGACGAGGAGAGCCACCGCCGCTACCTCGATTTCATCTCGCGGCCCAACGGCCTGATCCTGGTCACCGGCCCGACCGGCTCGGGCAAGACGACCACGCTCTACTCGACCTTGCGCCGGCTGAGCACGCCGGAGGTCAACGTGACCAGCATCGAGGACCCGATCGAGATGGTGATCGAGGACTTCAACCAGCTGGCCGTGCACCCAAAAATAGGGCTCGACTTCCCCCAGGCGCTGCGCCACATCCTGCGCCAGGATCCGGACGTGATCATGGTCGGCGAGATCCGCGACGCCGAGACCGCCAACCAAGCCCTGCAGGCCGCGCTGACCGGTCACCTGGTGCTCTCCACGCTGCACACCAACGACACCGCGACCAGCATCACCAGGCTCTTCGAGCTGGGGCTCAATCCATACCTGATCTCCTCGACCCTTGTGGGAGTCGTGGCCCAGCGGCTGGTGCGCAAGATCTGCACCGCGTGCAAGGTCGAGGACGAGCTCGACGCCGAGCAGCTGGCGCTACTGGGAATAGACCTGCCGCCGGGCAAGGAAGAAAGACTGGAGGTCTGGAGGGGGGAAGGCTGCGTGCGCTGCCGTGGAACCGGCCTCTACGGCCGCTCGGCGATCTTCGAGCTCTTGGAGGTCAATGACAACATCCGCCAGCTCATAAACGCCAAGGCCGACGCCGCCGAGCTGATGAGAGCCGCCCGCGCCGACGGGACGATCACCCTGAGAGAGGCGGCCGTGAGAAGCCTGGCCGAGGGGCAGACCACCTTCGACGAGGTGGTGAGAATAACCGTGGACGAAGAGCGGCGCTGACTGTTTCTTGCGCGGGAACGACCAAGAACGCCTCACTCATCTTCTACAGTTCGAAAACAAAAGCTGTGTGATAACGGCATAATACACCGCACGAAACGAGCCTTGGCACAACATTTCGCAAGGCGTGGTTCAAGCTCTGCTCCTTGGCTGTGGTGTTTCATCGTCTGCGGGAGATTCTACTTGTCGAATGGTTGGAGGCAATGCCACTCCAGCGGCCTGGAATGTCTTTCCGCACCATCCTCTGGCCTCGCTGCGAATCATGAAGTGTTTTCCGTCTGACGACTGGACCAGCGTCTCGCTGACACTGTCGAGGTCTCGCAGCACGTCCGCCCATTCGGCGTCGGGGTGCCCTTTGGCGGCCATCCGGTCTTGCAGCTCGCGCATCAGTATCAATGCCAGAAAGCTGCAGAACACGTGACCGCGTATCGTCTCGTCCCATTTGTGGTAGATGGGGCGAGTGTCGAGAATGGACTTCACCGTTCTGAAGAGGTGCTCCACCATCCACAGCATCTTGTAGGTTTTCGCGACGTCTTTTTGCTTCCGCATCCTCGCGCCCAGGATGTAGTTGATCCCCCTCTTCTCCAACTCCGAGATGGTCTTTTTGCTTATCATGCCGCGGTCGGCGACAACGCAAGTCTCCATCACGCGGAACTTCTTCCGTAGCCGGTCCACGATGGGCAGCATCGTCGTCACGTCGGTTGTGTTTCCCGGCCACATTTCGCAGCACAGCGGACGCCCCTCCCCGTCGATCACCAGGCCCACCACGATCTGCGGTGCATCGGGACGATGGTCCTTGTTCTTGCCGCGCCTGCCGAGCTCCTGGCCGCCTTTGCCCTCGAAGTACAAGGTGGTCGTGTCGAAGAAGATCACCGCCACCTCGGTGAACAGGTCACGCCGCATCGAGAACAGCTCTTCCTCGATCAGGTCCTTCACGCACCGCGGCGCGAACGGGGTGCGGCCTTCCTGCTGGTCGTCCGGAAGCCTCTCGCCCAGCCAAGCCATCGCGCGATAGAGCTGATGGAGATCCAGGTCGTACACCTTTTGGGGTAACGACTGTTTCCATCTCCATTTCTCTGCGGCTCTGTCGGAGCCGGGCTCCATCAGCCGATGGACCACTGTCATGAATATCGCCGACTCCACATCGAACTGGTATCTCCTACCGGAGAGCTGGGTCTTCAGGCAGTCCCCGATCCCGGTCTGCTTCCAGAGCCGCTCGAACACCTTGCCAGGACCGATCTTCTTCGTCCCGTGCTCGGCGAGGGCGCCTTTCTTGTGCTCGCCGATCACGGCCAGCTTCTCGGAGAACTTGGCTCATCCGGAGGCCAGCAGCCCATCCAGTTTTCCCGACTTCTGGAGATCGTCCAATCTTCCGAGCGTGGAGATCACGCGCTGTCGTACCTTTCCGTTTTCACGCACGCCTTCCACGATCTGAAGGTAGACGTTTGGCCCGGCGATCTTTTTTCGAATGAACATCTTGCCATAACTTGTTATCTCCCATTCGAGCCCATGTCAAGTAAATAATTGCACCAAGGTCCCACTTTCTGTGGCACAACATTTTGAGCCTTTTCTCGCCGAGGCACCACCCAAGTGATCGAAATCACTGGCTTTCGCAATGCGATCCTTCCCGCCAACTGTAGAAGATGAGTCAAACAGCTATGCCGGTTTGCAACGTTGAGGTGAATACTCTTTCCGGGTAGACAAGCACCGTTTCAGTTTCCAGGGGCAAATGCGCTTTCAAAGTGCTCCTGGGAATTCCATCGGCATGAATGGCAATATCGTAAACACCCTTGGCGGTCGGTTCACTGGTGTTTTGAACAACTACCAAAAAAAACCTATCAACACACTTTAAGAGAGTGCAAAACTGGCATGAGTTAGAAATCAGACCAACTGACAGAAAAACGAGAAAAAGAACGATCGAAGCCCTCATCACAGCCCAACCGCCGAGAGCTCCAGAGTTCCGACCGCAAGCGGGACGGGGGTGTGATTTCGCTGAGTTAGAAAAGCAGAAAAAGTCGATGGGATTTGGGAATATACCGGCAGCTCAGGCGTTTGAACATGCATGATACAACAAGCCATCACTCTTCCGGAGCCACAGTCGAAGGACGGCAGCGAGACACGGTGGTTTTCCGCCGATAGCTGTGTTGTCTACCGCGGCGAGACCATCGAGGTCTTCGTCGGCGGCTACCTCGTCGGCTCTTTCGGGCCGAAAGACGTTTTCGCCAGAAACCTTCTACTCGTGGGCCTCTCTGGAGACCGCAGATTCAAAAAGGGCAAGCTGGCCAGAGCCTTCAAGATGACAGACGAGCGGCTGCGACAGATTCGCCGCTCGGTCGAGGCGGGAGGTCTCGAGGCTCTGCCGGCCAAGGCCTGCGGCGGGAGCGAGAAGAAGCTGAAGGGCGCCGAGCGCGCTCGTGTCCTGCGGCTTTTCGAAGAGGGTTTACGGCCGGTGGAGGTGTTTCGCCGGCTCGGCGGGCGGCTCGACGTCAGCTATCCGACCGTGCTGCGCATGCACCGCGATTGGAGGGGCGAGCGCGAGTCGAGCGGCGGGGCGGCGAGCGACGCCGCGAAAGAGAAATCCGGGACGAGCGGGGAGACAGCCGGCGATCGCGAGCAGCTCGAGATGCGGTCGAGCGTGGAGCCGCGCGAGTCGAGCCGCGACGATTTCGATGACGAGGAAGGCATCGCTGCGGCGCCGGTCGCAAGCGGTAGGACGGTGCGGAACCTGGGTGCTCTGCTGCTCGTGGCGCTGGTCTGCTCGTACGGTCTTCACGATGCGGTGCTGAGGGGATGGGAGGCCGGAGCCCGCTGGCGGGACCGGGTCAGGGTGGCTCTCGAGTCGGTGATCATCGCGCTGGGCATCGGGCAGCGTTGCGTGGAGGGAGTCAGGCGTCTCGAGTGCAAGAGCGCGCCGCTTCTGCTGCGCACCAACCGCGTGCCGTCGGAGAGCTGGGTGCAGCGCATCATCAAGCGCTACGTGGACGAAGAGGGTGCATCCCATGTGCACCTGCGCATGACCGGAGCCTATGTAGCGCGATCGCGCGTGGAGGACGGCGGAGCGGCGGTCTTCTACGTGGACAATCACCTGCGCCCCTACACTGGCAAGCAGGTGCTTCGCAAGGGCTGGCGGATGCAGGACAAGCGAGCGCGTCCGGGAGTCACCGACTACTACGTCCACGACGAGGACGGCCGTCCGGTGATGCGCGTCGAGGCCGCCGGCCACGACTCTCTCACAGACTGGCTGCTGCCGATCGGGAGCACCCTGCGCTCCGCTCTGGGTGGTGAGCAGCGCGTGCTCGTCGCCTTCGACCGCGCCGGTGCTTTCCCGGCGCAGATGGCCGAGCTGCGCGACAAGGGCTTCGAATTCGTGACCTACGAGCGCCGGCCGTTTGCCAAGCTGCCCGCGTCGGCTTTCGAAGAGAGCCTGCTGCTCGACGGCGAGGAGGTGGGCGTCTGTGAGAAACGGCTGGCCAACCTGAAGAAGGGCCGCGGTCGGGTGCGCAGGATCGCGCTGAAGATGCCCGATGGCAATCAGGTCAACCTGCTGGCCGTCTCGCGCGAATCCAAGGAGCGGCTGATCGGGGTGATAACCGGCCGCTGGGTGCAGGAAAACGGCTTCAAGCACGGCAACGAGCGCTGGGGCGCCAACCAGCTCGACCGTCGCCGGGTAAGGCACTACTCGCCCGACACCGTGATCCCCAACCCCGCCCGCCGCAGGCTCGACAACACGCTGAAGCTCGCCAGGCAACGGGAAGGAGAGCTGCGCCGCAAGCTCTCCAGGCTCGAACCGGATGACCAGAGCAGGCCGGAGCTGGAAGAGGACCTCGCCCGCTCGCTGTCGCTCCAGGCCGAGCTCGAGAAGCTGCGCCCGCGAGTCCCCACGCACGCCCCGCTCGAGGAAACCGAGCTGGCCGGCCGGCTCGTCTACCACGACAAGCACTACAAGACCCTGCTCGACACCGTGCGCATCGCCTGCGCCAACGCAGAGTCCAGACCTCCTGACATTGCTGGTTAGGAATTGGCCGGTGGATCGTCGGCCGGCGGAGTTTGACGCGGGGAGGTAGGTCCTGGGAAGGCTAGGCAGGTTCTGGGGAGGGGGGCGATCTCGAAACGGAGAGACGCAAGGACGATGTTAATGCAAGAGGTTAATGTGGCTGATGAAGAAACATATAATTTTGAAGTTTATGCTTATACCAACGGAACAGAGGTCACTATCAGTGACGTGCAGTTATTCTATGCGGGTTCTAC
>JAWOBP010000032.1:0-24051 GCA_046484285.1 Polyangia bacterium
GCTGGCGGACGACGGCTCGGGCGTCGGCCCGCAGCACTTCGACACGGGCCGCGTCTGCAACCGGTTGGTCGCCGTGGGTGGAAACGAGCAGGCCTACGGGTGGAACAACACGGGGCTTGGAGGGGTGGTCAACGTGAGCGAGCGGGTCGTTTGCAAGGAGCCGAGACTAGATGTGAATGGCATTCCAATGGTAGGTGCAGATGGCTTCTACGATGATCCGGAATGCGTAATAGATTCTCAAGAACCTCCATGCGAGATCAGGCTCTACGACACTCGTCCTTCCAGCCAGGGCAGCACGGAGACCCAGGCGGCGTTCTTCGTCGACACGGAGCTGCCATGAGCGTTTCCAAGCGAGACATGTGGATCGCCTGGGCGGTGCTCGCACTGCTCTCGATGCCGGCGGCGTGCAACACGGGCTCGCCGCCGGCGGCGGGGGACGGCGGGTCGGACGCGGACGCCGATTCAGACGCCGACTCAGACAGCGACTCCGACACGGACTCGGACACGGATACCGACACGGACACGGATACCGACACCGACACCGACACGGACACCGACACGGACACGGACGCCGACGCCGACCCGGAGTGCTCGGAGGACTCGGACTGTTCGGAGGCGGGCGAGATCTGCAATGAAAACTGGGGCATCTGCGTGGTCGAGAGCTGCGCGGGCCAGGGCGACTTCACTCCTTGCGAGACGATCACCTCGCCCGACCGCTCCTACGACATTTGCATCGAGGAGCTCTGCCGCTCGCCTGGCGGCTGCTGTTGTTTTTCGCTCTGGCGCCGGCGGCGTGCAACACGGGCTCGCCGCCGGCGGCGGGCGACGACAGCGACAGCGGGGCGGACGCGGACTCCGACGCCGGTGGCAAAAGGTCTCGAGTCGCGAGAAAAGGGAGATTCTTCTTTGAGAATTCGAACGCCCGGGCGGGTCGAACCAAGGATGGCTGATCGCGGAATCGCTTGACATTTTTTGTGCAGGCGAGATACTCCCTCGACTCGCTGCGTGGAACGATGTCTTTTTTTGATATTCGAACGCGCGCGGTGTTGTACAATTTGGTTTCGTTACGAGCTCCGGCTGAAGAGCAGCTTTCGGGGTTTTTCGAGTGGAGGATCGTTCAAGAGATGGCTGTCAAGGTACGCATGACCAGGGTTGGCAACCGAAACAATCCGTTCTACCGGATCGTCGTCGCCGATGGGCGCGCGCCGCGGGACGGAAAGTTCATCGAGCTGGTGGGAACCTACGACCCGCGACCCGAAAAAGAGGTCGTGAGCCTCAAGCGGGACAGGATTCAGCACTGGATCGACAAGGGGGCTCGACCTTCACGGACAGTTTCTGAGCTGATGAAGCGTCACCCGGCGGCCGGTTGACGGAATGGGGGCAATACCGCGCGACCGCTGATTTCGTTCGTCCGATCGACCTTGTCGTTCGCGTAATCGCCTGACCCGTGATGCTTGCCTCCGTCGCGGGCGGTGGTCGAAGGAGTGGGGGACGGACTTGGAAATCGACGACCGTGCGGGGGAGGAGCGACGCCTGCGAGCGTTCGTTCTCGGCGATGCGGTATGATGATCGACAGCGGAGGTAGAGCATGCAGATGAAAGAACTCATCGAGTACATGGCGAAAGCTCTGGTGGACAATCCTGACAGCGTGGAGGTCCGCGAAATCGAGGGCGAGCAGTCGTCGGTGATCGAGTTGCGGGTCGCCCGCGAGGACCTGGGCAAGGTGATCGGCAAGCAGGGACGCACGGCCCGCGCGATGCGCACGATTCTCAGCGCCGCGTCCACCAAGCTCAAGAAGCGCGCGGTGCTCGATATCATCGAGTAGTCGCGCGCCGGGGGAACGCGCCGGAGAGTTGCCGCTGGGCGATAGGGGCGACCGACTCTGGGAGATCGGCGTGCTCGGACGACCGCACGGGGTTCGAGGTGCGCTGCGGCTGTTTCTGCACAATCCGTCGTCGCGGGCGGTGCGCGATTGCGGCGCGCTCTGGATCAGCGACGGGAAGGGACGGACGGCCCGGCGCGAGCTGCGCGGGTATCGAAGCATGCCGCGTTTCTCATTGGTCGAGCTGGAGGGCGTGAGTGATCGGGATTCCGCCGCGGCGCTGACCGGTTCCCGCGTGCTGCTGCCGCGCGCGGAGCTCGGTGATCTCGGCGAGGGCGAGTTCTACGTGGAGGAGCTGAAAGGTATCCGAGCCTACGACGGAGAGCGCCTGCTGGGCGCGATTGTCTCCAGCCGCTCGCAGGGCGTGCTGGAGGTGGTCACGGTTCGCGGCGAGGAGATGGAGCTGCAAGTTCCACTGGTCGAGGATCACGTCGAAACGCTGGACCTGGAGGCCCGCGAGCTGCACGTGCGAGATTCGGAAAACCTGCTGAGCACGCCGTTGCCCGGCGGCGGGGGGAAGAGGGGACGGCGATGATCGAGTTCCACGTGCTGACCATATTTCCCGAGCTGATCGCCTCCTTCGCCGGGGTCAGCCTGATCGGCAGGGCCGCTCGCTCCGGCCTGCTGGCGGTGAGGCCGATCGATCTGCGAGGCTTCACCGGGGACAAGCACCGCACGGTCGACGACACACCCTACGGCGGCGGAACGGGAATGGTGATGAAGCCGGAGCCGGTGCTGGAGGCACTGGACGCTCTTCCCGACAGCCACCGCGTGCTGCTGACGCCGCAGGGCCGGCGCTTCGACCAGGCGCTGGCGCGGCGCCTGGCCGAAGCTCCTTCGATCGCGATGCTGTGCGGTCGGTACGAGGGGTTCGATGAACGGATTCGCGCCGGTTTCGACGAGGAGATCTCGCTGGGAGACTTCGTGCTCAATGGCGGGGAGGTGGCGGCGATGGCGGTGATCGAGACGGTCTCGCGGCTGGTTCCCGGAGTGGTGGGAAACAGCGCCTCGCCGATCGAGGAGTCCTTTTCCGAGGGGCTGTTGGAGTACCCGCAGTACACCAGGCCGGAGATCGTGCGCGGGATGAGCGTTCCGCCGGTGCTGCTCAGCGGCGATCACGCCCGGATCGCCAGCTGGCGCCGCGGCCGGGCGCTGCTGCGCACCAGGGAGAGGCGCCCGGACCTGTTTGCGAGGCTGGAACTCGACGAGGAGGACCGGGAGCTGCTGGCCGAGGCGGAGCGCGAGTCATGAGAGCCGAGGTGCACGTCGCGCTGGTCCACTACCCGGTGCTCAACAAGCTCGGCCAGACAGTGGCCACGGCCGTGACCAACCTCGATATCCACGACAACGCGCGCAGCGCCAGGGCGTTCGGCTGCGCCAGCTTCCGCCTGGTCACTCCACTCGACGCGCAGTTGGAGCTGGTCGGTCGCATCCTGCGGCACTGGCGGGACGGCTTCGGAGCCAGGCGCGTTCCCAGGCGGGTCGAGGCGATCGAGCTTGTGCGCGTCGACCGCTCGCTTCCCGAGGCCCTCGAGGAGATTCGGGGCGGCCGGGATCGGAAGCCGGTCGTGATCGGTACCGCGGCGCGGCGGCTGTCGCGCCCCACGATCGGGTTTGCGCGGTTGCGCCGCAGGCTGCGGGAGGAGCAGGGGCCGTTCGTGCTGATTTTCGGGACCGGCTACGGGCTGGCGGACGAGGCGCTCGACGCCGCCGGGGCGGTGCTGGAGCCAATCGGCGATCCCGGCGACTGGAACCACCTCTCGGTGCGCAGCGCGGTGGCGATCGCGCTCGACCGGCTGCTGGGCGATTGCGGCGCGCGGGCCGATTGAGCCGATCTCAGACCAGGAAGATCAGCGCCCCGGGGATGGCGAAGTAGACCACCGCGACGAACAGCAGCGCGAAGATCCGCTTGCGCGATGCGAGGCTGGACAGCCAGCCGGTAATTCCCAACGGCAGGTTGCGCAGCGGGGGCAGCGGGTAGAACAAGATGATCCCGGACAGATTGAACAGCAAGTGCACCAGCGCGATCGTCAGCCCGCCCGGACAACCGGTGGCCAGCGCGGCCAGCAGCGCGGTGACGGTCGTGCCCAGGTTGGCGCCCAGCGCCACGGGAAAGACCTGCTCGAGGCGCATCACGCCGGCGGCAGCCATCGGCACCATCAGCGAAGTGGTGATCGAGCTGGATTGCACGACCGTCGTGAACGCCAGCCCGATCAGGATCGCCAGGTAGCCGTTGCGTCCCAGCGATTTTTCGAAGAAGCGCTCCAGCTTGGACAGCACCAGCGACTTCAGCAGGCGTGAGAGGAAGACGAGGCTCGTGATCAGCAGCACCACGCCGAGCACCACCACGATGCAGCCGGCCAGGATCTCGTGCAACCCGATCCCCTCGATTCCGTCGGCGATCGCCGAGTAAACCGGCTTGGTGATCGCCTTGAGCGGGCTCTTGAACTCGACGCCCGTGCTTCCGGCGAGAAGGCGCGTCAGCGCGGTGGCCGAGCGCGAGAGGAAACCGGTGGTCAACTCCAGCGGCAGGAAGACCACCACGGCCAGCAGGTTGAACATGTCGTGGACGACCGCGGCGGAGTAGGCGCGATTGAACTCATTGCGCCGCGTGACGTGTCCCAGAGAGACGAAGGTGGCGGTCACCCCCGTGCCGATGTTGGCTCCCATCACGATCGGAACCGCGCTCTCCACGGTCAGCGATCCCGCCGCGACGAAGGCGACGACCATCGCGGTGGTGGTGCTCGAGCTCTGGATGATCGCGGTGGAGAAGATGCCCACGAACAGGCCGATGAACGGGTTGGAGGTGGTCTCGATCAGCGCGCGGGCGAAGTCCTTGCCGAAGATCTTGAATCCGGCGCCCATCAGCCCGATGCTGACGAGAAAGGCGTACAGGATGCACAGAATCAGCGCGACCTTGAGAAAGGTACTGGCCGGCCCGCCGGAGCGGCTCGGCCGTGCTTTGTATTTGTATTCGTTGCCGCCGCCGGGGTGATCCACGGCATTTCGTCGGAAAACCATCTCGAACAATCCTCGGCCGCCGAACGCGCACGGACTGTATGCCATGTCGTACCGTGGAAGGCCACCGGTAATTCGTCGCTTTTTCGCTGTTTGTCTGTGCTAGAGTGGTAATCGACCAAAGCCGTTCGGACGACGGCGGAGCGACCGAGGGAGAGCGATGAGCAGAAGCGCGACGGTTTTTACGATTGCGGCGACGATCTTGACAGCGGCGTCATGGAACGCCGCGGTCCAGGCACAACAGCGACACACGTCCGAGGAGGTGCTGCGCGCCAAGGAGCGGATGCTTCCGGCCGGGGTGCTGCCGGCGTGGCGCACCGAGCGGGAGCGAGAGAGCTTTCCCCTGGCGGTGCCGCTGCCATCGACCGGAGAGCCGCTGCCGCCCCCGCCCGCAGCCGGCTACCGGGCGCCGGCCGAGTTCGAGCCGGTCGCGGCCTTCCTGGTCTCCTACGAGTGGCACGACCTGAGCGGCTACGAGTGGGGCAACTGGGAGCCAGACTCCTGGGAGATGGTTCTCGAGATGGCCCTCCACGGCACCGCCGAGGACGGAGCCGGGGTGATCGTGCTGACGCGCAACAACGACAACAGCTACGATCCGCAAAACGGCGACAAGGTGTGGGATTTCTTCGTCGACTGGGGAGTGGATCCGTCCCGGATGCGCATTCCGCCGCCCGGCGAGTCCAACAACATCAACCTGGATGCCAAGTGGGCGCGCGACTTCGGGCCGATCAGCATCTACGAGGGCGGCGAGACCGGCCATCTCGGATTCGTGGACCTGCACTACTACGACAGCCGCCCCAACGACGACATGATTCCTTCCTGGCTGGCCGGCCTGCTGGGCGTTTCGCGCTACGGGCTGCGCGGCGGCGATCACAGCCCCAGCGACGATGCGCTGCTCTACATGGAAGGGGGCAACTACCAGGTGGACGGCAACGGCACCTGCATCCTGTCCAACGACATTCCGGACGACAACTCCGGCAACCCCGACGCCAACACGCTGGCCGAGGTCGAGGACCTGCTGGCCGCCTACCTCGGTTGCGAGCGGGTGATCTGGCTGACGCCTCCGCCCAACACCGGCACGGGTCACGTCGACATGTACGCCAAGCTGCTGACTCCGACCGACATTCTGGTGATCGATTTTCCGGCACAATCCGGCAACGACGAGACCGCCGACGCGGTCATCGAGGACAACGTCGCGATTCTCGAGTCCGAATCCAACATGGACGGTGATCCGTTCACCGTGCATCGCGTGATGATTCCCTCGCTGGGAGGGTGGTGGACCTACCGGACCTACACCAACTCGGTAATCCTCAACCAGCGCGTCCTGGTCCCCACCTACGGATACCCGACCCAGGACTCTGAGGCGATTGCGACCTACGAGGACGTGCTCGGATCCGGCTACTCGGTGGTCGGGATCGACGCGTCGGCGATCGTGGACCAGGGCGGGGCGGTGCACTGCACCACCATGCAGATCGCCTCGGCCTGCGGCAACGACCAGATCGACGATTTCCTTTTCGAGGAGTGCGACGGCACCGCGCTGGGAGGAGAGTCGTGCTCCTCGCTGGGAATGGGCACGGGCACGCTCGGCTGCACGCAGTCCGACTGTCGCTACGACTACTCGGGCTGCTCGGACACGCCTTGCGGAAACGGAGTGATCGAGGACGAGTACGGCGAGACCTGCGACAGCGGCGAGTTCGGCGGGCTGACCTGCGCCGACTTCGGCTTCGGCAACGGGTCGCTGGCCTGCACGGACAGCTGCCAGATCGACACCTCGGGCTGCTGGGGAGAGCTGTGCGGCAACGGAGTGATCGACGACGGAGAGGAGTGCGATCCCTGCGCGGCGGTCCAGGAGTCCTGCTCCACCTACGGGCTGGGCGCGGGCGAGGTGGGCTGCAACTCGGACTGCACGATCAACTACTGGAGCTGCACGTCCGCCTCCGAGTGCGAGATCCTCTCGTTTCTGGATCCCGGCGTGGTCTGCTGCCCCGAGACGCCGCCCGCCGACTGCGATTCGACCTCGTGGAGCTGGTCGCCCGAGGACAGCTTCTACGGCTGCTGCACGGCCGACCTGTCCCACTCGATCTACTGCTACGGAGGGTACCAGGACGACGATTGCGGCAGCAGCAGCAGCTACTGCCAGAACACCGGCAGCTACCTGGACTGCGCCGGCGGGGATATCCCCCAACCGGCAGATCCGCCCGAGTACTGTGACACCGACACCGACACCGATACCGATACGGACGCGGACACGGATACCGATACCGATACCGACACCGACACGGACGTCGACACGGACACGGACACGGATACCGACACCGACGCGGACGCCGACACGGACACGGATACCGACACCGACGCGGACGTCGACACGGACACGGACACGGATACCGACACCGACGCGGACGTCGACACGGACACGGACACGGACACGGATACCGACACCGACACGGACGTCGACACGGACACGGACACGGATACCGACACCGACGCGGACGCCGACACGGACACGGATACCGACACCGACGCGGACACGGACACCGCGGGATATCCGATGGAACTCGAGCCGGGCAGCTCGTGCGGGTGCCTGCATGTCGGCGAGCGTGGCCCGCTCGCGCCGCTGGGCGTTTTCTTGGATCTGTGGTGAGCAGGTGAGGAGACAATGAAAGATCGATCAACCGAAAGAAAGGCACACCATCGCCCGGTCGTGACACTGGCGCTGCTGTGCGCCGTGGCGTGCGGGGCGCAACCCGCGCTGGCAGGCGACAGGCACAGCGATCCCGAGGTGCTGCGGGCCAAGGAGGCGCGGCTGCCGGAAGGCGTGCTGCCCGCCTGGGAGACGGAGCGGGAGAAGCTGGAGCATCCGCGCCCCGCGGCGGTGCCGCACGCGGTGCGCATAGACGAGGGATTGCTCCCGCCGCCGCCCGACTCCGGATACCGCGCGCCGGCCGAGTTCGAGCCGGTCGCGGCCTACCTGGTCTCCCAGGGCGACTGGTCCGAGTGGGGCATGAGCCCCAGCATCGACATTTTCTACGACCTGATCATGGAGGGGACCGCCGAGGGCGGCGCCGGAGCGATCGTGCTGACCAGCGAGCCGGTCGACGACTACGAGGCGCAGTTGCAAGGCCAGGGTATCGATCTCGAGCGGGTCCGCGTCCTGCGCCCGCCGGGCGGTCTCGACGCCAAGTGGGCGCGGGACTTCGGGCCGATCGGGATCTACGAGGACGGCCTCGACGGTCGGCTGGGACTGGTCGATCTCCACTACTACGACCATCGCGCCGCCGACGACGCGGTGGTCGAGTTCCTGGCCGACGAGATCGGCCTGTCGCGCTACGGGCTCGAAGGCGGGGATCAGAGCCCCGCGGACTCCCACCGCCTGTACATGGAAGGGGGGAACTACCAGACCGACGGCCGGGGCACCTGCATCCTGTCCAACGATATTCCCGACGACAACGAGGGGAATCCGGACGCCGACACCTTCGAGGAGGTCGAGGCGCTGCTGGCGAGCTACCTGGGCTGCGAGCAGGTGATCTGGCTGACTCCTCCGCCCAACACCGGGACCGGCCACGTGGACATGTACGCAAAGCTGCTGGCCCCAACCGACATTCTGGTGATCGACCTGCCGGACCAGAGCGGAAACAACGGCGAGGCCGACGCGATAATAGAGGACAACGTCGAGGTGCTCGAGTCGGTGACCAACCTCGCGGACGAGAGCTTCACCGTGCACCGCGTGACAATTCCCTCGCTGAACGGGGGATTTTGGGACTGGGTGTACAAGACGTACACCAACTCGGTGATGCTCAATGAGCTGGCGCTGGTTCCCACCTACGGCGAGTCGCCGTACGACGCCGATGCGATCGCCGCCTACGAGGAGGTGCTGGGCCCCGACTACGATGTCGTGGGAGTGCCCTCGGGCTCGATCGTGGCCCAGGGCGGCGCCGTGCACTGCACGACCATGCAGATTCCCTCGGCCTGCGGCAACGGCGTTCGGGACGAGCTGTTGTTCGAGGAGTGCGACGGCGAGGATCTGGCCGGTCAGACCTGCGAGTCGCTGGGCGAGCCGGCCGGAGAGCTGGCCTGCGACGGGGAGTGCCGCTTCGACCTGGCCGCCTGCGGGGGTGGAGGAGACGCCGACGCGGATGCCGACGCGGACGCGGACGCCGACACCGACATCGATACCGACTCGGACGGCGGAGGCGACGGGGGAATCGATCTGGGCTCTCCGGGCTCGAGCGGATGCGGCTGCTCCGAGATCGGTCCCTCGTCGACCGCGCCGCTTTTTTCGCTTTTCTCGCTTCTGACCTGACGCTCGGAGAACACTGCCGAGATCGCCCCGAGCGCCAGCGCTCCGATCAGGGCTGCGAACAACACGCCGGGCGGCCCGCTCAGCACGGCTCGTTCACGGTAATTCGGGGCGATTGTTCTCATCTCCACACCTCGACCAGAGCTGATGCCATCTTCGTGCCAACTTGCAACTGTCTGGAATCATTAATTTGGTCAGGCACGAGGAGCGGTCTGGGTCCGCCTTGGAACGGTATTCGTCTATCCCGGTATTTGGAAAGTAGATTTTTTCCGGTTGTCCGCGGTGCGGGCGGGTGTAGATTTTCTCGATGGAGCGCGTCTTGCACATGGCCGTGTTCTTGCTGATCGGCAGCTCGATTCTCGCCGCGATCCATTACTACCTGTGGAGAAGGCTCGTGCGGGACACGGCGCTCAACCGGCCTTGGCGGAAGATCGCGACCGGCATCCTGATCGGGCTGGCGGTCAGCGTTCCGTTCGGGATGGCGATCTCGCGCGAGGCGCCGTTCCAGGTGGGGCGCTGGATATCGCTCGTTCCATACTCGTGGCTGGGCGCGATGCTGCTTCTGCTCACGCTGCTGCTCGCCGCGGATCTTCTGCGGCTCGCGTGGGCGGCAGCGCGCAGGCTGCGAGCTTCGAAGCGCGATCCCGATCCGACCAGGAGGCTGGCGCTGGCGCGGATCGCGGCCGGGACGGCGCTGCTGGGCGCAGGAGGCCTGACCGCGGTCGCCGCGGCGCGGGCGCTGGCGACCCTGAGCGTGCGTCGCGTGGAGATTCCCCTCCGGAGGCTGCCCGCCGCGCTGGACGGCTTTCGCATCGTGCAGATCTGCGACCTGCACGTCGGCTCGGTGGTCGGGCGCGAGTGGGTGGAGCGGGTCGCCGCCCAGGTGCGGAGGCTGCAAGGAGACCTGGTGGCGGTGACCGGCGACCTGGTGGACGGATCGCCGGACAGGCTGAGGTTCGAGCTGGAGCCGCTGGCCGGGCTCGAGGCTCGCTGGGGCGTGTTTTTCGTGACCGGCAACCACGAGTACTACTCGGGGGCGGCCGAGTGGGTTCCCGAGCTGGAGCGGATGGGGATGCGCGTGCTGCGCAACGAGCGCGTCCGGGTCGGTGATCGAGAGGAGAGCTTCGACCTGATCGGGATCGACGACTACGATGGTGAGGGGATGGAGCCCGATCACGGCCCGGACCTGCCCGGCGCGCTGGCCGGAAGGGATCCCGATCGGGAGGCGGTCCTGCTCGCCCACCAGCCCAGGGCAGTGCACGAGGCGGCCGAGCTGGGAGTGGGGCTGGTGCTGTCCGGTCACACCCACGGAGGGCAGCTCTGGCCGTGGAACCACCTGGTCGGGCTGCAGCAGCCCTACGTAAAAGGCCTGCACCACCACGGTCCGACCCAGATCTACGTCAGCGAAGGAACCGGCGTCTGGGGTCCGCCGCTACGGCTGGGGACGACCTGCGAGATAACCGAGCTGACCCTGCGCCGCGCGGGAAAGCCCGGCTGAGCCTGGAAATCGAACCAAGTCGTTCGGGGCGAGGAACAAGCTTGACAGGTGTGACAGGTGGAACTCGAGAAATGAGTTTTACGGAGCAATCCCTTGACGGATGGGGATTTGAGAATATGCTCAAAACGCGGATCGCACCTGGGAGCCGCCCCGACGGCGGCTATCTGGTGAAGGCATGGCGTGGAGGAGTGTACAATGGACGTTGCAATGACGAGAGACCTGATACCCCGAGTAGACGAGGACCGCTGCGTCGGCTGTGGCGAGTGCCTGGAGGCCTGTCCTTTCGACTGCATCGAGCTGGCCGGAGGCAAGGCTCGGATCTCTTCGGACAACTGCCGGGCGTGCCTGGTCTGTGCCGGGGCCTGTCCCGAGCACGCGATTCTGACTCCGGACGAGCAGAGATCGGAGGCGGTTCCGCCCCGCCGGGAGCAGACGGCTCCTCGCGCGGGTTCGGAATCCGGCTCTCCAACCGGCTTTGCGCCTTTCTACGAGAATGATCGGCCCGGAGGGTTTTCCAGGGGATCGGACATGGGCGGTGGGTTCGGGGGCGGCCGTCGCGGTCGGGGGATGAAGGGTGGTCGTGGGGCCGGCGGTGGATTCGGGGGCGCGGGTCGCGGTCGAGGTCAGCGTTTCGGGGGCGGAGGACGCGGCCGGGGCGGGGGACGCGGTCGCTGATCGAATTCTCTTGCATGGGAAGGCTTGCTGTCGTTCGGTTTTGTGTCTCTTGACAGTTCGGACAGGTCTGATCGCTCTTTCGACCTTCTTGACAACTCCGCTCGGCTCGGGGGATAGCGGTTGTCGATGTCCGACGCTGCGGCCAGACGCGGCGGAGCCGATCCACCCGGCGGTCTCGGCCGCGAGGTGGCGATCGTGTTCGCCGTCCAGATTCTGCTGGTCGTGGGCCTGGTCCAGCTCGATCGGCTCGTCTCCCTGGACGGCGCCCTGCATGCCTTCGTGGGGCTGGTCTTCGTCTTTCTGCCGGTTATCGTGCTCGATCGCCGGGGGCGTCCCTACCGGCGCTACGGGATAACGCTGGGAAAACCGCTGGCCGACCTGCCTCTTTTGCTGATCGCGATGGTCGTCTGCTTCGTGCCGATTGCGATAGCGGCACCGCCGTTCTGGCGCGAGGCGTTCGGGGAGACGTTCGGCGACTGGAGCCTCAGCTGGCCAGAGGGCTATCCCGGGGTGGCGCTTTCGCACCTGGTGGTCGTGGCGCTGCCCGAGGAGCTGTTCTACCGCGGATACCTGATGGGGCGCCTCGACGATATCTTCGGCGGCAGGATTCGACTGCTGGGAGCCCGCGTTGGCTGGTCGCTGCCCATGCAGGCCGCGCTGTTCGCGTTGGGGCATTTTCTGATCGATTTCAATCCGAGCCGGCTGGGCGTCTTCTTCCCCGCGCTGGCCTTCGGCTGGATGCGGGCGCGGCGCGGCACGATCGTGGCACCGGTGTTGTTCCACGCGGCCAGCAACGTGTTCATGGAGATACTGCGGGCCGGCTACGGCCTGAGCTGACAGGGAGGAACGGATGGAAAGCTCGAGGCTCTCGGTGGCGGTGGAGGAGCTCGTCGATCTCGCGCTCGACGAGGATATCGGAGGCGGCGACGTGACGACCCGGCTGGCGGTCGACCCGGAGAGGCGCGGCGGCGGCAGGGTCGTGGCCAGGCAGCGGGCGGTCGTCTCGGGAACGGACGTCTTCGCCGCTGTGATGCTGCGCGTCGATCCGCGAACCGCGATCGAGGTCGAGGCGCGGGACGGCGACGAGGTCTCGGCAGAAAGCGAGGTGCTGCGCGCCAGCGGAGCGATCGCGTCGCTGCTGACAGCAGAACGGGTCGCGCTCAACTTCTTGCAGCGCCTCAGCGGAGTGGCGACGCTGACGCGCGAGCTCGCTGGCCGACTGCCGGGCGGAGCGAAGACGCGGATCGCCGACACGCGCAAGACCACGCCCGGCATGCGGGAGCTGGAGCGCCGCGCGGTGCGCCACGGTGGCGGGTTCAACCACCGCGCCGACCTGGCCGGAGGAGTGTTGATCAAGGAGAACCACGCCGCTGCCGCGGGCTCGTTGAGCGAGGCGATCCGACGCTGCCGCGACGGGGCACCGCACCCGCTGCGCATCGAGGCCGAGGTGCGCGACGAGCGCGAGCTGCGCGAGGCGCTGGACGCCGGAGCCGACGCAGTGCTGCTGGACAACATGGACGACGAGCGGGTCGCGCGCTGCGCGGAGATCGTCGGCGGACGGGCGCTGGTCGAGGTCTCGGGCGGGATCGACGCGGATCGGATCGCCGCGCTGGCCGCGGCCGGGGCGGACGTGATCTCGATCGGGGCGCTGACCCACTCCGCGCCGGCCGCCGACATGAGCTTCCTGATCGACGGCGGCGACTGATGGGCGAGGGCGCCTTCGATCTTCGTCGCTTTCTCGGCGAGCTCGAGCGGCTGGGGTGCGGCCGGCGGCGCGAGTTGCTGGCTTTCGATCGGATCGACTCCACTTCGTCCGAGCTCGTGCGAAGAATGCGGGCCGGGAGCGGAGCCGGAGCGTTCGCAGTGGCGGACGAGCAGAGCGAGGGACGCGGGAGGCTCGGCCGATCCTGGCACTCGCCGGCGGGCGGCAGCCTCTACGCCTCGCTGATCGTCGAGGTCGCGGCGGACGCTGTGACCTTCGTTCCGCTGGCCGCCGGCGTCGCGGCGGTCGACGCGCTGGAGCGGGCGGGATCGCCGCGGCCGTCGCTGAAGTGGCCCAACGATCTGGTGCTGGATGGCCGCAAGCTGGGCGGGATTCTCTGCGAGGCTCCGCTGCCCTCGGATCGTCCGGGCGCGCTGGTTGTGGGGATCGGTCTCAACCTGGCGCGCGCCGCCTTTCCGCTCGAGCTGCGGGAGCTGGCCGTGGCGCTCGACGAGGTCGGTCGGGACGCTCCGCGGCGCGAGCCGCTGGTCGCGGGTTGGGTCTTCGAGTTGGAGCGCCGGGTGGCGGCGCTGGGCGGAGCCGAGAGCGCGACCGGCCTGGTCCGGGCCTGGCGCGAGCGGGCCGAGCCGTTCGGCAGGCGGGTTCGCGTCGACGGAATCGAAGGGAGGATCGTCGCTCTGGACGAAGAGGGGAGATTGATCCTGGAAAGGGATGACGGCAGAACAGTTGCGCTGGTAGGCGGAATAGTGGAAAATGCCGACTGCTGACGCCGTGGGTTGTTGGCGGTGCGATGGCGTGCTAGGTTCTCTTTCGAGTTTCGAGATGAATTTTTCGCTCTGACGAGCCTGACAGGAGGTCTGCCGATATGACGGGGGTAGAGCGAATTTTCTGCGCGACCGTCGTGGGAACGTTGCTCGCGTTTTCCGGCGCGGCCGCGGCGCAAAACGGCGGGGACGACGGGACGGACGGCGATCAGGCCAGCGGTCCGGTGGCACCGGACCAGCCGGTCAGCGCCGAGTGGGTCGGAGTCTCCGGAGGTGTGCTCGTGGGCGCCGAGCTGGTGCTCGGGATCGAGGCGGCGTTCGGTGTCGACGAGGCCTGGGCGCTGATCGTCTTTCCCATCGTTGGGGCCGCCGGCGGCGGAGTGGGCGGCTACTTCCTCGAGGAGGCATCTCCGGAAGGCGCGGTGGCGCTGCTGGTGACGGGTTTGGCCGCGCTGATTCCGACCGCGGTCGCGGTCTCGGCCTCGACGGCCTACGACCCCGAAGAAGAGGGCGCCGTGGTCGACGAGTCGGCGGCCGGAGCGTCCTACTCCTTCGAGCAGACGCCGGTGGCGGGCGAGGCCGAAGGCGAAACGACTACCCAGGTCGAGTCGCGGCCGGAAGGTCTGCCCGAGGGCACGCCTCCGCTTCCCGGATCCGGGGGGCAGGGCGGAGCCGCGCCCGAGGGGAGCCCCCCGCCCGAAAGCCCTCCGCCCGAGGGCTCGGTCGATTCACAATCGCGGGGCGAGGAGTCCTCTCGCCAGGCCGCGGCGCGCCACCTGGCCAGCGGATCGCTGTTCCACGTCGATCACACTCTCGGCGCCGGGTTCGGCGTTCCGGCCGTCGACGTCAGGCCGACTTCGCTCACTGCGGAGCGGGCCATGCTCGGCGCAGAGCGAGGGATCGAGATTCACGTGCCCATGCTGCGGGTCGACCTTCCCTGAGGCGGCTTTCGTGCCGCTCGAAAAGCCAATAAAATCGAGTTGATCGAGGTGTTGTTCAAAGCTGATGGTTCAGGTTTGCGCGCGCTGCTGGCGCCGGTTTTGATCTGTGTTTCTGCGTGCTCGTCGAGCCCCGGCTGCGGCTCGGAAAGTGAGCGATTCCGTGCCGACGCGTACAGATCGGCCGCCAATGAACCGGGATCACGGAAGGCCGCTGATTCCCCGAACGGTAAGGACGCGGACGGCGGTGGTTCCCGGGGCGAGGAGAGACTCGAAGACGCTTCCGTATCCGGCCAGAGCGACGGCGGAAAATCCCAAAGCGCCGAGCTTCCGGATGCTCCGCCTCCCCCGCGAAGACCCGCCGAGCTGACGGTGGAGGGATTCCGTCCCGCCTCGCACGTCGGCCCGGACGAGAGCGGCGAGTGGCCGCGGCCGGTCACCGTGGTGCTGCACGGAAACTACGATCGGCCCGAGTGGGAGTGCGATCTGTGGAAGAACGTGGCCGGCTTTCACGGCTGGGTGCTCTGCCCGCGCGGAGTGCCGACGCCCTGGGCCGAGCCGTCGCTGGACAGGTGGACCTACAAGGGGAGGGCGGCGGTGGCGCGCGAGATCGAGGCGGCGCTGAGCGCGCTCGAGGAGCGCTACCCGGGTCGCGTCTCCAGGGACGAGATGGTGCTGGCCGGCTTCTCCCTGGGCGCGATCCTGGCGCCGGCGCTGGCGGTCGACGAGCCGGGTCGCTACGATGTCCTGTTCCTGGTCGAAGGGGGCACCAAGAAGCTCGACCGGCGCTGGATTCTCTCGTTGAAGAAGGCCGGGGTGCGGGGCGTCGGACTGGCAATGAGCGGGGCCGGGCGCAGGAACATTGCTCGCGGCGCGGCGCGGAGGCTGGACCGGCTGGGCCTGGGTGCGGCGTTCGTGGACATGAGCGGAGCCGGGCACGCCTACAGCGACGATTTCGCCAGGGCCGGAAGGGCGGCGGTCGAGAAGCTGCTGGAAACGAGCCGGGAGGATCCCGACGCCGGAGGCGATCGATGATCGAGGGTTTCCGAAAAGAGCTTGCGGCAGTGCTCGTCTTCGTGCTGGCGGCCGGCTGCGGAGCGGCGATCGGCGAGACGCCCCGGGTCGAGGAGGAGGCCGAGGTGGTCTTCTCGGTGGCCAATCGGGATCGGCTCACCCCGGTGGCGCTGATGCGCGTCAGCGCCGACGGCCGCACGTTGATCTACGGCGAGTTCCCTCCCTCCGAGGGCGGCGGCTACCTCTACTCCAGCCAGCGGCTGCCGGCGCGTAAGACCAGGATTCGCGCGGTCAGCGAAGGGGGCGGCGAGCGGCTGGAAAGCGAGCGGACCGTGTTGCTGGAGGACCGCGCCTGGATAGTGATCACCAGGCTGCGGGACGTCGACAGCGGGCCCAGGTTGGAGATCCAGGTCTCCTACGAGAAGTCGCATCCCTGGCAGACAGGTGACTGACCGCGGCCGAGCGCAACGAGCGCAACGATCGCTTGTGCGGCGGCGGGCATCTGCTATCCTGGCTCGCCGCATGGGACGGACGCGTCACAGGAAGACCTCGACCGGCGTCGGACGCGCGGTGCGGCTGATCGCGGCGGCTCTGCTGTCCGCCGCCTGCGGCGACGCCAAGACCTTCCACTACTTCGACTCGGAGGTGGATTCCGATATCGGCGGCGGACGCCACGTCGAAGAGGACGCCGGCGCGCAGCAGCTCGCGGGCGATCCCTGCTCGGCCGACAACCCCTGGGACTGCGAGCCGGTCGGCGGCGAGGGCTGCGAGGAGGGCTCGGCCTGCGACTACGGGCAGCACCAGGGCGCCTGGGGCTTTTTCTGCTACACGGACGCGACCGAGATCGAGGGCGCGGCCTGCGACGAGCAGGACGGACCCTGGTGCGCCTCGGGTCTGACCTGCATCGAGGGCGTCTGCCGTCGCTACTGCTGTTCGGACGAGGACTGCTATTCGACCGGCTGCGAGCCGTTGAGCTGGGACCACGTCGAGGGCGGCGAGCTCGGAGTCTGCGGCGACTGACGCCGCTTCGTGCAGCGGGTATTCTCAGCCCTTTTCGAGGTGAAGCCGCGCTCCCTCCACGATTCGCGCCACCAGCCGGGGAAACGAGATTCCCCTGTGAGCCGCGATCTCGGGCAGCAGCGAGGTGTCGGTCATGCCCGGAATCGTGTTGACCTCCAGCACGGCCGGATCGCCGCGATCGGGAACCATCAGGTCGACCCGCGCCGCGCCCCGGCAGCCCAGCGAGTCGTAGGCCGCGAGGCCGATCCGCTCGAGCCGGGCGACCTTCTGCTCCGACAGGCGCGGCGGAACGTGGTGGGTGGAGCCGCCCTCGTCGTACTTGGAGGCGTAGTCGTAGAACTCGCCGGCGTTGGGCACGATCTCGACCGAGCCCAGCACCTCGCCGTCCAGCACGGCGACGTTGATTTCGGCTCCCTCGATCAGGCTCTCTACGAGCGCGCGGTCCGAATGGCGCCGGGCGGCTTCCGTCGCCGCGGCCAGCTCACCCGAATCGCGGACGATCGCGACGCCCACCGACGATCCGCCGTCGGCCGGCTTGACCACCACCGGGAAATCCACGCCGTCCGGCAGGCGCGGGGAGTCCCCGGCGCCGAGCACGGTGCCCGGGGCGACCGGAATCCCCCCGGCGGCGAACACGGTGCGCGAGAGCACCTTGTCCATCGCCAGCGCCGAGGCGAGCACCGAGGAGCCGGTGTAGGGCACGCCCAGCATCTCCAAAAGGCCCTGCACAATGCCGTCCTCGCCCCAGCGACCGTGGAGCGCGACGTAGGCGGCGTCCGGCGCGGCCTCGCGAACGCGGCGGTCCACGTCCCGACCGGCGTCGATCCTCACGACTTCGTAGCCGGATTCCTCCAGGCCGCGGGCCACGGCCTCGCCGCTGGCCAGCGAGACCTCCCGCTCGGAGGACATCCCGCCCATCAGAACCGCGATGCGTCGATACTTCATCTCGAAAAAACTAACCGCCCGGCAAGCCGCGGTCCAGTTTTCGACCGGGATCGATGGGTTGCCGGTTTGTGGATATTCTTGCCGTTTTGATGCATATCTGCGGCCAGAGGAGGTACGCGATGACATTCACCGAGGCGGCTCTCGAAATCCTGCAAGGCGAGGGCCGGCCGTTGCACGCAAAAGAAATCGCCGCCAGGGCGCTGGAGCGCGGGTTGCTCTCGCACGTGGGCAAGACGCCGGTGCAGACCATGTCCGCGCGGCTGTCGGCCGCGGTGGCCAAGGGTCCCGACAAGCAGCCCTTCCGCCGCGAGCGACCCGGCGTGTTCGCCCTGGTCGAGTGGGGAGACTCCCCGCCGGGACCGAGAGAGCCGCGCCCCGGCGACGAACCAAAAAAAAAGGAGGCCGCGCGCGACGAGGGCAAGAATGAATCCGCGCCCGAGGAGCGAGGACAACCGTCGGGCGAGGCTGGCAAGAAGAAAAAGAAGAGGAGCAGGGCCAAGAAGAAGAAGGACGCCGGTGGGCAGCCCGCCCAAGAGCCAAAGCCGAAATCCAAAAAGAGCGGCACAGAGAGCCAGGGCGCTGCGGGCCAGGAGAAGCAATCCTCCAAGAAGAAGCGCGGTCGCAAGAAGAGCCCCCCGGCCGGCTCCTCCGGGGACGAGGATCGGCGCGAGTCGAACGAGCGCGGCGGCGAGAAGCAGGCTCAGCCCAAGCCCAAGCCGAAATCGAAGCCCAAGGTCGCGCCTGGTGTCGAGCCGGCCGACCGGGTCGAGGAGATTCTGCGCGAGCATACCAAGTCCGTACCGGTGGAGAAGCTGGCCGATCAGATCGGGGTCGCGGGTCGCGGCGCCTGCGCGCTGATCGAGGCGCTGCTGGTGGCCGACGGAATCGACCGCGAGCGCAGCGGCATCCGGCCGCGATTCGTCAGGCACCGCGCCGGCTGGGCGCTGGCCGAGCGCGAGATCAGCACCGAGATCATCCAGCTCGAGAACGGAGTGGTCGATGCGACCAGGCGGCTGTCGCGCATCGCAGAGAAGCAGATGCTGAGGAAGATCCGCGGCCTGTCGCTGCCCACCCTGGTGCGTCTCGTCGTGACCTTCCTGCGCCGCACCGGCTTCAGCGCGATGCGGGCCGTCGAACGCGGCGGAGACGACTCCTTCCACCTCTCGGTGCAGGACCGCCGCCGCGACGGACGCTTCCGCACCGCGGTGGTCGTGAGCCGCGACGCCCCCGACTCCCCGGTGGGCGAGGCCGACGTGACCGCGGTGCGGGGCGCTCTCCACCATTACGACTCGACCAGCGCGATGATCCTGACCACCGGCGAGATATCCGACGCGGCCCGGCGCGAGGCCGAGGTGCCCAACCTGGCGCCGGTCGCCCTGGTGGACGGAGAATCGCTGGCGCGCGAGCTCGTCGAGGCGGGCGTGGGAGTCCGCGCGCGGCGAGTGAGCCTGCCTACCTTCGACGAGGAGTTCTTCGGCGCGCTGGCGGACTGACGGCGCGCGATCTTCGGGGAGAGCATGGCCGACAAGGGCGACAGCTCCTGGTTCACCTTCGCCGACAGGGAGATGCCGGTCCGCTTCGGCCGCTACCACCTGCTGGAACGGACCGCTGTCGATCCGGTCGGCGAGGAGTTCCTGGCGGCCTGGGGCGTCGAGGAGGGCGTCGAGCAACTGCGCACGCTCAAGTGCATCTACCCGCGGATCGCCGAGGAGGAGGAGTTCATCGCGCTCTTCTCCGAAGAGGCCCGCGCGCTGTCGCGGCTTTCCAGCGCCAACGTCGTGCGGGTGATGGAGGTCGGCGTCGAAGGAGCCGTGCCGTTCGTCGCCAGAGAGCACGTCGAGGGGCTCCCGGTGGCGCGCCTCCTGGAGTTGGCCGAAAGCCGTGGCTCGCCCTGGCCCTGGGAGCTGGCCGCGCACGTGACCGCCGAGGTGCTGCGCGGCCTCGACTACGTTCACCGCAGGGAGGACATCCACGGCCAGCCGATGGGGATGCGGCACGGAGACGTGCGTCCCGCCAACGTGATCGTCTCCTTTGACGGCGAGATCAAGCTGACCAACTTCGGAACGACGTTGCGCTTCATCGCCGACGAGAAGACCAACGCCCGCCTCCGCGATCTGCGCCGCCGGTTCGAACCGCCCGAGGGGCGCGACGGGCTGGAGCCCACGGTCGGCGGCGACCTGTGGGGAGCGGCGATGACGTTGCTGGCGATGCTGATCGGCCGCGCGCCGCGCCGGTCTCCGGCGGAAGAGGGCGCGAGCTGGTCGCCGCCCAGGATGGCGTCGCGCGTGGAGTCTCTGCCGCCGGTGGTCGACACCTTTCTCGGCCGCGCGCTAAATCCGGGCGAGAGCTACCGCTTCGACGACGCCGCCTCGATGCGGGCCGCGCTGCTCGAGATAATGGGCAGCCACGCGGTCGGCCATCCGCCGGACGATCTCGCGGCCTGGGCCGGCGACCTGGGCCGCGAGTCTCGCGAGCGGGAGCGCGAGCAGATCCGCCGCCGGCTGGGGTGTGAGGCCGTGCTGGAGGTGGAGGGAACCGACGGCGCCAGCGCGCTGGCGCCGGGCAACGTGCTGGACGGTCGCTACCACCTGCTGCGCCAGATAGGCGAGGGCGGGATGGGAGTCGTGTTCGAGGCGGAGCACACCGGGCTGGGCAGGCGCCTGGCGCTCAAGGTGCTCCACGAGCGCGTGCTGGACGACGACAGCGCCGTGGAGCGCTTCCGCCGGGAGGCCCGGATCGTCGGCGGGCTGGGACACCCGGCGATCGTGGGCGCCTCGGACTTCGGCGTCACCGAGGAGGGCTACCACTTCCTGGCGATGGAGCTGCTCGAGGGCGAGTCGCTGGCGGGCAGGATCGCTTCGGGATCGATCGCGCCGGCGGAGCTGACCCGCGCGCTGGCCGAGGTCTGCGACGGCTTGCAGGCGGCGCACGAGGCCGGCGTGATCCACCGCGACCTGAAGCCGGACAACATTTACCTCACGCCCCGGGGAGCGCGCATCTTGGATTTCGGGATCGCCAAGCGCACCGGGCTCGAGGCCGAGGACCGCGCGCTGACCCGCACCGGGCACATCTGCGGGACGGTCGACTACATCGCGCCGGAGCAGATCCGCGGCCTGGACGAGGATCCGCGCTCGGACATCTACGGGGTGGGCGTGATCCTCTACGAGGCGTTGACCGGCGAGACCCCGTTCCACGGTCGCACCGTGGGCGAGACGCTGCACCGCGTGATCAACGACAAGCTGGTCTCGCCGCGCAAGCGCACCGGCGACAAGACGATTCCGGCCGAGCTGGAGGCGATCTGCACAAAGGCGTTGAGCCGCCACCCCGAAAAGCGCTTCCAGTCGGCCGAAGAGCTGGCCGCGGCGTTGCGCGCGCTCCTGCCGTCGGCCGGAGCCGGCGCCGTTTCGCCGCGACGTCGCGGGAGAAAGCTCGCGCTCGCGGCGGGTGGGGGAGGAGCGGCCGCGCTGATCGCGGCGGTGGCCGGGTGGCTGGCGCTGGCCGATCGGGGAAGCGGGAGCTTCGAGGAGAGCGTCGTGGCGATCGGCCCGGCGGCGGCGGACGCCGGGATGCCCCCGGTCGAGCCGGAGGACGAGCCGGTCGTAGTCGAGCTGACCGAAGACGCCGTCGCGAGGGACGGCGGGGCGGCCGGTCAAGAGACGGAAGCGCCGGTGAAGACGGCCGGGGCGGAAGGCCGGTTAGCCGAGCGACCTGGGAAGCGCGAAGAGGCGCAGACGCTCGAGCTGATCACCGAGCGGATCACAGAGGGCAACGCCGCGTTGAGGTCGATGCGTCTCGATCGCGCCTCCGAGCTGTTCGTCGAGGCGCTGCGCCTCGACGCCGGGTCGGCCGCGGCTCGCTTCGGGCTGGGGCGAGTGGCGTTCGAGCAGGGGCGCTACGACGCGGCGCTGGTCGAGATCAGGCGGGCGCTGCGACTCCGCCCCGGGCGGCCGAGGTACCGCAATTTCCTGGGCCAGATCCAGCTGACGCGAGGAGAACGCGAGCGGGCCGTTGAGCAATGGAAGGCCGTCTTGCGCCTGCACCCCGAAAACGAAGAGGCCCGCAGGCTGCTGGAGGCCGCGGGCGTCAGTCCTTAGGGCTCGGAGAGCCCAGGTAGCCCAGCTTCTCGAGCAGCTCCTCCAGCTCCTCGTCCAGCTCGAAGCTCTCGTCGTCCGTCTCGCCGATCCGCTCGGAGAGCGCGGCCAGCAGCGCGGCGGTCGCGGGCGCTGATTCCAGCTCCGAGAAGCGGTTGCGCCGCTCGCGGGGGTCCTCGACCATGTCGTACAGCTCCCAGCGTTCCTCGTTCCAGGCCACGCTCGGCAGCTCGCGGGGATCGGGAGTGGGGCGGCCGGGGTGCAGCTCGTTGAGGCGGGTGATGATCGCCGGGTCGACCGGATGGTGGTGGACGAGCTTCCAGCGCGAATCGCGGATCGCCTCGCGGCGGATGCCGTGCGCGTCGTGCTGGCTGAAGATCAGCCGCTCGCGGCCGGCGCCCGGGTCGGCCAGCGATTCGACCAACGACTGCCCGGGCAGGTCGTCGTCCTCGCGCCCGATCCCGGCCAGGTCGAGCAGGGTCGGGGCGATATCCACGTGGGTGAACGGCCGGTCGTCGCAGGCGCCGTCGAGAGGTATCGCCGGAGATCTGATCACGAACGGGACGCGCAGCACCGGCTCCCACATGTGGTAGGTGTGCTGGAAGCAATTGTGCTCGCCGAACGCCTCGCCGTGGTCGGCGGTCACGGCGATCGTCGTCTCGTCCAGCAGGCCGCGCTTTTCCAGGTGGGCGAGCAGGGCTCCGAATTGGGCGTCGCCGTACAGGATCTCTCCGTCGTAGGCCGCCTTGGTCCAGGCCAGATCGCCGGGATCCATCCCGCCGCGGTACTCGCGCCTGGGCACCCTGATCGGAGTGCCGGGCGGCAGCCCTTCGCCGAAGCGCCTGTACTCGCGGGGCGGCTTGTAGGGGGAGTGGGGCGAGACGAGAAACAGAAGAAGGAAGAACGGCTCGTCGCCGCCCTCGTCGATCCAGCGGATCGCGCGGCGTACCAGCTCCTTGTCGTCGGCGAAGCCGAAGTCGTTGAGCTCGGTGGCGTCCACGTACGGATCCAGCCCCTGGCCGTAACCCCACTTGGCCTGGACCAGCGGGTTGCCGACGAAGCCGGCGGCGCGGTAGCCGGCCGCGGCGAAGCGCTCGGCCAGGGTGTCGAGCTCCTCGGAGATCGGCGGGCAGTTCAGCTCCATCCCGTGCACCGACTTGGGCTGGCCGGTCACGATCGTGGCGAAGCTGGGCCGGGTCCACGAGGAGTTGGAGAAGTAGTTGGTCAGGGTCAGGCCCTCTTGCGCGAGGCGATCCAGGTTGGGGCTGGTGGGGCGGTCGTTGCCGTAGAGGTGCAGGCGCTTCGGGGTCAGCGCGTCGTAGACGACCAGCACCACCGGCGAGCCCGCGGAAGGCTCCACCTCGACCGGGTCGATCAAGCGCTCGAGGCCCAGGTCGCCGAAGTAGGCCTCGGGAGCCGGCTCGGGCTCGGGGACGTCCCCGGCGTCGACCGCCGAGTCGTCCGCGAGGGAAGCGTCGGGAGTCGGAGCCGCGGGTCGAGAGGCCGCGGGCGCGGAAGGCCCCGGAGCCGGCCGCTGAGAGCTCTTCTCGCCGCCGCAGCCGCCCTGGAGCCACGGGCAGCCCAGCAGCAGCAGCGAGAGGATCCAGAACCGAGCCGAGCCGCGACGCATGAAAGAAAGTACTACCGCCGCAGCCTCCTCTGTCAACGTTGCGACACCATGGTTCAGCGGACGTCGCGGGATGAAGTTCTGGGTTGACATCCATGGGGGGGCGATACCATCGGCGCATGATCACAGCGTGGAAATTCGCGGAGCAGGGCGGCGCGCGGTCGAGGCGGGTCGCTCGTTCGTTCTGACCCAGGAGGGGGTCTCATGAAATCGGTGAAGATGTCGAAGGTGTCCTGTCGCGGTACGCCCACCCGGAGCTGAGAGTCAGGTTCGTGGCTAGCACCGACCGCGGCGAGCAGCGGCCCGGCTGGTACGTGGACACGATCGAGGTGACCCGCGACGCGCTCGACGCGGTGGCCCCGATCCAGGGAGATCCCAGCCAGCCGCAGTGCGGTCTTTCGCCGCAGCAGCTCGACGGCAGGCAGCTCTACCGCGACGTGAAGCGCGACCCATGCCTCTACGGAGAGCCGCTGGTGAGTCGCGAGCGTCTCGTGCACCGTCCCGAGGCGCAGCGTCAGCCGAGCTCTCACCTGCTTTCGGTCGAGGTGCCCGGCCC
>JAWOBP010000076.1:0-11565 GCA_046484285.1 Polyangia bacterium
CACGTTCAGGCCGCCGATCATCGAGCCCTACAGGCCCAAGCACCGGTACTGGAGCGGGTACGTCTAGCCGGGCCAGGCTGATTCGTCAGGGGCGAAGGGGGGAGTGACGCCGCGCAAGACGGCGCCGGGCGCCGGGGTGCGCCCGAAGCTCGGTTTCCAGAAGAAAACGGACGAGATCGGGGGGCGAGCCGAGGCGAGAACCGGCCGCCGGCGACCGATTCGGGGCGGGAACAGCCGAGATGTCAGGCAGCAGCCCGGCCGGATATGCTTCGGCCGGCGAATACTGCCGCTGTCTGTTCTTGGTGTCTGACACCCGGTCTGCGCGCCCATCGCGACGCCACCCGCCGCGCGCCCTTTCGAAAGCGCCGCTCCGCCTCGTCCCTGTCTCGAAGACGCCCGGGGCTGCCCGCCGGTGCGACTCGGCGCCTCTCAGAAAACCCTACAGCGCGGATTGCACATTTGCCTGTCAGACAGGCGCACCTCGGTCCGTGTCCGAGAATCGGCTGTCCGCGGCAGCTGGATCGATCCCCTCGGCGTCCAGCCAGCCTGCCCGACTATCCGGGAAGGCATCGAACTTGGGGACGTAGGGCTTGATGTCCAGTAGCAAAGTTCCGTCGAGGATGTCGACCCCGCGCACCGTGAGGCGGTTCTCGCTGACCGAGAGAAGCTCGACCACGGACAGTCCGATCGGGCAAGGCCTCGCCGGCGCCCGGGTGGCAAACAGACCGCGCTCCACGGTGTCCAGATAAGGGATGACCCGGGGCTGCCAGGACTTGGACCTGTCCAGCAGGAACAGCAGCCACAGTCGTTCAAAGCCGTCGATGTCGGCAAGCGCCTCCACGTAGGGCTCGAAAACCTCGATGAGGCCTTCGGCTTCGCGGGCGAAGCGCGGCTGAATCGGTGTACCGTTCTGCTCCTTGAACGGGGTGTGGATCACCCCGATGGATCTCATTGTGACGTCCATCCCGCGGTCCGGGGGGTAAGTGCGCTGGTGGGTCATGCAGCCTCCATCTGCCCATTCGGCTGCGTTCGCCTCGTGGACCTGCTCGCCAGCATGTACAGGCAGGGCATCAAGAACAGCGCCACCGGGATCTCCAGGAGCAACCCACCGATGGCACCCACGGCCATGGGTTGAAGCATGTCACCGCCGGCGCCGATGTTGACTGCCAGGGGCAATAGCCCGGCGATCGTCGTGGCGGTTGTCATCACCCGGGGTCGCAGCCGCAGTCGGGCGGCGTTCTGAACGGCCTCGCCCGCCTCCTGTGACGGTGTACCTGTCCTGAGCTCGTCCGCGAGGGTGAACAGGAGGACCCCGTCGTTGACCGTGGCCGCCACCACGACGAGGAGGCCGACCAGCACCGTGGCGCCCATGGCGAGGTTGCTGCCCCACAGCGCAAAGACCATCCCCGCGGCACCGGCGGGGATGCTGCACAGGATCATCACCGGGTAGCGGATGCTGTTGAACTGCACCGCCAGCACCACCGTCGCCAGGAAAACAGCCAGACCGAGGATGCCCTGGGCCATGCTCGTCAGGTCTTCCATGAGCCTCGCCTTGCCGCCGTAATCGATCTCATAGCCGGGTGGGAGGTCGATTTTCTCGAGCTCGGCATCGAGGTCGCCGAGCGCCTTGCCCACGCTCGCTCCCCAGGCATCGGCCTGGACGACCACCTGTTTGATCTGATCCTCGCGCACGATCTCCACCGGACCGGTTCCCTCGGTGACCGTCGCCAGGTCCCGCAGCCGATAGTACCTCCCATCCGTGGCGGCGATGACCAGGTTCTCCACGTCTCGTCGGCTGGAGATCTGTTCCTCGGGGATCCGCAGCCGGATGTTGTAGAGCTCCTCGCCTTCCTGGTAGCGAGTGGCCACGACGCCGTGGAGCAAGGCCTGCTGCGTGGTGGCGACATCGTAGATCGAGACGCCGAGCGCGTCCGCCCGCGCCCGATCGACCCGCACCAGCAGCTCGGGTTTGGTGAGATCCATGCCGAGGTGCACGTTGGCGAGGCTCGGTTGCTCTCGGGCGACCCGCACGATTTGCCCAGCGAATTTGTAGAGCTTTTCGAGGTTCGGGCCGCGCACCTGGATCTCCAGGTCGGACGGCCCCATCTTTCGGATCCCCTTGATGCGCATCTTGCGCACCATCACCCTGCCGCCTGGTGGAGACATCTTCGACAGGGGCTTTTTGAGCTTTTGCATGTACTCCTGGGTCGAAAGCTCCCTCGCGTCGTTCGGAACGAGTTGAACGTCGATCTCGCCTTCGTTCGCCACCTCGAAGGTATAGAGGCCCCAGACCTTGCCTCCCACCAGGGTGAACGCGCTGTCGATCATCGGGTCGCCCGCGATCTTCTGCTCGATGCGGCTCAAGAGGCGATTTGTCTGTGCGACGGATGTTCCGGCCGGCAGCTTGACCTTGATCATGATGCGCCCGTCATCGATCTCGGGCAGGAACTCGGTGCCCAGAGATGGGATCAGCAGCGCGCCGAGCAACACCACCCCGGCAAAGAATGCGAACACCGCAAATCGCCAACGGATGGCGCGTTTCACGATGAAGCCGTAGCCGTCCCGGATTCGATCCTGCCAGCGCGACGACCGCGGCGGCTTGGGCTTGCCGAGAAAAACGGAGCCCAGCATCGGCACCAGGGTGAGCGAGCTCACGAGGCTCACGACGACCACGCCCGCCACCACCAGGATCAGCTCTCGAAAGAGCAGGCTGGTCATCCCCGAGACGAGCAGATACGGAACGAACAGCGCGAGCAGCGTCAGCGTCCCGGCGATGATGGCGCCGGCGACCTGGACGGTGGCCCTCACGCTGCTGTCGTTCGCGCTGCCCTCGTGCTCCTCGCGCCAGCGGGAGATGTTCTCGATCACCACGATGGCGTTGTCGAGCAGCACGCCCAGCGCGATCACGATGCCCGCCAAGGTGAAGATGTTGATCGAGAATCCCATGAGCCACATGAAGGCGAAATTGATGACCAGGGTGATGGGCAGCGCGGTCATGAGAACGAGGGCCTGCCTGAGGCTGCCCAGAAAGACGAGCGAGACGATGAGGACGAGCAGCGCCGCCTGAAAGGCCGCGGTCTTCACGCCCGACAGCGCGCTGTCCACGTACTCGGCCTGGCTTTCGACCAAGCCGAGGGCGACGTGCTCGGGGATCGCCGTTTCGAGCTCGCGCAGCCGCTCGCGCAGGGCCGTCTCGACCTCCACCGTGTTGGCATCGGGTTGCTTCTGGACGCTCAGCTTGACGCAGGGGATCGAGTCGAGCCGGGTGATGACCCGGACCTCCTCGTGGGCGTCCTCGACCTGAGCCAGATCGCGCAGGTAGACCCTGGCGGTGCCGTTGTCCTTGACCACGACCGAGCGGATCTCCTCGAGGGAGGTGAACTCGCCCACGGTGCGCGCGATGAGCTCGCGAGGGCCGGCGTTGACCCTTCCCCCGAACATCTCGACGTTGGCGTGGGCGAGGGCGCGCTGAACGTCCAAGATGGAAAGACCGTGCTTTTCGAGCGCCACGGGGTCCAGGTGAACCCGGATCTCGCGTTTCAGACCACCGATGATCTCGGCGCCGCTGACGCCCGGAACGGCCAGCACGCGGTCGAGGAGCCAGTTGTCGGCCCAATCTCTGAGGCGCACCAGATCCCACTCGGTGGACTGCACCGTGAGCTGGACCACCGGGAGCTGCTGCGGGTCCGCCTTGATCACGATGGGCGGATCCATGTCCGGCGGCAGTTTTCTGGCGGCGCGGGCCATGGCCGCCTGGGTGTCCTGGAACGCCACATCGTCGTCGACGCCGTAGCGGAAGTTGACCTGCAGAGTGTAACCGCCCTCGATGGAGGAGGACTCCAGGTAATCTAGACCCTCCACCGAGACCATCTCCCGCTCGATGACATCGGCCACGTGCTCTTCGATCTCGGCGGGCGTGGCTCCGGTCCACCAGATGTGAACCTTGATGAGCGGATAGGCGATGTTGGGAAGAAAATCCACGGGCAGCCGGGTGAGGGAGATGACCCCCAGCACGACCAGGGCACAGGCGATGGCGCCGGTGGCGACCTTCCGGCGCACGGCAAGCTCGACAGGACCCTTCATCGCGCCTCTCCTTTGCCGGGAGCCGCTTTTTGCTTCTTCTTGCCTCCCTCGCTTCCCTGCCCCTTTGCCACTCGTACCTGTTTCCCATCGCGCAGCCGGTTGTGGCCGGCGACCGCCACCTCCTCGCCCTTGGCCACACCCGCGAGGATCTGCACGTGACCGTCGTCTTCCAAGCCGATCTCCACCGGGCGTTGGTCGACGGTTGTGTCGCCTTGAATCACAAAAACGATGGGCTTGCCGTCGCGCCGTATCACGGCTTCGACGGGGACGGTCAACGCCTCGGGGATCGATGCCAGGATCAGCTGCAACCTGGCGAACATACCTGGAGCCAGGACCACGTCATCCTCGATAGTGGCCTCGATGGTGCGTGTGTGAGTTCTGCTGTCGATGTCGGGATAGATCCTTGTCACCCTTGCCGAAAAGCTCCGGCCGGAATGTGCATCCAGGGTGACCGTGATGACGGCGCCGCTCTGCACTCGGGCAGCAGCGTCCTCGGGTACGGCGAAGCGCAACACCAGGCTGGCGGGGTCGAACAGCTCGACCAGGGTTTCGCGGGCGGACACGAAGTCCCCCACGGCCACGTTGACCCGCGAGACCACGCCGGCCCAGGGAGCAGAGAGGCGGTAGTCGCCGAGCTTCTCCATGGCGCGCGCGAGTCTTGCCTGCGCCGCGCTCACCTTGACGCGTGCCTTTTCGAGCTCCTCGCCGGGAAGAGCGCCGGTCTTGACCAGCTTCTCGATACGGCCCAGCTCGAGCTCTTCGCGATCCAGCTCTGCCTTGGCGGACGCGGCCACGGCGTCATCGCCCTTGGTGCGGCCGAGGCGAACCAGGAGCTGACCGGGACGAACGCGGTCACCCTCCCGCACCGGGCACGCGATGATCGGCCCGTCCACGGGTGAGGCCATTCGAGCGATTTGCGTCGGCGTGATCGAGCCGGTCAGCTCCAGACGCTCCGTCAGTGATCGCGCCTCGACCGGCGCGGTCTTCACCGAGGGCTGTGGCTTCTGTTTCTCGTTCTGTCCCTGGTCCGCGGTCTTCGCGCAGGCGCCCGCGACCAACAGCGCCGCGCAAGACAGTAGAGTGATCGTCCGAGCCCGATAGCGTTTGGCGTGCGGTTGCCGGTTCACGTCTCACCTCCCGCGGCGAGCTCGAGCAGGGCGAACGCCGTGTGTAGATCGGCCAGCGCCGCGAAATAGGTTGTCTCTGCTCGAAGGAGTGCCGCCTGCGCGTCCAGCACGTCCGTCGCGGTGCCGTGACCCAGGGCCGCCTTGTCGCGCGTGATGCTGAGGCTCTCCTCGGCCATGGCGATCGACTTTTCGGTGGCCTGGACCGCGGCGAGCGCCGTCTCGATCTGGATGACCGCCGAGTCCACCTCGCGTCGTACGGTGAGCAGGAGCTTGCGTTTTTGTTGTTGCAGGATCCTCAGCCTGGCCTGCTCTTCCTCGACGCGAGCGGGCGTACGAAAACCGGTGAAGATTGGCATGGCCAGCTCCAGCCCGACGAAACCGAGGTCGTCGTAGTCGCCCTGGACGCTGAGCCGAGACCCGTAGGTACCCTTGGCCGATACCACCGGCCAGTACTCTGCCCTGGCCATATCGACGCGCCGGGCCTGGGCCTCGATCTCCAGATCGATCTGGGAGAGGTCCGGGCGCTTGCGGGCGGCCGCGGCCAGGAGCTTCTTTCTGTCTGGTGCGGACCTTGGTGGTGAGAGGCTCCCGTCGAGGGTCAGTCCCTCGGGTGGCATGGTCTCGACGCCCAGCAGGCTCAGGAGCAACCGCTCGTGCAGCTCCACCATCCCGCGCTGCTTGACCAGGCGGTGGTTGAGGTCGGCCAGCCTCACCTCGATGTTGAGGAGGTCGACTCGAGCCGCCTTGCGCGCCTCGATGAGCTGCAAAATCTCCTTGCGATGCTCGAACAACGCCTTGCGCGAGTGCTCGATCGCATCGATCAACTTGTTCTGCCCGAGGATGCCGTAGAAGGTGCTCTTGATATTGAAGATCAGCTCGTCGCGAGTGCGAGCGAGCTTCTCGTCCGCGGCCCTGGAAAGAAGATCCGCCGCGGCGACCGCCCTCACCACCCGGCCTCCCGACAAGAGCGGAATGGTCAGAACGACATCCCCGGCGAAGATATCGTGAGAAGAAACCGCAGGAGCTTGCGGACCGCGCGCCGGTGCGAGTCGCTCTTCGTGCCAATGATGTCTGTAGGCGGCAAAGACCCCGAGAGAAGGCCAGTGTTCTGAAACGGCTTGCCGTTTACGCGCGCTCGCCGCCTCGATCTCCCAGCCGTCGCTCACCATATCCGGGTTGTTGGCGAGCGCGATGGCAAGAGCGCTCTCTAGCGTCAGGGGCTTTTTCGGCAGCTCGGCCCTGGGCGCTTCCCGCTTCGAATGCAAGAGCAGCGCGGGCGGCCGCGTTGCCGTGTCATGCGCCCGCGTGGGGCTCAGCACCGCGAAGACCGAGAGCATCACGCCGGCGAGCAAGCCTGACAACACGCGGGTCATGGTTCACCGGCGGTCCTGCCACGGGCCGAGCGGATACCCCGGAACATCTCGGTTCGCAGCAAGGTCCGGAACGCATCGCGTTGCTCGGGCCGCAGCATGGCGCTCACCCCCAGCAGATGCTCGACGACTGTGCGTTGCATCTCTGCCTGGCCCTCGGCGTAGCGGTCGAGCTGCGTATCGAGCGCGGCTCTGTCTACCTCCGTCGCGCTGATCGCCTCGGCCAGCTCGACCTTGATCGCGGCGGCGCGTTTCAGGTAGGCGGCTCTCTTCGCGTGCATCACGCGCCGCATCTCGGCGAGGCGGCGCTGTTGATCGCCATCGAGCTCCAGCTGGTCGAGCAGGCAGTAGTCATCCCGGGCCTGGGGATCGCCGGCGGTCCTTGCTGCGGCGCTGCGCAGATGCCCGATGCCCAGGGCCGCGTTCAGAGCCAGGGAGAGACCGAGGAGCGACCAGAGGATGGTGGACTTCACCTGGGGACGCATCGCAGCAGGCCCTCCTTTCCCCTGCTGAGGCCGAAGGTCGCGGTGTCGAAGGCCTCCGCGACCATCATTCGTTCACCCATGGAGACCGTGTCCGGCCTGGCCTCGGCAGCCGGTTGCCCCCACGACAGCAGGGCCCCGCCTGTGAAACCAAGCGCGATGCAGGCCGAGACGCAGGCTGCCTGCAACAACCCGGTGCGGTGCCGCTGATGCCAGGGCAGCCGCTCGGCCTCGTCCAGCGCTGCCAGGACCTGTGGCCAGAGGTTGGTTGGCAGCGCAGGCGTCTGGTCGGCTTCGGCGAGCGCTTCCCACTGCGCTCTCGTCTTCGCCAGCTCGATAGCGCACGCCTCGCAGCTCGCGAGATGGGATTCGAGCGACGCTCGGCGGCGGGGATCGACTTCACCGTCGAGGTAGGCAAAAAGCAATCGTTTTACCCGGTGACACCGCATCTCGAAACCTCCTGTCTGTGAAACCGTTGAGGCACCAAAAAACTGCGGTGTTATTTTGAGAAACTTTTGGCGAGCGACCTTCGGGCCCTGACAATCAGTGACTCCACGGATTTTTTGGAGGATCCCAGCGCGTTGGCGATCTCCTCGTAGCTTTGCCCCTCGAAGCGGCTCGAAATGAGCGCCACGCGCTGGCGCTGTGGAAGCTCGCGAATCGCTGCCCAAAGTTTTCCCGCGCGTTCGGCGCGTTGTGCGATGCGATCCGGTCGATTCTCATCGGCAGCGGGGATCTCTTCGAAGTCCCGATCGGTCAGCTCCGCGCGCAGTCGTCGATCTGCTCTGGTTCGATGTTTGAGACAGCGGTTGACCACCACGCGATAGATCCAGGTTCTGAGTTTGCCCTTGGCCTTGTAGCGACCGGCGGACTGCATGATCGTCACGAACACCGACTGGGTGATGTCGCGAGCATCCTCCTCGCTGCCCGCAAACCGATAGGCGACTCGGTACACGAACTCGGCGTGTCGCTCGTAGATAACCCGGAGCGCCTGGCGGTCGCCCCTGGCGAGGTTCTCCATGAGTGTCTTGTCGTCGAGTGGTGCCATCGGTCCTCGCGTGCTCCTCCTTCCTTTGCGATGCCTACACCTTTGTTTTCGAGTATCGAAACAGGTACATGATCACAGCCTTGCTCCCAACCCGCACACCGACCACGAACTACGACGCGCCGATCATCAGGTACGATCCCTCGGTCCTGTAGTGGATGGCGAGACCGCCGGCGTCGTGGCGCAGAGGCAGTCCGCCGAAGAAGCTCGTCGCCAAATTGGCCAGCCCTATCGAGACCTACTTCCCGAAGACCACCGCCAGCCGCCGACGCAGCTCGTCGCGGGTCTGGCGGAAGGCGTCCAGCCGCGCTGCATCGTCACTCTCGACACCTGCAGGATCCGGCAGTCCCCAGTGAAGGCGCGTGGCCTGGCCGGGGAAAAGCGGGCACTCCTCCTCGCCGCACAGCGTGATGACGGTATCCACCTGGTCGGCCGGGATCTCCGACACGGCCTTGGAGCGGTGGGATGACACGTCGATGCCCAGCTCCTCGAGCACGGCCTTGGCCTCGGGCCGCACCTGGAGTTGTCATGATGCCTTTCCCTCCCCGGCGCAGGTCTTTACCGCTTGCAGCTTCGCCGGATCGTTCGGGAAATACTTGCGCCCGAGCCACAGGGCCACGTTGACCAGCCCGATGAGCACCGGCACCTCGACCAGCGGCCCGATCACCGCGGCGAACGCGGCACCGTGGGCGATGCCGAAGGTGGCCACCGCCACCGCGATGGCGAGCTCGAAGTTGTTCGAGGCCGCGGTGAAAGACAGCGTCGTCGCCTGGCCGTAGCTCGCGCCGACCTTCTTCGACATGAAGAAGGAGATGAAGAACATCAGCACGAAGTAGATGAGCAGCGGGATGGCGATGCGCACCACGTCGAACGGCAGCTCGATGATCGTCTCGCCCTTGAGCGAGAACATCACCACGATGGTGAACAAGAGCGCGATGAGCGTGATCGGGCTGATCTTGGGGATGAACCTGGTGTGGTACCACTCCTTGTCCTTGAGCTCGATGAGCGAAAACCGCGTGATGATGCCGGCGATGAACGGGATCCCCAGGTAGATGAAGACGCTCCCCGCGATCTCACCGATGGTGATGTCGACCGCCACGCCCTCGAGCCCGAACCAGGTCGGCACCACCGTGATGAAGACGTAGGCGTAGACCGAGTAGAGCAGCACCTGGAAGATCGAGTTGAGGGCGACGAGCCCGGCGCAGTACTCGGTGTCGCCCTTGGCCAGGTCGTTCCAGACGATGACCATCGCGATGCAGCGGGCCAGCCCGATCATGATCAGGCCCACCATGTACTCGGGCTCGTCGCGCAAAAACAGCACCGCCAGCGCGAACATCAGGATCGGGCCCACGACCCAGTTCTGCACCAGCGACAGGCCGAGGACCTTGAAGTCGCGAAAGACAGGACCCATCTGCTCGTACTTCACCTTGGCCAGCGGCGGGTACATCATCAGAATGAGGCCGATCGCGATCGGGATGGAGGTCGTGCCCACGCTGAACTTGTCGAGCAATGTCACGATTCCGGGAAACACGTAGCCGGCGCCGACGCCGACGCCCATGGCCAGGAAGATCCAGATCGTGAGGTAGCGGTCCAGAAAGGACAGCCGACCGGCAACGCCCTGTGACTTCGTCATCTCTTTCCTTCACGCCTGGCTGCTCGCTCGGCGAGCAGGTCGCCACACGATCTCTCGCCGCGCTCATTGCTCTTTCGCCAGTCGGCGAGGCGCACGAACAGCTCGGGGGGAATCCGGTTGTCGAGCACGGCCGGCAGCATTTCGATGACCTGCGCTTGCGCGGGCTCGGGCCTCTCGGCGATGCGGAAGTGGACCCACGTCCCCTCCCGGCGGTCGTCCAGCAATCCGGCGCCCACCAGGTGTCGCAGGTGCCGGGAGGCCTTGGACTGGGAGATCTCCAGCACGTCGACGAAGTCGCAGACGCACAGCTCGCCCTCCTCCAGCAGGAGGCCGAGCATCGTGAGGCGAGTCTCGTCGGACAGCGCCTTGAAAACACTGGTCAGTGTGCGCATGGGTCGTGCTCCCTGTGTTTCTGCTTGCATTTACACGGATACCCGGGTATATGCAAATAGAAATTGGAGGTGCCCCATGAAAGACTCGGAACAGACCCGCCGCGATGTCTCGGTGGACTATGCCAAGGCGTTGAAATCGCAGGGCAACGGCTGCTGCGGAGGCCCGGTGCCCAAGGGGGTCGTGGCCCGCATCGCCGGGTACAGCGACGCCGACTTCGCCGCGCTGCCCACCGAGGCGGTGGTCAACTCCTTCGGTTGCGGCGACCCGCTGGCCTTCTCGGAGGTTCGGCCCGGCCAGGTCGTGCTCGACCTCGGCTCGGGCGCCGGCATCGATCTGCTCTTGGCCGCGAAGAAGGTCGGCGCCGACGGCAAGGTGATCGGCGTGGACATGACCGGCGAGATGATCGCCAAGGCCAAGGAGAACATCGCGGCCGCCGGCCTCACCAACGCCGAGGTGCGCAAGGGCATCATCGAGAAGCTGCCGGTCGAAGACGCCTCGGTGGACTGGGTCATCTCCAACTGCGTCATCAATCTCTCCCCCGAGAAGCACCTGGTCTTCGCCGAGATCGCCCGCGTGCTGAAACCCGGCGGCACCATGCTCGTCTCGGACATCGTGGCCGAGGATCTTCCTGCCGATATCGCCGCGAACCGCCACCTCTACTCTTCGTGCCTGGCCGGCGCCATCAGCGAAGAGGCCTACGTGAACGGGCTGCGCGAGGCTGGCCTGGCCGAGGTCGAGGTCGTCGACCGGCTGGTCTACGACACGGCCCGGCTAGAAATGTTCATCGGCTCCGAGCTGCAAGACACCGGCAGCTCCTGCTGCTGCAGCACCGTCGATACCGCGCTCGCCCGCAGATGGGCCGAGCAGCTCACCGGCAAGGTGGCCAGCATCAAGGTGCTGGCGCGGCGGTAAGCCCCAGAGAACACCTCGCCTTCCTCGCCCGCGAGCGCCGGTGTGGTCAGCGCGGCCCGCTCTTTTTCCCGGGCCGAGGAGGTGTTCAGCTTCTCTTCCAGCTCGGCGACCCGAGCTCGAAGCTCTGCGTTTTCCCTTGTTCGCGGTCGAACAGGCCGTCCAGGCGGCGCAGGTTTACCCAGGGGTCGGGCCCGGGGTACGAACACGGGCGCACAGGAGGTGGATGATGAGCGAGCCGACGGAGCGCCTGGAGGAGGTCTTCTTCGAGGTCTTCGAGCCGCTGCCCCGGCAGGGCCCGGGCAATCGCACTAGTGCCGAGTCAACCTCTCCCGTTCGGGTGAGAGCTGCCCCTGCCCACGATCCCGGCGTCAGACACAAAGGCCCGGGTGTCAGACACCAAGAACAAACAACGGCGGCATTCGCCGGCCGAAGCATATCCGGCCGGGCCTTTGTGTCTGACGCCGGGATCGTGGGCAGGGGCAGCTCTCACCCGAACGGGAGAGGTTGACTCGGCACTAGT
>JAWOBP010000056.1:0-4902 GCA_046484285.1 Polyangia bacterium
GGCAGCGCGTCGAGCACGGGGCGCAGCCGGTCCAGATCCGAGGCCGCGTCAATTTGTTGCCACGTGAATAGGGAAGGTTGTGTTTTTTTCAGCAAAGGCCGGCTCACCCCCTTGAAACCGGGGTATCGCGATCGAGCGCCGCCCACCAAACCCCCGGCCCGAAACGCTTTCCCCACAGCGCGGAGTGCTCCTCTCCGCCCGACATGGATTTTTGCGCTCCGAGGCGCTAGGGTGTCTTCGGAGGTGACATGACGTCCGAGCATACGATCTTCCTGGTTCCCGGGTTCTTCGGGTTCGCCAACCTCGGCGGCCTGCGCTACTTCGCCCACGTCACCGAGAAGCTCGAATCCGCCCTGTCGGAGCGCGGAATGCGCGCACGCATCGTACCTGTCGCCACGTCTCCGACCGGCTCGATTCGCCAGCGGGCGGCCAATTTGCTCGAGACCGTGCTCGAGCACGCCCCGAGGGACGACTCGCCGATCCACCTGATCGGCCACTCCACCGGCGGGCTGGACGCGCGCATGCTGGTCACTCCGGCGGTCTCGCTCACCAACGGTTCCGATCCCGAGCCGATGGTCGATCGCGTCCGCTCGGTGCTCACGGTCTCCACGCCGCACTACGGCACGCCGCTGGCCAGCTTCTTCTCCACCGTGCTCGGCGCGCAGATGCTGCGCCTCTTCTCGCTGTCCACGGTCTACGTGCTGCGCTTTGGCCACATGCCTCTGTCGGTGATGCTCAAGCTCGGCGCCGTGTTCGTCCGCCTCGACGATCGCCTCGGCTTCAAACGCACGCTCGCCGACCAGGTCTTCGATGAGCTGCTGGGCGACTTCAGCAGCGAGCGGCGCGCCGAGGTGCACAAGCTGCTCGAGCAGATGACCGGCGACCAGTCGCTGTTCACTCAGCTCAAACCCGAGGGCGTCGACGTGTTCAACGCCTCGGCCACCGACCGCCCCGGCGTGAGCTACGGCTGCGTGATCACGGCGGCCGAACCTACCGGCCTGCGCTCGCTGACGCGCGTCGGCCTCGATCCCTACCTGCAGGCCAGCCACGCGCTGTTCGCCTCGCTGTACCGCGTCACTGGGCGCCGCGAGAACCGCGGTCCGAGGCCGGTGCCGCTTCCGGCCGAGGTGGAGAGCAGGCTGGGCGACCTCCTAGGCGAGCCGCTCGGTCACCGGGACAACGACGGCGTGGTGCCGTCCCGCTTTCAGGTCTGGGGGGAGCCGATCCACGCGGCGCGCGCCGATCACCTCGACACGGTCGGCCACTTCGACGGCCGCGACCACGACCCGCCGCACTACGACTGGCTCGCCAGCGGCTCGGGTTTCTCGCGGGACGAGTTCGATCGGCTCTGGTGCGACGTCGCCGACTTCCTGGTCCGCGCCGCGGACGGCTGAGATCCCGCGACAACCTACCCGGCCCGCAACGCCGCAGGCACGGCTCTTTTTTTGATCGGACGACCCTGCGCTCCGGCCGGATCATGGTTATGTTGTAATTGTAAGCGGAAGAGACGTGCCGGGCGGCTCGTGCGCGGGGGATCGGGACCCGGCGAATGCTTGCGGTGAAGAGCGACCGCGAGAAAGGAGGCGTTCATGCATCAAGCCGTCGAACAGGCCTCGATCCATCCCTTCCGTGGACCCGATCTCGCGCCCGAGGAGAGCACGCTCAGGATCTGGCCCGCGCGGAACCGGGGCGCCGAGAAAGAAGACGGCAGCCTAAAAAAAGAAACCGGTTTCCCGGTTCCCCCCAACCCGGTGCTGCGAGCCAGGCTGGGAATCCCGCCGGACTCGCCGGCTGCGAGAATCCTCGCGACCGCACTGACGTTGCTGGCCGTCGCAGCGGTGCTGGCCGCCGGGCTGTACCTGGTCGGCGCCGACATCGAGTCGGCCGCGAGCCCGGAGCAATCGGCGCCGGCCGTGGCGAGCGAGCCGGCCGGAGAACCGCAGCAGCAGCAGCCCGCGGTGAATCCGACGCCTCCGGGGTTCTCGAACGCCGCCCTGCCCCTGCCGGTCGATCCGATCGCGACCAACGACTTCGCGCCGAAAACCGAGCAGAGGCCGAAGCGGGCCGCGCCGGCGAAAGAAAGCGAAAAGGCCCGACCGGCCAAACGGCGCGCCAAGGCCGGGCGAGCCAACTCAGGGGCCGTAGAAAAGACCGCCGAGACACCCGAGAAGAGCTCGCCGATAAAGAAAAACCCCTATGCCGGCAAGAAACACCCCGCCTCCGCCACGGCAGCCGAGAACAACGACCCGATCGGGAACAATCCCTACTGACAGCCCTGGAGAAACGTGCCCCGATCTTCGAATCAGAGCCGAAGACGGCGGACTGGACGAGCTACTTCCCCGCGTCCGGGCCGCCGTCCGGTCCGGCGTCGGGCCCCGGCTCCGGGCAGCCCTCCTCGGGGCAGACGTGACCCGCCTCGTCCATGAAACCGCCCAGCTCGCCCATCCCAAGGCGAGATTCGTCCTCCCGGGCGACCCTGGACCCTTCCCGGGCTGTTTCTCCGCGTCCCGGGCAGGGTCTCACCCTTCCCGGGGGACCTCGGACCCTTCCCGGGCGCCCTCGGACCCTTCCCGGGCGCCCCCGGACCCGTCCCGGGCGACCCCGGAAGCGTCCCGGGCATCCCCGGACGCGTCCCGGGCTGTTTTTCCGCGTCCCGGGGCGGTTTTTTGTCGTCCCGGGAGGAATCCGAGCCGTCCCGGGGCGATTTCTGGTTGCTCGGGTTGGCTTCGATCCTCGTCTCATCAGAGTCGAAGACGGCAGGGCTCCGCCCTGCACCCGCTCGAGGGGAGAGCCCCTCGAGGCGCTCCCCCGGACTTCGTCGTCGGGTCGGGCTCTCTCCATTGGCTCCGCTAACGCTCCGCCGATGGAGCCTCTCGCCCGATCTCCCGACCTCCCGTGGACCGATCACCTGGCGCAGCGAAAACCCAAGTAGTCGAAGTGGTTCGACGGGTTGACGTCGTAGCGGTTGGCAGCGCGAAGGTAGTAGGCACCGTAGGCGAAGCTGCCGCCCCGTAAGACCCGGGTCGAGCCGCTGTCCTCCCAGGCGCTGCCGTCCGCCGGTGCTCCGGTGTAGTCCGAGTGGTACCAGTCCTGCACCCACTCCCACACGTTGCCCGCCATGTCGCACAACCCCTGGTCCGTGTTGCCAGCCGTCTTGGAGCAGACGGACCACGTCCGGTACGTGTCGCAACCATCGCCATGCGTGTCGTCGTCCATCACCGCGTAGTCGCACGTCGCGGTCTCGTCTCCCCACGGGTAGGTGATGTCCTGACCTCCGCCGCGAGCCGCGTACTCCCACTCCGCCTCGCTCGGCAGACGCCCTCCGACCCACTCGCAAAAGGCCACGGCCTGGTCCCAGTCCACGCAGTTGAGCGGGTGATCCTCGTAACCGATCTCGTTCCAGTTGCAATACCAATACGAATCGCTCGGGCCCGGCTCGGTGCACTCACCCGCCGTCACGCACTCCCCGTACTGGGCCACGGTCACCTCGGTCGCCAGCATCTCGAAGTCGGGCACCGTCACCTCGTGCACCGGGGTCTCGTCGGAATCGCCCTCGGTCGAGCCCATCTGGAAAACACCGCCAGTAATGGGAACCCAGCTGAGATCGATATCAGCATCGGTGTCGGTATCGGTGTCCGTGTCCGTGTCGGTGTCAGTGTCCGAATCCGCATCCCCGTCGGAATCGGAGTCCGTGTCGCTGCCCGCGTCCCCGCCTCCGGTGGAGCCCTCGTCCCAACATCCGGCCGTTGCGAGCGCCGCTGCCAGCGCTACCGCTATCCAGGCCGCTTTTTTCATCCGGCTCCTCCCAATCTATCTCTTATGACCAATTTTATGGTTTGGGAAACGAATGTCATTACCTAAACCCCAACGTTGCAAAAAGCAGGCCCGCCCCGAAGGGGCTGTCCGCCGAGCCTCGGGCGGACCTCGTGGCCGCGGGGTTGATCCCCGCGGGACAGCGCCAAAGAACGCGACCGGTCCGAGCGCGGATCCCCGCTCGACCGGAACCGATGAAGCGGCGGAGAAAGGCGGCGTTCGCCGTTTTTCGCCGCTCCCGCCGCCGCTTTTTGGGAGGCTTTTCTCGAAATCATTGAGCTTTTTTGCTTGGCACGCTCCCTGCCTTTCCCCCGCGCGAAAAGGAGGACGGCATGGGCGTTCACGACAGCGGATACAGGCAGCTCTTCTCTTTTCCGATCATGGTCGAGGAGCTGATCAGGGGCTTCGTCAAAGAGGACTGGGTCGAGCAGCTCGACTTCGATACCCTCGAAAAGCAGAACGGCTCCTACGTCTCAGACGACCTCAGGGAGCGCGAGGACGACATCGTCTGGCGGGTCGAGTGGCGGGGCAGCGAGCGCTGGATGTACGTCTATCTGCTGATCGAGTTCCAGACCGAGCACGAGCCGTTCATGGGCCTCAGGCTGCTCGACTACCTGACCCTGCTCTACCAGGATCTGCTCAGGAGCAAAGAGGTCCCGCCGGACGCCAGGCTGCCCCCGGTCTTGCCGATGGTCGTCTACCGGGGAGAGCGGGAGTGGACCGCCCCGCTCGACGTGCGCGATTTGATCGAGACCCCGCCCGGGCAGTTCGGCCGCTACACTCCGTCGATGCGCTACCTGCTGCTCGAGGAGGTGAAGCTGGCCGCCGAGGAGCTCGAGGCGATGAGCAATTTAGTGCCTCGTCAACCCCACAATGACGGTTCAGGCCGGCCCTCATCGACGATTCCTGCGTCACTCCTCCTCGAATTGGCGCTGCCAGTCCTTCGTCGTCGTTCCTTGGCCTCGCCGATGATCTCTCGCCCTGAACCCATCATTGAAGGGTTGACGAGGCACTAGCCGCGGAGATGTTCCGCATCGAGAAGAGCGCCACGATGCGCGCCTCGATCATGGCGTTTCTCTCGTTCCTCGA
>JAWOBP010000090.1:0-4614 GCA_046484285.1 Polyangia bacterium
GCCTCGGCATCGATGGTGTCGTCCTTGCCGATGCCGAGGCCGCAGCACGGGCCTGTATCGCCGGTACAGCCAGCGTCATCCCCAAAGCCGGTGACGCTCTGGTGGAGGCGGGGCCGGGGGGTATCGGCTCCCCCTCGGGGCCGGGGCGGGGGCCCGCCGAGCGGCCGGACCTTTCGCCGCGAGCGAGGTAGCTTTTTGCTTTTTCTCCCAAAGAGTATCGGTGCTCGGTCAACCGAGCTCGGCTCGGAGCACTCGTCCGACCTCGGATACTTTCAGCTCGTTTCTTCGGGCGTCTTCTCTGGCATCTTCTATCTTCTTCATCGCGCTTCGAGTGTAATACCTCTCACCGCATGTTTCGCAGACCGTTACCTCGAGGGGGAGCAGAAGTATGTCGTTACCGGACCTTATCTCCTCTTCCACCAGTCGCGTCTCGACGTTGGATCCCCGACACACCACGCACTTCATCTTCTTCTCCTCTCGAACCCTATCCAGCGTTCCGGGTCGGGCTGATACACGGTTACAACAATAATCGTTTCTTCTTCCAAAGCAAGAGCCGCCACTACGTGTAGCGGCCTTTCGAGCTTTGTCTTCCCAAAAACCAAGCAACTCGGGTAGGGCTCGTCGTCATCGTAATACTCGATTATTCTGCCTTCAGTGAGCGCCTCGAAGACCTCCGCTTCGCCAATAATACCGAGCTCTTCCTGTTCCATTTCGATTCTGGCATGGCGCGTGTAGAGGATCTGTCCTCTAACGGCAATCGAGCTCAGCTGGTCAGCGAACTCTCTCATTCAGAAATCTCGCCCCGCCGCAAGCCCCGCGAGGGGAAGGGGGGAGTTCTCCGGCTCCCTCCCCCAAAATCCAATCCTCCAGCGGGGGAGGGCCGGGGCGGGGGCCCGGGGCCCATTCCCCCCTCGGATTCCCAGAGTTCCCACTCCCCCTTTCCCGCCAGCGGGAAAGGGGGCCGGGGGGTTTGGGCTCCCACTCCGAGCCGGGGGGTATGGGCTCCCACTCCGGGCCGGGGGGTTTGGGCTCCCACTCCGGGCCGGGGGATTCTCACAGATTCTCCCTGTACCACTCGACCGCTCGCTCCAGGCCGGTGTGGACGTCCACCCCGGGCCGGTAGCCGATCAGCTCCGCGGCCCTGTCCAGCGCGGCCAGGCTGTCGCGGGGCTCGCCGGGGCGCTCCGGGCCGTGCTCGGGGCTGGTCTCGCCTCCCAGAAGCTCGATCATCCTCTCGGCCAGCCGTTGGATCGTGATCCGCTCCCCGCCGGCGATGTTCATCGACTCGCCGAACGCCGCCTCGCCCGCGCGGCAGGCCAGCAGGTTGGCCTCGACCGCGTTGTCCACGTGGCAGAAATCCCGGGTCTGGCCGCCGTCGCCGAAGATCACGGGCCGCTCGCCGCGCAGGATCGCCCGGGCGAAGCGCGGGATGACCGCGGCGTACATCCCCTCCGGGTCCTGGCGGCGGCCGAAGACGTTGAAGTAGCGCAGGCAGACGGTGGGCAGCCCGTAGAGCTCGTAGAAGACCTTGCAGTACAGCTCGCCGGTGTACTTGGAGACCGCGTAGGGCGAGAGCGGCGCCGGGCACATCTGCTCGCGCTTGGGCAGCACCTCGGTGTCGCCGTAGGCCGACGACGAGGCGGCGTAGACGAAGCGCCGCGCGCCGGCGTCCCGGGCCGCGACCAGCATGTTGAGCGTGCCGGTCACGTTGTGCTCGTTGCTGGTCGCCGGGTCGTCCACCGAGCGCGGCACCGAGCCGAGCGCGGCCTGGTGCAGCACGTGGTCGGCGCTCTCGCAGGCCCGGGCGCAGGTCGCCGGGTCGCGGATGTCGCCCTCGATGAAGTCGATATCGGCGGCGAACGGCTCGATGTTCTCGCGCTTGCCGGTCACCAGGCTGTCCAGGCCCACCACCCGCTCGCCGTCCGCCAGCAGGCGCTCGACCAGGTTGGAGCCGATGAAGCCGGCCGCGCCGGTCACCAGGTAGGTATCAGGCATCGCTCCTCCTCGGGATCAGAAAATGTGCAATCGGCCCCCATCCCCCGAAGTCCACTCCTCCAGCGGGGGAGGGCCGATGCATCGCACCACGCGAAAAACCTTGCACAGCCTAAGCCTCGAACAGCTCGAACAACCGTCGTCGGACGTCCTCTCGTACCTCGGGACCTATCGCCCCGAGCTTGCGGCGGACCAACTGCCTGGGGATGGTCACGAGCCGGTGCAGGCGGATCACCGAATCAACCGCCAAACCGGTGCCCGACCACTCCTGGGAACCCTTGCGGATTATCACGTCGCTCTCGTGCGGGTCTCGCGGAGCTCTGCTCGAGATGAACGCGACGATCACATGCCCAAAGCGCCCGATCTCGGAGGTGAGACACAGCGCCGGGCGCATCTTGGAGGACGAGAAATCATCGAACGGGAACGGGACTAGTGCCTCGTCAACCCCACGATTTCGGGTACGGGGCGAGAGATCATCGGCGAGGCCAAGGAACGACGACGAAGGACTGGCGGTGCCAATTCGAGGAGGAGTGACGCAGGGATCGTCGATGAGGGCCGGCCCGACCCGGCATTGTGGGGTTGACGAGGCACTAGCACGATCGCGTGCTTAATCATCGAGCGGTTCTCCGTCGTTTGGACCGTAGACGTCCTCTTCGGGGTCGCTCAAGAAGGCGAACGCCGGATTTCGTGAGACCGCGCCCAACCAGGCGCTGTCGATCCCTTCCGGCTCCGCGGATTCGTCGGGTTCATCCTGCTCGATGACGAGTCGAATCCTGCGGCCCTCGCTCATCGAGAGCCTGCGCAGCGGCCTGAGCACACCGTTTTCGTAGATCGCGTCGAAGGTCTCCTTCATCGCGTCCTCCTCGGGGGATCATAACACAACACGGGCGAGCAAGCCGCGGCCCGCGCGCAGGCTCCGCCCCCTTCGGCTACGCAGCACCCGCGCCGCACCCGACATCGATCGACCGAAGCTGTCCACCGCGCCACACCCATCCGCCTCACGCAGCAGCCCACTGAGTTGTCCATCTTAACGATATCGTTCACCAGGGCGAGGGGGTTCGCTCGGTCTCCGCGTCCGGCGCTCAAGCTATCAACAGCTGTTCGTAGAGGCCCAGAGTCTGCTCAACCACTGTCTTCTCCTCGAATTTCTCCTCGACCAGCTCGCGACCCGCCTCGCCCATGCGTCGCCGAAGATCTCGATCGGACAGCAGACGTTCCAACGCCCTCGCCAATGCCGCCGGGTCCCCCGGCGGCACGAGCAGCCCGGTCTCGCCGTGGCGGACTATCTCGCGACAGCCGGGCACGTCGCAGGCCACGGTGGGCCGCGCGCATGCTGCGGCCTCGATCAGCGCTCTGGGCACGCCTTCGCCGTAGCGCGACGGCAGGCAGAACACGTGAGCCCGCGGCACCAGCTCCTCCATGTGCTCGCGCCGGCCCCACCACTCCACGATCCCTTCGCCGTCCCAGCTTGCGAGTCTCTCGAGCGGCACAGACCCCCGGTTGCCCGCGTCCGGCTCGCCCACCAGCGCGAAACGCGCTCGACTACCTCGCTCGCGCAGCATTCTAGCCGCCTCGACCAGGTCACCCGCGCCCTTCTCCCAGAGCATCCGCCCCGCCATCATCACCAGCGCCTCGCCGTCGGGCTCGGGTCCGGGGCGGAACACCTCGCTGTCCACTCCCGAGCCGAAGATCGTCGCGGCGAGCTCGTCGTCGCCGATCCCGCAACGGGCGAACAGAGCCCGATCGTCCCTGTTCTGAAAGACGGTGCGCGAGCAGCGCGGGGCCGAAAGGGCCGCGCGCAAAAGCGCCTTGCTCGCCACGCGCAGCGCAGAAGCGCGCGGCCCCCTTGCCACGAAAGTCCAACCCAGGCCGGTGATCGCGTTGACCGCGCACGGCACGGCGGCGGCCCTCGCGGCGAAGCTGCCGTAGACCGCGGCCTTTAGCGCCACGTGATGGACGATCTCGGGCCGCAGCTTTCTGTACAAGGCGGTCAGGGCCAGCGCGGTCGCAAGGTCCCTGTGCGGCGAGGCTCCGGATCGATCCATTTCAACTTCGTGGTAGGCGATGCCGGCGTCGATGACCCGCTCTACCCTCCCGATGCGCGGGGCGGCGAGGTGGACCTCCATGCCGCGCGCCGCCGCGCCGCGCGCCACGGGCAACCTGTGCGAGAGAAAGGTATCCGGGTGGTTGGCCACGAAGACGATGCGCCTTTTTCGCAGAGGATCGCAAGCTGGTGTGCTCGTGTGGCTCAAGGCTCGGGCAACCCCATGAAGTCCAGGTAGTGACTCGCCACGATCGCCACGTCGAAGTCCTCGGCGCGACGCGCTCCCAGCTCCGCCAGCCTCTGCCGCTCACCGGCGTCGCCGAGTAGCCTGTCGAGCTCGTCGGCCAACCACCCGGCATCGCCCGGAGGCACGAGCACGCCGCATCGCCCGTCCTCCAGGATCTCGCGCGGCCCGCCCGGGCAGTCGCTGGAAACCACCGGCAACCCGCACGCCATCGCCTCTACGATCACGTTGCCGAAGCCCTCCCAGCGCGAGGACAGAACAAAAAGATCGCAGCGCGCCATCACGGAGAATGGGTTCTCTACATGCCTCGCGAAGACCACATCCCCGTCGACTG
>JAWOBP010000047.1:0-17458 GCA_046484285.1 Polyangia bacterium
GGCGTGCGTGACGCGCTGCTCGAGGGAGCGTGACCATGCCGGTCGCTCGAGCATCCTCGCCGAGCCTCGCGACCGACTGATCCCGCCGGCGTCCCGAGCGACCGCGTCTATGGGATGACATTCCAACAACCGCACATCACCACATCTCATCCGATAATCACACCCGCGCTAACCGCGAAGGGAAACTCCAACTTTGAAGCGTCGATTCGGGATGATGCCCGTCCTCATACCGAGCTTCACCTCGCGGACGTGTTGCTCGTGTTGCTTGAGCATCACCTCGGCTACGTCGCGCTGGGCGTAGGTTTCGCTCCTGCGCACGCCGCGATCGTCGATCCATCTGACCCGCCAATTCTTGCCGTGCTTGATTGGTTGCGCCATGGCTCGTCTCACTGAACAGGATGAGCGAGCAAGGGGGCGTCCAGGAACTGCAGATCCAAGCGCCAGATTTGCAGTTGACAGCGCATGCCGCCGCGCCCCGGTGCGCGGTCGAGGCGATACCGACGGGTCGTGGAAAGTGGCCCAGGATTGGCCCAAACATCGTTTTCTCGAGAAGACCCCGAAAATAGAAAAGCCCGGAACCGCCTGGATTCCGGGCCTTTCGGCTTGGTAGCGGGGGCAGGATTTGAACCTACGACCTTCGGGTTATGAGCCCGACGAGCTACCAGACTGCTCCACCCCGCAGCAACCGGCGGGTGTTATAGGTGCTCGGAGCCCGGCTGTCAACTTCGCCGGCGCTTTTGGCCCTTTTTGCTCGCTCGCTTGTGCGGGCTGAGGTGGTCTCTCTTGAGCCTGGACAGCTCGCGGTCGGTCAGGGGGCGGTAGCGGCCCACGGGCAGGCCCTCGATCGTGACTCCGGCGAACGAGACCCGCTTGAGCTTGGCGACCCTCTGGCTCGTGGCCTCGGCCATGCGTCTGATCTGCCGGTTGCGGCCCTCGGCAATCGTGACCGCCAGCCAGGTGTAGTTGTCCGCCTGCTCGGCTACCGAGACGTCGGCCGGCCTCGTCTTCTCCCCGCGGCCGATCGCGACCCCCTCCCTCCACCTTTCTACCACCTCGAGCGGCACGCGCCCGCGCAGCTTGACCAGGTAGCTCTTCTCCACTCCGTGGCGCGGGTGGGTCAGCGCCTGGGCCAGGTCTCCGTCGTTGGTCAGCAGCAGCGCTCCGGAGGTGTCGTAGTCCAGACGCCCCACCGGGAACAGCCTGGCGCGCACCTTCGAGACCAGCCCGACCACGGTGGGGCGCTGTTGCGGGTCGCTGACCGTGCTGACCACTCCGCGCGGCTTGTTGAGCAGCACGGTCAGCGGCGGCTCGGCGACCACCGCGCTGCCGTCGACCTCGATCCGCTGGCGATCGGCGTCGGCTTTCGCTCCCAGTTCGGAGACGACCTTGCCGTCCACGCGCACCCGCCCGGCCGCGATCAGCTCCTCGGCCTTGCGCCGCGAGGCCACGCCGGCCGCGGCCAGGATCTTTTGCAGTCTCTCTTCGGGCATCGTCGGATGAATGAGGAGTTGCGGGAAGGCGTGCCTCGGAGAACCTCGCTCAGCTCTCCTCGGCCTCGCCTTCGCCTTCGCTGTCGCCCTCGCCTTCGGCTTCTCCGGGCTCTTCCTCGCCGGCGACCTGGTCCTCCTCGGCCAGGGCGGCCTCCTCGGTCTCCTGGTCGCGATCCCAGGAGTCGGCCTGGCCGTCGCCGTCCTCGTCGGTGCCGATCCGCACCAGCTTGCCGCTCTCGTAGTACTCCCAGAGATCGACGCGGCCGTCGCCGTCGGTGTCGCCCTCGACGCGCACCGGTACGCCCTCGGACAGATAGCGCACGCGATCGATCGCTCCGTCGGAGTTGGTGTCCAGCTCCTGCCGGATCATCTCTCCCTTGGCGAAGTAGGAGACGATGTCGATCGTGCCCTCGAAATCGAGGTCGACCTCGTCGCGCTTCTTCTGCCCGGTCGAAGGATCGAAGAAGACGAAAACGTCCTTGGTCCCGTCGAAGTTCAGGTCCGCCTCACGGCAGACCAGCACCTCGCTCTCGCCGTCGGACTGGTAGACCTTGCGCACGTCGGCCGTGCCGTCCTGGTTGAGATCGATCAGCGCTTCCCTGCCGTCGCCGACCTCGCAGCGCTGGCCTGCGGCGATATCGCCGAGCCTGCCCTGCTTGTCGCGCTTGCCGCCGCTTTTCGTCTCGACCTTGGCCCCGCCGCAGGCGGAAATCATCAAAGCTGCGATCGCGGTGACGATCAGTGTTCTCATCATCTTCGCTCCCCCTTGGGCCGACCGCGCTTCGTCGCGGGCCGGCTGCTCGGTTGATACGAAACGGGCTCTTGCCAATATCGCCGCCGGCATCCTACCATGCCCTCCCTGCAAATCCCAACACGTCCTTCGACGCTCCTCTAGCGGCGGTGTCCGGATCAGCTGCGCGGCCGTCTCTTGCTCTCGTCCGGGCCCAATCCCACCAGGTCCTTCCTGTCCAGGCGGGAGGACATCGAGCCGAACAGCACCAGCGCGCAGTCCTTGTCGTCCAGCTCCCCGACCACGCCGCGCCGACCGGCCAGGAAACCGGAGCGCACCTCGACCCGATCGCCGGCGCGGATTTCGGCCTTCCGCTCGGGGGAAACGCGCGGCCTCTCCTCGCGCCGGCCACGGCTCCCGCGGCGCGGCGCGCTCTCCCGCCGGGCGTCCTGTCGCCTCTCGTGCCGCTCCGCTCCGCCGGGCGGAGACTCTCTCTCCTCCCGGCGCTCGGCGGCCTCTTCCTCGCGGCGCGCCGCCTCCCGGGCCGCCGCCCGACGCGCCGCCCGCTCGCGACGCCGCCAGTCCTCCTCGGTTCTGGTGCGCTCTTCCAACTCGGCGCGCAGCTCGAGGCGCTCGCTCTCCTCCCTGGCGCGGCGCTTTTCGCGTTGCTGTCGCTCGCTGGCGAACTGCTCTCGCGCGGAGCGAATCGCCTCCTGGCGCCTGGCGACCAGGTTCTCCATGGTGATCGCGTCGTTCTGCGGCGACCAGGCGATGAAGCGGTAGAGCGGCACCAGCATCCCGAAAGCCTCGACCACGGTCTCGCGCACCTCGGGGCCGAGCACCACGACCTGGTCGCGCGGCAGCCGGGCGCCGATGAACAGCCAGCCACGCCGCTGCTCGAACGTCTCGGAAAATTCCCTCATCCGCTCGTCGTCCAGCTCGCTCATCTGGATGAGATCGACATCGACCAGACCGGCCTCGTAGTGGTCGGGCAGCGAGTCGCACAGATCCGCGAAGTGGCGCCTGCCCTCCTCGTCGTTCATCAGCTCGCGCAGGTTGCGGCGGTCGACCCAGGCGTCGTGGTGCAGCCGCAGCCCCACCTCGAGATAGTCCTTGTCCACCGAGACTCCGAGGAAAGCGTGGCGAAACAGCGGGGTCGGATCCGCGAGGGTATCCGCCAGCGTGCGCTCGGTGTCGATCAGCTCGATCAGCTTCTTGCGCGCCGCCTCGTCGCGCGAGAAAAACAGCCACTGGCGGGAGACCTTCTTGTTGTTCCAAAGCGAGGGATGATCGTCAGAGAGGTGCATCGCCAGCGGCAGGTCGTTGCGCTCCAGCGCGGCGGACAGATCGCGGCCCAGCGACTCGAGCTTGTCCTTCACCTTGCGGCGGGGCAGCGTGTACACGTTGCTGGCCCACTTCTCGGGAAGGTACGCGTCGAAATCGTCCGGGGTGAATCCCTCTTGCATCTCACCAGCCCCCGGCGGAGGACCGTCTCCCGACGATCGCTGGAACGCTCCGCACAAACGCCATGATGTTGCCAAGAAGAAGTCCCGTCAACAATCCGCGACAGGCCGCGGACCGCAAAGGCTACTTCTTCTTCTTGGATTTTGGCTTGGCCTTCTGCTTGCCGCCCTTCTTGTCCGCCGGCTGTGGCTGGGCCTTTGGCTTCTTGCCCTTGCCCTTCTTGACCTTGACCGACTCGCCCTTGGAGGCGACGTCGCGCACGTGACTATCGGCCTCGTCGATCGCCTCGAGGCGCTGGCGGGCCTTGCGCAACTCGGCTTCGAGCTTGCGCAGCAACGGATCGCGACGCAGCGTCTTGCGATCCGCTCCGCTCTTCTCCATCTCGACCTTGCGCGTCTCGTACCGGGCCTGCGCCCGCTCCTTCTGTGCAGCTCTCGTCTCGCGGCTCAACGAACTCATCTGCTCATCTCCTCGCCCCGATCACGCTCCCTCGGCCGGCGGATCGAGGCAAAGCAAGATGTCACACGATCGCCCGCAGAGCAAGATCACTTCTCGCCCCCATTTCGCCCATCTGCGTTTTGCCGTTTCCCGCATACCCGTGTACCCTGTATATTGGCAGGCAAGAAGGAAGGAGCGCTCACCCACATGGTCGGAATGGAGCTGAGACAGCAGCTGAAGCTCTCGCAGCAGCTCGTGATGACGCCCCAGCTCCAGCAGGCGATCAAGCTCTTGCAGCTCTCCCGGATCGAGCTGGCCGACATGGTCGCCCAGGAGCTCGAAGAAAACCCCGTCCTGGAGGAAAGCGCCGAAGCGCCGGAGCCCCCGGAGCGCACCGCGATGGAGGAGGCGCGCGAGGATGCCGAGGCCTCCGCCGACGCCCGCTCCGCCCAGTCGGAGCCCAGCGAGCCCGAGGCGATGGACGGCAGCAAGGATATCGACTGGGAGAAGTACCTCGAGAACTACGCCAACCAGCCGCCGGCACCGAGCGGGGTTCGCGCCCGCAACGAGGACATGCCGCCGATCGAGGCGACCGTCGGCTCCTCGGAGACGCTGGCCGACCACCTGCGCTGGCAGCTGCGCATGTCGGTCGTCAGCGAGGAGGAGGAGGCGTTCGTCAACCTGGTGATCGGCAACCTCGACTCGGACGGCTACCTGGTCGAGCAGTCGCTGGAGGAGCTGGCCGCAGAGTCGGGCCTCGAGGTGGAGGACGCCGAAGAGGTCCTCAAGATGGTGCAGGCGTTCGATCCGGTCGGCGTGGGAGCCCGCGATCTGCGCGAGTGCCTGATGGCCCAGATCGAATCATACGACCTGGACGCGGACGTGCGGGAGATCGTCGACCGCCACCTGCCCAACCTGGAGAAACACGACTACGGCGCGATTGCAAAGGACCTGGATCTCGATCTGGAAGACGTCTACGAAGCGGTCAAGATCGTCTCCAACCTCGAACCGCGGCCGGCGCGCAACTTCGCGACCGAGCAGACGCGCTACATCATCCCCGACGTCTACGTGCACAAGATCGGAGACAACTACTTCGTGGTGACCAACGACGACGGGATGCCGCGTCTCAAGATATCCAATTTCTTCAGAAGCGCGATGGAGGCCGGCCCCGAAGCCAAGGAGTACGTGCAGAACAAGCTCCGCTCGGCCCAGTGGCTGATCCGCTCCATCGACCAGCGCCGCCGCACGATCGTGAGGGTCACCGAGACGATCGTGGAAAAGCAGCGCGACTTCTTCGAGAAGGGCGTCGAGCACCTGCGGCCGATGATCCTGCGCGACGTGGCCGAGGCGGTGGACATGCACGAGTCCACGATCAGCCGCGTCACGACCAACAAGTACGTCCACACCAGCCAGGGAATCTTCGAGCTGAAGTACTTCTTCAACTCCTCGATCCGCCGCACAGACGAGCAGGAGATCGCCTCTGAGAGCGTCAAGAGCAAGATCCGCGAGATCATCGCCCAGGAGGACCAGCGCCACCCACTCAGCGACCAGAAGATCGTGCACATGCTGCGGGAGCAGGACATCGTGATCGCCCGGCGCACCGTGGCCAAGTACCGGGAGATGCTCGGCATTCTCTCGTCGACCAAACGAAAGAAATATTTCTAGGGGAAAAACGCGCCTTGACGATCGAGCTCAGAGCCCTGGCAACCGAGGTCGCGAAGGCCGCGGCAGGGCTCGAGCATCGAGCGTCGAGCGCCCGGAGGTGCTTCGCACCAGGAAGGAAGAAGCATGCAGATCTCTATGTCGTTCCGCCACATGGAGCCCACCGACGCGATGAAGGAGTTGGTGGAGGACAAGGTGTCCCGCGTGAAGAAGTACATCCAGGGGCCCGTCGAGGCCAACGTGGTGATGTCCGTCGAGCGATACCTGCAGGCCTGCGACGTGACGATCATCGCAGGCAGCGACACGTTCAAGGGGCGTGAGGAAACGGACGACATGTACACCTCGATAGACAAGGTGATGGACAAGATCGAGAGGCAGATAGAAAAGACCAAGGGACGCCGGCGCGCGAGCCGCACCGGCTGAGCGAACGAGCCCGTCGACGACGACGACAGCTTCAGCCACCGAGCCGAGGTACTGGAAGTTCCCGTATGACCAAGGTCCCTGTCGTCGATTACAGCAGGGTCATCCATGCCCTCAGAAGGAATGGCTGGGTAGTCGTGCGGCAGCGTGGCAGCCACATAAGACTCCAGAAACACGCTGAGGCGGGAAAGATGGCGGAGCGCTCGTCACCCCTGAGTGGTTTCTTCCGCCGTTTTCCCGTGGTAGTATCCGCCCGAAAAATTGGTTCGAATTTTTCGAGCCGGTCCAATGCCTGTCTTCAGGCACGGAAGCGAAGCCAGCGATGAAGCTCGTCGACCTGATTCCGCCCGATGCGGTAAGAGCCGATCTCGAATCCTCAGGCAAGATGGACGTTCTCTCCGAGCTCGGCGGCCTGCTCTCCCGCTCCTGCCCCAGACTGGAGACGGACGAGATCACTCGCATCCTGATCGAGCGCGAGCGCCTGGCCACGACCGGAGTCGGCGAAGGAGTCGCGATCCCGCACGGCAAGGCCGGCAACCTCGACAGCCTGGCCGGCGCGGTCGGTCTCTCGCGCACGGGAATTCCGTTCGACGCCGTGGACGGCGAGCCAGTCCGTATCTTCTTCGCGCTGATCGCCCCACTGAACTCTACGGGCGAGCACCTCAAGGCGTTGGCCCGCATCTCCCGTCTCCTCAAGGATCCCGAGTTCCGCGACCGCCTCACGAGCTGCCGCGGCTCGGAGGAGATTCGCGACGTGATCGCAAACGCAGACGCCGGGCACTGAGCAGGTGCCGAGATGGATGTCCGAACCTTCCTCACCACGATGCGCGTCGAGCTCGGGCTCGAGCTGGTGGCGGGCCGGAGCGGTGTCGACCGGCGGATAACCGTCACCTCGATCCAGAAGCCGGGCCTGGCGCTGGCCGGCTACACCGAGATGGTCGAACCCGGCTGCGTGCAGGTGCTGGGCGGCACCGAGCTCGACTACCTGTGGTCGCTCTCGCCCGAGCCCCGCGCCGCGGCCGCCGACGGCCTGATGCACTGCGCGCCGCCGGCGGTGGTGGTCACGCGCGGGGGGGACGTCCCCGATCAGCTGGTCCGCTCTGCCGAACGCAATCGCGTACCGCTGCTGACCACCGGACTGCGCAGCTCGCTGTTCGTCGAACTGCTCGAAAAGTTCCTGGCCAATCGCCTCGCGCGTGTCCGCTCGATTCACGGAGTGCTGACCGACGTCTTCGGCGTCGGCGTCCTGATCGCGGGCAAGAGCGGGATCGGCAAGAGCGAGGCGGCACTGGAGCTGGTGATGCGCGGTCACCGGCTGGTGGCCGACGACATCGTCGACGTCAGCAAGAAGCCGCCGTCGACGATCATCGGCAGCGGCAACGAGCTGATCCGCCACCACATGGAGATCCGCGGCCTGGGCATCATCGACATCAAGGATCTGTTCGGCGTTGCCTCGATTCGAGAAACCAAACGGATCGAGCTGGTGATCAACCTCGAGGAGTGTCTGCCGGGCAAGCGCTACGACCGCCTGGGGCTGACGGCGGAGAAGCACGAGATCCTCGACGTGCCGATCCCGAAGGTCGTTATCCCGGTGCGGCCGGGACGCTCGCTGGCCACGATCATCGAGGTCGCGGCCCGCAACCAGCTGCTCAAGGTGATGGGGCATCACTCCGGGCTCGAATTCCAACGCAGAATAGACAAGGGTATTCGGCGCAGCGCACAGGCCCCGGACGAGGGGGCCCTGCCCCACTCGCTGGCCTGCGAGCTGCCCGAAGAGGAGGTCGAGTGAAAAACGAAAGCGACAACACGGCAGGGTCCGACAAGCCGGCGGCAGACAAGCCGGCGATAGGCGTCGTGCTCTGCTGCCACGGCACGATGGGCGAAGGGATGCGCGACGCCGCGGAGATGGTCGTCGGCCCCCAGTCGCGGCTGGCCGTGGTCGGGATTCACCCCGGCGAGGGAGGCGCCGAGATCACCGCGGCGCTGGAACGCGCAGTCGAGGAGGTCGATCGGGGATCCGGCGTGCTGGTGCTGACCGACATGGCGGGCGGCACGCCCTGCAACCTGGTCGTCTCCTCGCTGGCCGGCGGCGGAATAGAAATGGTGGCCGGTTTCAACCTGCCCGCGCTGATCAACGTCCTGATGAGCCGCGGCGGCGGCGCCTCGCTTTCCGATCTGGCCGAGGCCGCAGTCGACTACGGCCGCCGCCACGTGGTCAACCGCAACGAGATGCTCCGCGCCTGCGGAGCGGTCTGACGAGGTGATGGGATGAAGGAGCAGGGCTATCACGTGCGCGTCGACAATCGATTGCTGCACGGACAGGTCGTGCAGTTCTGGCTGCCGCGACTAGAGGTGGATCGCCTGGTGATCGCCAACGACGAGACCGCCGAGGACGAGGCTCTGCTGTCCGTCTACCGCATGGCGCTCGACGATCGAATCGCGCTGGCGGTGGTGCCCGTCCACAGGCTGAGATACGAGTTGGAAGAGCACGGCGAGGAGACGGTTTTCGTGCTCTTGTCCGACATCTGCGACGCGGCGCGCGCCGAAGCGAGCGGAGTCGCCTTCCCGCGGCTGACACTGGGCAACGTGCACGCCGCGCCGGGCCGGGAGCGCGTCACCGACGCGGTCTACCTTTCCGCCGAAGAGCTCGCCGCCCTGATGCGAATACGCAACAACGGCAGCGTGGTGGAGATCCAGACCTTTCCCGGCGACACGCTGAGACTCGAGGCCGACGACGACGGAGAAGCCCGGTGGACGAGGCACTGATCTGGCCGGCGGTCGCATTCGTAGCCGGGGCGGTTCTGCTGATGGAACGCCGCTGCCTCGGTCAACGAGCCTTCGTGCAGCCGCTCGCGCTCTGCCTGGTCGCCGGGCTGATCACCGCTCGCCTGGAGGCGGCGATCTGGCTGGGGGCGACCTTGCAGATGCTCGCCGCCGGCGACTCCCGTCGCGCCAACTGGGCCCTGGCCGGCCTGGCCTCCGCGCTGGCGCTGATCGCGCTCGACGGGCGCGTCGGAGAGCTGGCGCCGGGCGACCCGGCAACGCTGAGCCTGCTGATCGCCGCCGCGCTGACCGGCGTCGCCGCGCGCATGCTGGAGCGCCGCCTGGCCCGGACCGACACCGAATTTTCGGTAGGCTCGATCTTCGACGCACCGGATCCCGAGCGCGGCCTGAACGCGCTGGTGCGCCGCAGGTTGCTGCGATCCGCGCTCTACGGCGGAATCGGCGCGGTCGCGGCCGGCGCGATCGCCGTGGCCGCGGCGCTGGCCCTGGTCGGCCTGGAGCCGCCCGCCCCCCTCCACCGCACCGTGGTCGCCGTCGTCGTTCCGGCGCTGGGCGTCGCCTCGGCGGTCGGCGCCCACTCCGGAATCCGCTATGTCGGGATCGCCGGAATAGGCGTAATCGCGACTCTGTTGACGGTGGTGATGGGATGAGCGCCGTGCGCAAGCTCGACCTGGCCAAGGTCGCCTTCCGACTCGCGTTTCTGCAGAGCGTGTGGCGGGAGGGCGCGATGCAATCGGAGGGTCTGGCCTGGTGCCTGCTGCCCGGTTTGCGGCGCCTGCACCCGGATCTGGAATCGCGGGCGGCGGCGCTGCGCCGCTACCGCGGTCCGTTCAATACGCATCCCTTCCTGGCGGGGGTGATCGCCGGCGCCGTGTTGCGCCTCGAGCAGGAAGGGACGTCGTCGCGCCGCATCTCGTCTTTCGTCGGCGGGGCGATGGGGGGGCTGGCCGCCGTGGGCGACCCGTTCTTCAGGGACGCGCTCGCCCCGGCGGTGACGTTGCTGGCCGCGCTGACCGCGTTGCTCGCGGGTCCGCTGGAGGCGATCGCGGTGCTGGTGCTGCTGTTCAACGCCGTGCATATCACCGTGCGCCTCGCCGGAGTGCGGGTCGGGTTCCGCGAGGGGACCGCCGCGCCGGCTCACGTGGCGCGCTGGATCGGCCCGGCGCGGGTGCGGCGGATCAAGGTGCTGGGCGCGGTGGCCGGCGGGCTGGTGCTCTGGGCGCTGGCGACCCGCTGGAGCGGCGACCGGCTGCTGCCGGTCGGTATCGGGGCGGGCCTGGCCGGATTGGGCGCCGCCGCCGCGTTCGTAGCGCGACGCGCGCTGGCCGTTTGGCTGGTGCTGGCGTTGCTGTCCGCGGCGCTGCTGTCGGAGGTTCTGCTGTGAGCGAGGAATCGATCGAGGTGGTGATCGTCAACGAGCTGGGGTTGCACGCGCGGGCTGCCACGCAGCTCGTGCAGCTCGCCGCCGGCTACGACTCCGAGCTGTTCGTCTCCAAGGGCGGCCGCGAGGTCAACGGCAAGAGCATCATGGGGGTGCTGATGCTGACCGCCGCCCGCGGCAGCCGCCTCGGCCTGCGGGCGGTGGGACCGGACGCCGTCGAGTTGTTGCGGGCGATCGAGGAGCTGATCGCGAACCGATTCGGAGAAGCGCAATGAAACGACGACTGGTTCGCATGCGAGGCACGGCGGCCTCCACCGGGATCGCAATCGCCACGGCCCGGGTGATCGACCGCGAGCGCCTCAGAGTCCCCAAGATTCGACTCGAGCCCCACGAGGTCGCCTTCGAGAAACGAAGGCTTGCCGCGGCGGTGGAGGAATCGCAACGCCAGCTCTCGAGCGCGCGACAGGTAATCGAGGACGCCGGAGGCGGCCGGGGAGACCACTCGCTGATCCTCGACGCGCAGCTGCTGATGCTGGACGACGAGATGCTGATCCAGGCCGCCTCGGAGCTGATCGAGCGACAACGGATCAACGCCGAGTGGGCGCTGCGCCGCAAGATGGACGAGGCGGTGGAGGAGCTCGCGGGCCTGGGCGACGCCTACCTCAAGGAGCGCTCGCAGGACATCAACTTCGTCGGCAGGAGAGTGCTGCGCAACCTGCTGGGGCACACCACCGAGATCATCGGCGACCCGTCGTCCCGGAGCCCCTGCGCGGTGATCGCGGCCAGCCTCTCTCCGGCCGAGACGGCACAGATGGTCTCCGGAGAGGTGGCCGGCTTCGCCACCGAGGAGGGAACGCGCACCAGCCACACGGCGATCATGTCCCAGGCGCTCGGGATCCCGGCGGTGGTCGGCGTGGAGCGGCTCGTCGAGCACATCAGCCCGGGCGACGACGTGATCATAGACGGGATCGAGGGACTGGTGATCATCCGACCCGACCGGGAGCTGGTCGAAGAGTACCGCGATCGCAAGCGCCTCCACGGAGAGCGTGAGCGACGGTTGCGAACCACCCGCGATCGCCCCTCGCGAACGCGCGACGGGGTCGAAATCGAGCTGTGGGGCAACATCGAGCTGCCGGCCGAGGCGCCGCTGGCCCTCGACCTCGGCGTGCGCGGGATCGGGCTCTACCGCACCGAGTTCGTCTACCTGAACAGCATCGGGCTGCCCGACGAGGAGAAGCAGCTGGCGGTCTACCGCGAAGTGGTGCGCACCATGTCGCCCCACCCGGTGGTCTTCCGCACCTTCGACCTGGGCGCGGACAAGCTGCCCGGTTCGCTGGAATCCAGCGAGCGCAACCCGGCGCTGGGCCTGCGCGCGATCCGCGTCGGTCTCAAGTACCGCTCCACCTTCCGCGCTCACCTGCGCGCTCTGCTGCGCGCCTCGGCCGAGGGCGACGTGCGGATCATGTTCCCGATGATCAGCGGTTTGGACGAGCTACGCCAGGTCCGCTCGGTGCTCGACGAGGTGATCGACGAGCTGGGGCCGGAGGAGCTCGGAGACGTTCCGATCGGCTGCATGATCGAGCTTCCCGCCGCGGTGATGGCCGCAGAGAGCCTGGCCCACGAGGTGGACTTCTTTTCGATCGGCACCAACGATCTGATCCAGTACTCGCTGGCGATCGACCGCAACAACGACCACGTCTCGTATCTCTATTCTCCATACCACCCGTCGATCCTACGCATGATCGATCTGGTCGCGAAGGCCGCCGCCGACGCCGGGATCGACGTTTCGGTCTGCGGCGGAATGGCGAGCGAGCCGCTGGTGGCCCCGTTGCTGCTGGGCCTCGGGATCCGCACTCTCTCGATGGCGCCCAGCGCGATCCTGCACGTCAAAAACGCGATCAGGAGCATCGACTGCGGCGACGCGCGGCAGCTGGCCCGCGAGGTGCTCGAGCTCGGAAGCACGATCGAGGTCGAGGAGCGCGTCCGTGATTTCGCCGAGAGGCACTTCGAGCCGATCGAAAATATCGACACGCTCGATCAATGACATTCGATGTGATCTTTCCCATAGCCCGAAACTCGCTCGTGTATTAGGAGATTCGAGAGGGAGGCCAAAGGACGATGAACGACACCGATTCTAAACGCTATCGTCTCGAGCACGACGTGCGCGTTGTCACGGCCACCAGTCTTTTCGACGGCCACGACGCGGCGATCAACATCATGCGGCGCCTGATCCAGCTCGGCGGCGCGGAGGTGATCCACCTGGGACACAACCGCCCCGTTTCCGAAATCGTGGAAGCCGCGATCGAGGAGGACGCCCAGTCGATTGCGATCTCCTCCTACCAGGGCGGCCACATCGAGTTCTTCGAGTACATGGTCGACATGCTCCGCGAGCGGGGCGCCGGACACATCCGCGTCTTCGGCGGCGGGGGCGGCGTGATCAGACCCGACGAGATCGAGCGGCTGGAGAAGCACGGCGTGGAGCGCATCTACGACCCGGAGCACGGCCGCACGATGGGTCTGCCGGGCATGATCGACGACCTGCTGGAGCGCAGCGACTTCCACACGATCAACATCCCCGGCTCCGACGATCCGAGCATGCGCGGCGCCGAGACCCCCGCGGTCGAGGAGCTGAGCTGCGCGGATCCGGCCGCGGTCGCGCGGGCGATCACGATGACCGAGATCGGCGAGGGCGCCTACGAGAAGATCGCCGCCGAGGTGCGCGCCCGCGCCGAAAAGAAGAAGGTGCCCGTGATCGGGATCACCGGCACCGGGGGCAGCGGCAAGAGCTCGCTGCTCGACGAGTTGGTGCGGCGCCTGCGCGAGGACAACCCCGACAGCTCCGTGGCGATCCTTTCGGCCGATCCCTCCAAGCGCAGGACCGGCGGCGCCCTGCTCGGCGACCGGATTCGAATGAACGCGATTCACGGCACAGAGGTCTACATGCGCTCGCTGGCCACGCGCGGCTCGCGCACCGAGCTGCCCGAGACGATCCGCGACGCGATCGACGTGGTCAAGGCCGCCGGCTACGACCTGGTCTTCATCGAGACCTCCGGAATCGGCCAGGGCGACACCGAGGTGGTCGACGTCTCCGACGCGGCGCTGTACGTGATGACCTCCGACTTCGGCGCGCCGACCCAGCTCGAGAAGATCGACATGATCGACTACGCGGACATCATCGCAATCAACAAGTTCGAGCACAAGGGCTCGGAGGACGCGCTGCGCGACGTGCGCCGCCAGCTGCGCCGCAGCCGCAACGCTTTCGACGTGGAGCTGGAGGATCTGCCCGTCTACGGCACAATCGCCTCGAAATTCGACGACGAGGGCGTCAACGGCCTCTACGCCGCGCTGCTCGAGCTGGTCGAGGAGAAGACCGGAGTCGGGTTTCGCTGCGGCATTCCCAAAGAGCGGATCGCCCGCAAGTCGGGGCGCAAATCGCTGATCCCGGCCGACAGGATCCGCTACCTGGGCGAGATCGCCGACGCGGTCCGCAACTACAAGAAACGAGCCCGCGAGCAGGCCGAGCTGGGCCGCAGGCGCCAGCACCTGCTGAGCGCCAGGCGGGAGCTGGGCGGCGAGTCGGCCGGCGAGATCGATCGCCGCATCGCCGAGATCGAATCGGAGCTGAGCGACGAGTCCCGGCGGGTGCTCGATCAGTGGGAGCAGCGGCGCGAGCGTTACAGCGGCGCGAGCTTCACCTACCGCGTGCGCGACCGCGACTACTCGGTGGAGCTGACCAGCGAGACGCTGGCCGGGACCAAGATTCCACGCGTGATCCTGCCCGAGCTGGCCGACGACGGCGACAAGCTGGAATACTCGCTGCTGGAGAACGTCCCGGGCGAGTTTCCCTACACGGCGGGAGTCTTTCCCTTCAAGCGCCGCGGCGAGGACCCCAAGCGCCAGTTCGCCGGCGAGGGAGGCCCGGTCAAGACCAACCGGCGCTTCCACTACCTGACCGAGAACGACGAGGCCAAGCGGCTCTCGACCGCCTTCGACTCGGTCACGCTCTACGGCCGGGACCCGGCCGAGCGCCCCGACATCTACGGCAAGGTCGGCGACTCGGGGGTCTCGATCTGCTCGCTGGACGACATCAAGAAGCTGTACGCCGGCTTCGATCTCTGCGACCCGCAGACCTCGGTCTCGATGACGATCAACGGCCCCGCGCCGATGATGCTGGCCTTCTACCTCAACGCGGCGATCGACCAGCAGGTCGACCGCTTCGCCGAGAAGGAAGGACGGGCTCCCAACCCCGAGGAGCTGGAAGAGATTCGGGCGCGGACGGTCTCGACGGTGCGCGGCACGGTGCAGGCCGACATCCTCAAGGAGGACCAGGCCCAGAACACCTGCATCTTCTCCACCGAGTTCGCGCTCAGGATGATGGGCGACATCCAGGAATACTTCATCGAGAACAAGGTAAAGAACTACTATTCGGTCTCGATCTCCGGATATCACATCGCCGAGGCTGGAGCGAACCCGGTCACGCAGACGGCGCTGACGCTGGCCAACGGCTTCACCTACGTCGAGTACTACCTCTCGCGGGGGTTTCCGATCGACAGCTTCGCGCCCAATCTCTCGTTCTTCTTCTCCAACGGGATGGACGCCGAGTACACCGTGATCGGGCGCGTGGCGCGGCGGATCTGGTCGATCGCGATGCGCGACCTGTACGGCGCGGGCGCCCGCAGCCAGAAGCTCAAGTACCACATCCAGACCTCGGGGCGATCGCTGCACGCCCAGGAGATCCAGTTCAACGACATCCGCACCACGCTGCAGGCGCTGCTGGCGTTCTACGACAACTGCAACTCGCTGCACACCAACTCCTACGACGAGGCGATCACGACTCCCACCGAGGAGTCGGTGCGGCGCGCGATGGCGATCCAGCTGATCGTGCTGCGCGAGTTCGGGCTGACCAAGAACGAGAACCCCTGGCAGGGCTCCTACATCGTGCGCGAGCTGACCGAGCTGGTCGAGGAGGCGATCCTCTCCGAGTTCGAGCGCATCTCGCGACGCGGGGGCGTGCTCGGCGCGATGGAGAGCCAGTACCAGCGCGGCAAGATCCAGGACGAGTCGATGCTCTACGAGCACCGCAAGCACACCGGAGAGATGCCGATCATCGGCGTCAACACCTACTTGACCAAAGACGGAAAGAGCCTGATTCCCGACAAGCTGGATCTGCGGCGCGCCACCCCCGAGGAGAAGCGCGAGCAGATCGACAACGTCGAGTCGCTGCAAGAGCGCAACGCGGATCGAATCGAAAAGAGCCTGAAGGACCTCGCGCGGGTCGCGCGCGACGGCGGCAACATCTTCGCCCAGATGATGGAGACCGCCCGCTGGGCCTCGCTCGGTCAGATCACCGAGAAGCTCTTCGAAGTGGGCGGTATGTATCGTCGCAACATGTAGCCCGACGTCCGCGCCATTTTTTTTGGCAAATCGGGGCACGGGCGTACTCCAACAAAAAGCGTTTTCGGCCCGGACCCCCGCGGCCGACTGGTTTTTCGGGAACACGCGACCCTGCTCGCGTGTTCAACACTTTGGATGGGGGATGACGAGGACGACTTTTGGGTATGACCAACTCGAAATGGAAAAGCGATCCCTGCCTGGCCCACCCCGTGCTGTCGCGGGAGGGCGAGGTCGAGATGGCCCGCTCGATGGAGGGCGGCTACCTGGCTATGGTGCGCGCGCTGTCGCTCTCCGAGCTGTCTCCGGCGACGCTGGGTCTACTGGCCTCCGGCGCCGCGGAAAACGACGATGATCTCGAGAGCATTTGCGACGCCTTCGCCCGGGCTGAATGCGAGATCGCGGGTGACGTCGGCTCTCCCTCGCAGCTCGAGCGGAGAGCATCCGCGGTCGAGATCGAGCTGGCGCGGCGCCACTCCGTGCTGGAGGTCGTGGTCGACTCGCTGGGCGAGGCGCGTCGCGCCCGCGCTCGCGGCGCGGCCGAGGTCGGGCTGAAGCTGGCCGAGCTGGACGCTCTCTGGGAGCGGCTGCGGGCCGGCCGCTGCCGGGTGGAGAACGCGCGCGAGGAGCTGGTGCGCGGCAACATCCGGCTGGTGGTCTCGATCGCGCAGCGCTACTCGGTGGTCGGGATGAACACCGACGACCTGATCCAGGAGGGCAACGTCGGCCTGATGCGGGCCGTCGACCTCTTCGACTACCGGCTGGGATTCCGCTTCTCGACCTACGCGGTCTGGTGGATCCGCCAGGCGGTGACGCGCGCCGTCGCCTTGCGGGGACGCACGATCAGGCTGCCGGTCCACCGCGCCGACACGCTGCGCCGCATCAAGCGGATCAGCGACGAGCTGGGAATGCGCCGGCACGGAGCGCCGAGCGACGAGGAGATCGCCGAGCGGCTGGGGATACCCGCCGAGGCGGTCACCGAGACGCGCGAGCTGGTCCAGGAGCCGCTGCGGCTGCAGGACCCGCTGCGAGCCGACGACGAGCGCAGCCTGGGGGACACGGTCCCGGACGAGTCGCTGCCCTGCCCAGACTCGGCGGCGCAGGACACCGAGCTGCGCGCCCGCACCAGCGACGCGCTAGAGGTGCTCGACGAGCGCGAGAAGAAGGTGATCCGAATGCGCTTCGGCCTCGACGGGCCGCACGAGCACACGCTCGAGGAGATCGGAGTCCAGATCGGAGTCACCCGCGAGCGGGTCCGCCAGATCGAGTGCCGCGCCCTGGGAAAGCTGAGAGGCTCCGAGGCGGGCAAGGCCCTGGAGTCCTTCCTGGCGACCTGATTCGCGGCCTCCCTTCGGTTTCGGCCTGAGCGTCCGTGGCACGCGGAAGGACGTCCCGCGGCTGTGCGCGACGCTGAAGCACGAGATCTACTACGGAGACGGCCTGAGCTGCGAGTGGAACGACGATCCGATCGACCTGCCGGGCTGGGATCCGGACCCGGACCCCTACACGCCGGTCACGACGACTGGCGACTGCCGAGCGTGAGCGAGCTGTCGTCGATCGCCAACCGCTGCGGCGCCGACCCGGCCGCGCACAGCGAGGCGTTCCCCGGCCTGCCCGGCGCGCCGTTCTGGTCCTCGACGATCTTCGCCGACTCGCAGCCCAGGCGCTGGGCGGTCGACCTGGGCCTGGGCTGCACCA